>CAJFVW010000149.1 GCA_904420575.1 uncultured Gordonibacter sp.
GCGAGCTCCCTGGTCTCCAACGGGTACATGCGGACTCCAATCCGGACACCGGAGTGTCCAACTTTTTGTCCGCACCCCCTTGGGGCTGTCAATAAGGTGCGCTTCGTATTTTTTGCGCATCCTTTCGTATTGCCTGCAGCCGGACGGTGGCAGACACTGTCGTCATGAGCGCCCGCGCGCTCCCCGCGCAGGCGTGCCGGACCCGTTGGGAGATCCGGAACCGATGGGCGGTGCAAGGCTTCGAGCGACGGGGAACTGCTTGGCGACGGGGAGCAGCCGGATGACAGGACTGCCGGGTTCTGCGAGGCAGTCGAGCGGGGTGGGTCAGCCGAGCAGTAGGGGGTCGCTGGGCGATTCGAGACAGGGAAGGCGAGACCATGTGCGGATACGCATGCAGCCACTGCGGCAGGTGCAAGGGAAAGCTGAACGGCGAAGGCGCCTATTGCTTCGCGTGCGGCGAGGTCAACGAGCTTGGCGCCCGTTCATGCCGCCGCTGCGGGTCGGCACTGCCCCCGCCGCCGGGAGAGCGATTCAGCGTGCGTTCAGCTGTTCTCCCAACAGGGCTGCTTGGGTGCGGTTGTTGACGTCGAGCTTGGCGAAGATGTTCTCCAGGTGCTTGCGTACCGTGTGCTTGCTGATGAACAGCTGTTCCGATATCTCGACGTTTGACAGGCCGCTCGAAACCATGCCCAGGATCTCGCGTTCCCGCGCGGTGAGCCGGCCGAGCAGGGCCTGCTCCTTCGCCCTCGCTTCAGGCGGCGCCGCGTGCGGGGGGGGGGCTGGTGTCTTTGCATGGTCGTCGATGTCGGCGATGCCCCGATCCTGCCGACGCTTGTCGAGCGCCGTGGTCAAGAAGCGCACCACGTCGTCCTCCGCCTGCTCGCAGTCGGCCATGCGCGTTTGCTGCACGAGCCGCATCAGGTCGACATACGACCCGCAGATATGGCCCGCGACCGGCAGCCACTTGCGTTCCTTGTCCGACCACGTGTAGCTTTTGTCGATGGCGGAGAGCGTGAACCAGCCGTGCAGGCCGCGCCGGCTCACGATGGGGATGTGCGCGGCGCAGCCTTCGTCGAAGACGTTGCCCATGAGCGACTTGGTGTTGTCGTAGTCATCGACGAACATGGCGCGGCGGGCCAGGCCGTACGGCTTGATGAAGGCTTCGTTCTCGTCGATCATGCGCTCGAACTCGTCCATGGGGAGGGAATAGCCTTTTTGGAGGATGAGATGGCTCTTTTCCGAGTCGCCTTCGTCTTCGGTGTAGTACACGGTCATGCGGAAGTTGGGGTAGTAGGTTTCCAGCACGTACGCGAAGCACTCGAGCGTCTCTTCGGGGGAGCGGCATTCTTCTCCCAGCACGTCCACCAGGTCGTAGATGAAGGTGATCCACGAGAAGGGCAGGTTGTTGTCGGGTTGTCTGGACTCGTCCATGGGCTGTCGCCTGCCTTGCCGTCGGGCGGCCGAATGCCTTGCCGCGAGATTCCTTGCCTGAGGCGGATTATACACCCGGCCGGTCGCCGCCATGTCGGTGCCGGTCCGCCTTGCGAAAGTTTCGCAGGTTTGGGCGCGCCGCGCAGGCAGGCCATGTAGGGTTCGTGCACGCCTTGCGTTCGCGCGCGTCACGGGTTCTGCAAGTCCGCGCGAGCAACAGAAGTTTTTCTCCTTGACCTCTTGACCCTCACGTAACGTGAGGGTGTAGGCTGTCGTCATGGCGACGGGCCGGGGCCTTGCACCCGCGGGACGGCTCGCGCCACCGCAGACGTCAGCGGATGGCCGGTCGGATGCGCGATGCGGCACGCATGCCAAGGCGCGACGCGGCAAGCATGCGAAGGCCTGGCTCGGCAAGCGGGCGAAGGCTCCGCACGCAGGCCGACAGCCGGCGGCATTGGAAACGAGCGGCCATCGGGGCAGGAAGGATTGCCATGGACGGGAAGGACGGGCGGCGCACAACCTATACGGTGCATGAGCTGGCCGAGCTTTCAGGCGTGACGGTGCGCACCTTGCACCATTACGACGACGTGGGGCTGGTGCGGGCGCAGCGTGCGGCGAACGGGTATCGGCTCTACGGCCCGGCCGAGGTGGACCGGCTGCAGCATGCGCTGCTGTTCCGTGAATGCGGCATGGCCTTGGCGGACGTGAAACGGCTGCTCGACGACCCCGCCTTCGATGTCCGCACGGCGCTGTCCGGGCATCTGCGCGAACTGCGTTCCCGTCGGGAGCGCTTGGACGGACTGATCGCGAGCGTGCAGAAGACGCTCGCCTGCATGGAAGGAAACGAACCGATGAAGGACGAAGAGAAGTTCGAGGCGTTCAAGCAGGGCCTCGTGGAAGAAAACGAGCGGAAGCACGGTGCCGAGGTGCGCGAGCGCTGGGGCGACGAAGCGGCCGACGCCAGCAACGCGAAGGTGATGGGCATGAACGAGGATCAGTGGAAGCGCACGCAAGAACTGGAGGCGCAGATGAAGGACGCGCTTTTGGCCGCCATGGATCTGGGCGACCCGGCGGGCGCGGACGCGCAGCGCGCTGCCGACCTGCACCGGCAGTGGCTATGCGCCTTCTGGAAGGACGGCGCGTATTCCAAGGAGGCGCACCGTGGCTTGGCGGAGGCCTATGTGGCCGACGAGCGCTTCAAGGCGTACTACGAAGCCATCGCGCCCGGTGCGGCGGAATTCCTGCGCGACGCCGTCCGCATCTACTGCGCCTAGGCGGAAAGCCGCGTTCCAGCCGTGACGTACTGCCATGAATCGGCTTTCTCCGAAGGAGGGCTGCTGGTATACTGAATGGTTCCGAAAGCCGAGCAGCAAGAGGTGCGCGATGATCGATGAGATCCAAGTGGAAAACCTGGCGTTGATCCGCAAGGCGACGCTGGAGCCGGCACGTGGCCTGACCGTGCTCACCGGCGAGACCGGTGCCGGCAAGACCGCGCTCCTTTCCGCATTGAAGCTGCTCATGGGGGAGCGCGCCGACAAGGGGTCGGTGCGCGACGGCGAGGACGCGCTGACCGTGTCGGGCCGCTTCTTCGGCGTCGCTTCCTTGGAAGACGCGGACGCGTACGAGGGCGCAGAGCTGGTCGCCACGCGGCGCGTGGGTGCCGACGGCCGCTCGCGCGCGACCGTGAACGGCCGCATGGCCAGCGTCGGCGAGCTGGCGGGCGCGGTGGCTCCCACGGTGGATCTGTGCGGCCAGCACGAGCACCAGCAGCTCATGAAGCCCGCCGTGCACGTGCGCCTGTTGGACGCCTGGGCGGGCGAGGACGTGGCCGCGGCCCGGAAGGCCTACGAACAGGCCTTCGACGCGGCAACCGAAGCGGCGGCAGAGCTGGCGCGCGTCCGCGACGCGTCTGCGGCCTCGTCTGCCAAGCTGGACGAGGCGCGCTTCGTGCTCAAGCGCATCGACGCGGTGGACCCGCGCGAAGGAGAGTACGACGAGCTTGCGGCCGACCTGTCGAAGGTCGAGCATGCCGAGGCGCTGGCCTTGGCCGCCGATGCCGCTCACGAAGCACTCGCGGGCGAATCGGGTGCGCTCGATGCCTTGGGCGGCGCGGTGACCGCGCTCGACGGGGCGGCGCGCTTCGACGCTCGGCTGGGAGAGTGGGCCGACGCCCTGCGCGAGGCCGGCTACGTCCTGGAAGACATGGCGCGAGAGACGCGCGCCTATCGCGACGAGGTGGAGTTCGATCCTGAAGCTCTGGCACGCCAACAGGAGCGCATGGCCGACCTCCAGGGGCTCTTGCGGGCGTACGGCCCGCGGATGGAAGACGTGCTGGCCCGCCGCGCCGAGGCGGCCGACCTCGTGTCGCTGGTGGACGATGCGGCTGCGCGCGAGCGCGCGGCGCAGAAGGCCCTCGATGCGGCGGAGGAGGCCTTGGCGCAGGCCGCCCGCGTGCTGGACGAGGCCCGCCTGCAGGCGGCGCCGCGCTTCGGCGAGGCCGTGACTGCCCAGATGGCACGCTTGGAGATGGGCGGCGCCCAGCTGGTGTGCGCCGTGGAGCCGCTCGAGCGCGCGGCCTGGACGCGCACGGGGCCCTCGTCGGTGGAGTACCTGTTCCGGCCGGGTGCAGGCATGCAGGCCCGCCCGCTCGCCCGCATCGCCTCGGGGGGCGAGGTCAGCCGCGTCATGCTGGCCGTGAAGGTGGTGCTGGGCGCCGTGGACGAGGTCGACACGCTCGTGTTCGACGAGGTGGACGCCGGCGTGGGCGGCGCCACCGCCGTGGCGTTGGCCGACGTGCTGGCGGATCTGGCGCGCACGCACCAGGTGATCGTCGTCACGCACCTGGCGCAGGTGGCCGTGCGCGGCGAGGCCCATTACGTGGTGCGCAAGGCGGAAGGGGAGTCGGGCATGCCCGAAACCGATCTGCAGCGCCTCTCTGCCGAAGAGCGCCCGGCCGAGATCGCCCGCATGCTTTCCGGTGACGTCACCGAGGCGTCGCTCGCCCATGCCCAGGAGATGTTGGAGCAGGCGGGGCTGGCCTGACGCCGGTGCGCGTCCTCTCCGTTGCGGGCGATGGCCAGGCGTATCCCGGATAGCCACGAGCGCTCCGGATGGCCAAAAAGGAAGCCGCATCTATATGCACCGCCCAAGCAGTGTCCCGCGAAGGACGTGGAAGCAGGGGGCGCCTGCGGCCGTTAGTCGCCTTACGTGGTGCGGGCGTCTACCAGGTCGATGAGTTGTTGGTGGCTGTTCACGCCAAGTTTCTGGTAGATGTGCTTGACGTGCGCTTTCACGGTGTTGTTCGTGATCACCAGTTCCTTTTGGATGTAGGGGCTGTTGCGGCCGCGCGCCAGCAGCACGAACACTTCCTGCTCGCGCTGGGTCAGGCCGGCTTGCGCGGCAATCTCGGCACAGCGGCGCTCCCATGCTTCCGAGTGCGAGGCCAGGGACAACGACGAATCCGGTTCGATGTCGGCGATGGTGCGGTCGAAGCTGAACGACCTGATGGTGAAAAGAATGCAGCCCAAAATGACCAGCACCACCATCACGCTGAGCACGGAAACCGCCGTGTGGTCGGCGGCGAACGCCTGCAGGATGCCCTGTCCCGCCATGCCTCCGGCCAGCATGAAGAACGACTCGATGCTGGCTCCCCAAGCAAGCACGGGGATGGTGTTGATCTTGTTCTTCGAGCTGATGACCAGCAGCGCGTACAGGTACAGCAGGTTGAAGCACGCCACTCCCGCCGCTAGGAACAAAGCGGCGAAGTCGCCGTCCACTTCCGCGATGGGCGCCAGCAGGATGCCGCCTGTGACCAGAAGCACGGACACGGCGAACAGCGCGTCGGGGAACATGCGCCCTTTGCGCACGACGAGCACGATGCCTACCACAAGGATGGTGGCCACGGTGAACAGCGAGTTCGAGGTGGTCGCGCCGGTGGAAGAGAACGACAGCAGGTAGCCGTGCGCGAAGTTGAACAGGGCCAGGTAAATGAACACCTGATGTCCGAAGGGAAGAAACGCGCGAGGGCGGGTCGCCGCAAGGACGCCCGGTGCGTCCGTCGCCTTGATGCGTTCGAGCAGCGGGCGGTAGTAGGGGTGGCTGGCGGCAAGCACGAACGCCGTGATGGCGATGCAGGCGACCAGCGTGGCCAACGGGCCGAGGAACGAAAACGCATAGCTCCACACATGTCCCAGCAGGAAGCTCGCGAAGACGCAGCCGAGAATGGCCTGCGGCTTCATGGAAACGCAGCCGGCCTTCACCAGCAGGATGGAAAAGCTTCCCGCCATGAAGAGGAACGTCAGGCCGACGGTGCCCGGCAACGTCCCGCCGCCGAAGAATCCCACGAGCACGCCCACGGCTCCCAGCGCAAGCAACCCGGCGCATCCGAACGTGGCCGTGCGCGGCCCCAGCCATGACGGCCTCCAGGTGGATGCCATGGCGAGCACGACAAGGGCCCCCGTCGACACCACCGAGGTGAGCGCACGCACTTCGGACGACGCGCCCATGGCGGCATACACGCCCTCCGAAAGCGAAAGCACGACGGCGTAGGACAGGCTCAGCGCAAGGCAGCATGTTGCGAACTGTGCGGCCTGGTTGCGCGCGGCAATCTTGGACACCGCCTTTGACCTCCCCTCATGCCCGCATTACCCCTTTAGGGCGATGACACGGATTTTCTTGATTCCCAGAAGTTTACCCGTGCCGGGTGATTATTTCCACCGGTCCGCCACGCAATAGTGTACCAGAGCGACATGAGGCGTCGCACAGCGGATTCCCCACGTAGGGGCTCACGATATCAAAGGAGGATCACATGGCAGAACCAAACGGGAGGGCGGCCCTGTCGCGCAGGGGCTTCATCATGGGTGCGGCATCGGCAGGCGCGCTGTCGGCCATCGGCGGGCTTTTAGGGTGCGCGCCCAAGGAGCAGGCGCCGGCGCAAGCGGGGGCGCAGGCAGCCGACGGGGCTGACCCGGCAGCGGCCGGCTGGCTGGGCCAGGAGCCCGACATTCCCGAAAGCGACATCGCAAAGACGCTGGAGACGGAAGTGCTGGTGGTGGGCGGCGGCACGTCCGGCCTTTTCGCGGCAGCCTCGGCGGCCGAGAACGGCGCGAAGACCATGGTGGCCGAAAAGTTCACGGGCGGCGGCGTGCGCGTGGGCTTCGGCGCCGTGGGATCGCGCCTGCAGAAAGAGGCGGGCGTGGAGCTGGACAAGCAGGCCGTCATCCGGGAGCTGCTGCACTACTCCAACAACAACGCCAAGGCGAGCCTGCTGCAAACGTGGGCCGACTACTCGGGCGAGACGGTGGACTGGTGGCAGGACCGCTGTGCCGAGAAGGACATCCCTGTGTGGTTCGAGCCCGGCGGCCAGGAGCCTGGCGAGAACTACTGGTATATGCAGACGTGCCATTCGCCCCAGTTCGCCATGACGCCCGACGGTCAGCCGGCCGGCCCGGACGGCGCGCAGGTGCTCACCGAGTACTGCGAGGGCCTGGGCGTGGAATTCCAGTACAACACCGCCATGGTGAAGCTGGTGAAGGATGGCGACCGCGTGAGCGGCATCATTGCCACGAACGCCGACGGCGACTACGTGCGCATCAACGCCAGCAAAGGCGTCATCGTGTGCACGGGCGGCTACGGCCAGAACATCGACATGCTGGCCGCGTTGCAGCCCGAAACGCTCAAGAAGATTGGCTACAGCTCGGCCATCCCCGGCACCGAGGGCGACGGCATCAAGGCCTGCATCTGGGCAGGCGCTGCGTTCGACGACACGCATTGCAGCGCCATGTTCGACCGCGCCTGCGTGAAGCCCGACGAGGTGGGCGGCTACGGCAACGGCAGCGGCGGCTGGTTCTGGATGGGCAGCCAGCCCTTCCTCAAGGTGAACCTCAAGGGCGAGCGCTTCATGAGCGAGTCGGTGCCGTACGACTATGTGCTGCAGGCCGCGCTCAGCCAGCCCGACCACACCTGGTGCACCGTGTGGGACTCGAACCTGGTGGAGGACATCTACCGCTTCAAGACGCAGGGCTGCTCGCGCTACTTCGAATTCGAGAACGGCGCGCCGCCGCAGATTCCGCTTGCCGCGGTCATGGGCATGAACGAGGGCCTGGTGGCCGACGGCTTCATCCAGCAGGCCGACACCGTGGAGGAGTTGGCCGAGAAGCTGGACATCCCTGCCGACGCGTTCGCTGCCACCGTGGCGCGCTACAACGAACTGTACGACCAGCAGCTTGACGAGGACTTCGGCAAGGAAGCCTACCGCCTGTCCGCCTTGCGCACGCCGCCGTTCTTCGGCGTGCGGCAGACGGGGTATCTGCTGTGCACGCTCGACGGCATCAAGATAGACGAGCAGATGCACGCGCTCGACGAGTCCGGCCAGACAATCCCCGGCCTGTTCGTGGCAGGCGTGGACAGCGGCGGGTACTACGCGCACACCTATCCGAGCCATTCCGGCGGCAACTGCTGCGGCCGCAACGGCACCTTCGGCCGCCTAGCCGGTAAGTACGCTGCGCTGGAAGCATAAAGAACTTCCTGTTCAAAGCCTCACCCGTCAACAACGGGCGACCCTCGCAGTGCGGGGGTCGCCCGAAAAGAAAGCAAAATCACGAACAACGGGGCTAACGGGCCGCGCCTATCGCCGGTACGTTTCTGCCTGCAAGCGCACACGCGGCAGCCCCTGGGCGAAGGCGGCCGGCCGCGGTTGCGGCGCTTCGGCAACAGGCAAGGCGCCGGGCAGGGCCTGGCGCATGAAAGACGAGGAGGAGGATATATGACGCAAGCAAACATGACACGCAGAAGCTTCACCAAGTCAGTGGCGGCGCTGGGCGCCGTTGCGGCATTGGGCATGGGCGCTGCGCGCGACTTCGTTGCGGTCGATCCCGCCGTCGCGGCGGAAAGCGGCCAGACGACCATCGTCAAGACGTCGTGCCGCGCATGCATTGCCAACTGCGCCGTGCTCGCCCATGTGAAGGACGGGCGCGTCATCAAGCTTGAGGGGAATCCCGAAAGCCCCATGAGCCGCGGCGGCATCTGCGCCAAAGGCATGGCGGGCATCCAGGCGCTGTACCATCCCAACCGCAACAAGTATCCCATGCGCCGCGTAGGCGCACGGGGCGGCAACGATTGGGAGCGCATTTCCTGGGACGAGGCCATCACCGAAGTGGCCACGAAGATCAACGAGTTTTCCGACAAGTACGGCTCGGAATGCATCACCGTGTCCACCGGTGGCGGCGGCAACCCGCATTTCACCAACATCCCGCGCTTCGCCGCGGCCATCAACACGCCGAACTCGTGGGAGCCGGGCTGCGCGCAATGCTACCTGCCGCGCCAGGGCATGGCCCAGTTCGTTTACGGCAGCGGGCCCGACCTCTCGTTCGCCGACAACAACGGCCGCGACTACTACTTCAACGACAGCGAAGTGACGTGCATCGTCATGTGGGGAACCGACCCCTCCAATTCGTCGGTTGCCACGGGCGGGCGCGCCATTGCCGAACTGCGCAACCGCGAGCAGGGGCTGAAGACGGTGGTCATCGACCCGCGCTTCACGATGGACGCGGCCAAGGCCGACGTCTGGCTTCCCATTCGCCCGGGAACCGACGTGGCGCTGATGCTGTCGTGGATCAAGTGGATCATCGACAACGAACGCTACGACGAGGAGTTCTGCCGCGAGTGGACCAACATGCCGTATCTGGTGAATCCTGAGACGCGCCTGACGCTCAAGGCGGTCGAAGCCGGCTTGGAGGGCACCGAACAGGACTACGTGATCTGGGATCCGGACCAGAACATGCCGGTCGTGGTGCAGTACCCGTTCAACGAGGGCGTCAAGGCCCCCCTGTTCGGCGAGTTCGAGGTGAACGGCATGACCTGCAAGACGGGCGGCCAGGTGCTGAAGGAAGCCTGCGAAGAGTGGACCATCGAGAGGGCCGCCGACATATGCTGGCTGGACGCCGACCAGATAGTGAAGGCGCTGGAGCTCTACACCGACCCCAAGGCGCACTCCGGCCTCATGCAGGGCGTCGCGACCGACCAGACTCCGCAGTCGGGCCAGGCCGCGCTCGCGGCCTTGGAACTCGAGTTCCTCATGGGCAACGTCGAAAAGCCGGGCGGCATGCTGCAGCGCTTCGGCCTGGCGCCCATCATGGAGCAGCTGGGCATGGCGCCGCAGGCCCTTTCGAAGGAGAAGTTCCTCAAACGCGCGGGCTATATCGAGCACAAAGGCCTGATGTACTGGGACATGGCCTTCATCCCCGACATCATGAAGATGATGATCGACGGCGACCCGTACCAGATACACATGTGGATAGAGCGTTCGGGCAACAAGCATGCCATGCTGGGCAATTCGCTGCAGCTGGAAAAGGCGGCGCCCAACGTGGACTTCATCGTGCACGTGTACATGTACCCCACCGCGTTCACGCGCATGTATGCGGACATCATTCTGCCGTGCACCGAATGGCTTGAAACGAACCTGGTCATCCAGCAATTCAACACGGTGATGGTGCGCCAGGCGGTCACGCATCTGTTCGAAACGGTGGACGAGGGCATCATCTGGTCCAGCATCGTGAAGAAGTGCGCGGAGCTGGGCAACGAGCACTGCGCGAAGCAGTTCGACCCCGCCACGGCCGGCGGCATGCCCCTTCCGCACGACGAGGACGAGAAGATCGCGCAGCATATGGGCGGCCTGCCGATAAGCTGGGAGGAGCTGTGCGAAAAGGGTGTCTACGAGTTCTGCACGCCCGACGAGTTCCGGCATTACTACGGCTACAAGGACATCGACCCCGCAACGGGCAAGCCGGCAGGCTTCGGCACGCTTTCGAAGAAGTGCGAGATGTACGCCGAGTCGGTGGTCACGCTGGGCCGCACCGGCATGCCGTGGGCGACGTCGGCCGAAGAGCCCATGGTGCTGCTGCCTCCCGCAAGCGAGGACTACGAGCCGGTGCCCTATTACGTGGAGCCTGCGGAGTCGCCGCTAAACGACACCGAGTATCCGCTGGTCATCACCAATGGCCGCCTGCCCATGTACCATCACGGCACGCTGCGGAACATTCCCTACCTGCGCGAGATATACCCGGTGCCGGAACTGTGGATCAACCCGGTGGACGCCGAAGCGTACGGCATCCAGGACGGCACCTGGGCCTGGATAGAGTCGCGCCGGGGCAAAACGCGCGGCAAGGCCAAGGTGACCACCTGCATTCCGAAGGGCGTCCTGTATCAGGAGCGTTTCTGGAACCCCGAGTTCCTTGACGCCGAAGACCCCACGCCGGCCTTCACCGCCATGAACTACAACGTGCTGACCAAGACGGAGGCGCCGTACAACCCTGAATTCGGCACCTACACGCTGCGCGGCATCATGGTGAAGGTGTATCCCTGCCCCGAAGGCGCTCCCGAGGGCACGTGGACGGAACCGGCCGACTTCGAACCGTGGATGCCCCAACCCTCCGATCCGACGAAGAAGGTGTTCTGATCATGGCGCGTAACTGCATTGTGGTGAACGTGGACCGTTGCACGGGATGCTATTCCTGCGAAATCACCTGCAAGATGGAAAACGGCATCGCGCTGGGCGAGCACTGGAACAAGGTGGTGATGGTGGGGCCGTTCGGCGAATACCCCGACATGACGCGCTATGCGCTGCCCACCATGTGCCAGCAATGCGAGGACGCGCCTTGCGTGCACGTGTGCCCCACAGGCGCCAGCTATCGCGACGAAGAAGGCAAGGTGCTCATCGACCGCGAGAAGTGCATCGGCTGCAAGTACTGCATGATGGCGTGCCCTTACGGCGTGCGCGACTGGAACGCCGCCAGCAAGACGGTGGAGAAATGCACCTTGTGCGGCCACTTGACCGCGCAGGGCGAGCTGCCTGCCTGCGTGAAAAGCTGCTCGACCGGCGCTCGGTTCTATGGCGATTTGGACGACCCTGATTCCGACGTGTCGAAAGAGCTGGCGAAGTACGACCCGGCAGACATCCACACCTTGGAGGACGTGGGCAACCATCCGTCGACCAAGTACATCATGACCAGCATGCATGGCGAGTGGAAGGAGCGTGTGTAGCATGGAGATCCAGTGGTCGCTCGTTTCGTTCACGGCGCTGGCGGGAGCCGGTGCGTGGCTGTTCTTCTGCGTGGGCGTCGATGCCTTCGTCCAGCGCACCAACAAGGCGGCGTTCCCCGCTTCTCTTCTGGCGGTGGTCCTGTTGGCGCTGGGAGGCCTGTGTTCGGTCACCCACCTGTCGCATCCCGACCGCATGCTGGGCGCCCTGGCCCATCCGGCGCCCGGCATCTTCCTGGAGGCGCTGCTTCTGGGCCTGCTGGCCGTGGTGGCCATCGTGTTCGCCGTGCTGGTGAAGCGCCAGGCAGGCGCGGGGGTGCGCAAGGCGCTTGCCCTGGTGGGCATGGTCCTGGCCCTTGCGTTCACGTTCTCGTGCGGGTCTTCGTACCTCATGGCCTCGCAGGCGGCGTGGAACACGCCCACCTTGCCGCTCGCTTACCTGGGCACGGCCGCAGCATCGGGCACGGCCGTGTGGGCGGTGCTGACCGCCGTGCTGAAAGAGGACGTGGCGGCGGTGCGCCTGTCCGGCTGGGAAGTGCTGGTCGGCGGTGCTGCGGCGTTGGTGCTGTCTGCGGCATACGGTTTCGTCTCGGGCATGGCCGTGGGCGAGCAGGCGTTGCTGTTCTGGGCCGCGGTGGCGGTGTGCGGCGGCGCCCTGCCTATGGTGTGTGGCTGGGTTATGGCCAAGCATCCTGACAAGGGCCTCGCGTATGCGGTGGTGGCCCTGGTGGGGGCCCTCGTTGGATCGGTGGCGCTGCGCGCTCTCATGTGGCTGGCGGGCAGCGCGCTCATGTCGCTGTTCGGAGTGTCCATCTAGCATTCCACGACGCGGCTTGTGCCGGGACGGGGCGCCGAAGCCACGGCGTCGCGTCCCCGGCCGGCCGGCGAGGCGCTGCCGGCCAACCCTCCAGCGGCAGCGCCTCGCCGGCCGAAGCAGGACGGCTGGCATGGCGAGGGGACGATGGCGAAAGACAAAGGTGAAGGAACATGGATCAACGACTCAAGACCGACGTTTTGGCATCGTGCACGGCGCGCGCGGAGTTCTACCGCTTCTTGGCGCACGTGTTTCTGCACGAGCTGACCGAAGAACAGATAGAGGACATGGCGGGGAAGGATTTCCCCGTCGAGGACGGGCAGATGGGACGTGGGTTCGAACTGATGGCCCAGTACGTGGGGCAGCGTGGCCCTCAGACGCGCCAGCAGTTGGCGGTGGACTATGCGCGTCTGTTTTTGGGAGCAGGCAACTTCGACAAGCTGACGGCGCCACCCTACGAGTCGGTGTACACGAGCGAGGGGCGCCTGCTCATGCAGGACGCCCGCGACGCCGTGCTTGCGGCCTACCGGGCCGAAGGCCTGGACCTGCCTGCAGGCAACGTCACGCCCGAGGACCACGTCGGCTTCGAGCTGCAGTTCATGGCCGAGGTGGTCGATCGCACGGCAGTGGCGCTTCAGGCGGGCGACCTGCCTCGCTTTGCAGCGCTGGCGCTGAAGCAGCAGGCGTTCTTCAACGACCATCTGGCGAACTGGCTGCCTGCCTTTGCCGACGACATCGAGCGGCATTGCCGGACCGAGTTCTATCGCGGTGTCGCACACTTGGTCCGAGGCCTGTTGGCGGTCGAGCGCCCGGTGGTGGACGAGCTGGCCGGCCTTGGGTGCGAAGAGGCGGCCTAGCATGTCCGGCCTGTCGCGCCGCGCGTTCGTGGGCTTTGCGGCCGCCACGGCCGCGTGCGCGGGCGTGGGCACGGTGGCGAAGGCGTGCGCAGGAAAAGGCGGACTGTTGCGCCCGCCAGGCGGGCAGGACGAAGGCGCGCTGCTTGCGTCCTGCGTGAAGTGCGACCGGTGCCGCAGCGCATGCCCGACCGGCGTGGTGGCGGTAGGCCATGTGGAAGACGGGTTCTTGCAGGCGCGCACGCCGGTGCTGGATTTCCGCAAGGGGTACTGCGACTTCTGCGGCCTTTGCCAGCGTGCATGCCCGACGGGCGCCCTGGGCGCGTTCGACCCGGCACGCGACAAGCTGGGCGTCGCCGTGGTGCAGAAGGACCGCTGCATCGCGTACTACCAAGGCTGCGTGGTATGCGTCGATGCGTGCCCTTACGAGGCCATTTCGCTTGACGAGGCGTCCCATCCGGTAATCGACGCCACGGCCTGCAACGGCTGCGGCGCGTGCGAGAAGGCGTGCCCCGCGCTGGTGTACCGCTCGTTCGCGGGCGGCACGCGCCGCGGCATCGTGGTGGTGGCGCCCGAGCGGTTCGCGCACGGGGGAAAGACGGCGGTGGAAGACGAGAGCGAGATGATGGCATGAAGGGGGAAGAGGGGATTCCCGAGCCGCGCATGGATGCGACGGGGGCAAGCCTCGTGGAAGTTGCGGGGGAGAGGCGTGCGGAATCGGTGACGGCGCGTGCCTCTGAGGCGTCGAAGGAAGGCCGTGCAGGGGCTGCGGGGGAGAGCCGTCCGAAGGAGGCGAAGGGCCGTCGCGTGAAGGCTGCGGGGCTGCGTACGCTGAGCGCGCTCTTCGTGGTGGGGCTGGTGTGCCTGGGTTTGGCGGCGCACACGGGCACCGGATCGCCGAGCGCCTTCGGGTTCGCCGACGTTGCGGCGTTGTGCCCGTTGGGCGGGCTGGAGGCCATGATCGCGTCGAAGACGGTGGTGCCGCCCCTGCTGATTGGCCTGGCCATCGTGGTCGTGCTCACGCTTCTGCTCGGCCGTGCGTTCTGCGCGTGGGGCTGCCCCGTTCCGCTGCTGCGCCGCGTCTTCGGAGGCAAGCGGTCCAAGGAAAGGGCAGCCGGGAAGGAATCGGGACCGGCTGCAGGCGCGGACGCCCCCATCGATTCCGCCGCGAAGCGTACCGCACGGAAGGGCCTGCTCGACGTTGCGGCGCCGGAACGTGGCGGCGTGCACGACGCGCGCAACTGGGTGTTGGGCGGCACGGTGCTGACCACGGCGCTGTTCGGCTTCCCCGTGTTCTGCCTCGTATGCCCCGTGGGGCTGACCTTCGGCACGCTGGTGGTGGTGTGGCGTTTGTTCCAGTTCAACGAAGTGACCTGGTCGTTGTTGGTGTTTCCCGCCATTTTGCTGATTGAGCTGGTGGCGTTGCGCTCATGGTGCCACCGCTTCTGCCCTTTGGGGGCGCTGCTTTCCCTCCTGTCACGCGCAAACTGCACCTTCCGCCCGACGTCCCAAGCGGACGTGTGCCTGCACACCACCCGGGGTCAGGCGTGCCACGCGTGTGCCGACGCATGTCCCGAAGGCATCGACCTGCATCGTCCGGCGCTTTCCGCGCCTTTGAACGAGTGCCTGAAATGCCGCGAATGCGCCGATGCCTGCCCGGTCCATGCGATCACGTTTCCCCTGATGCCTGGCACGTCGAAGGGGCGCAAACCCGCACGGGCTTCGGTCGAGCGGGGCGATGAGCCATGCAACGGGTAGACGCGGCGCTAGGCAGATTGGGCCGGCAGTGGCCGGGGCTGCCGTATCTAGGCCTGGGCGCGTATCACGCCTGGATATGGCTGTGTTACTGCAGCCCCTTGCTGGCGGAAGGGGAAGCTGGCCCGGAACAGGGCAGCACCGTGCTTTCGGTGTACCTGGTGTCCACGCTGACCCTTTCGGCGGCGCTGCTGCTTTCGGCCCTGTTTTCCCGTCGTGCCGAGCGTTTGGTGTGCAAACGGGCCTTCGTTCTCGGCGCGGGCTTGGTGGCGTGTGCCGGCACTCTGGTGATCGCCGGGGCCGCCCAGGCCGGCAACGACGTGCTTCTGTGCGTGGGCGGCGTGGCGACGGGATCGTCCACCGCCTTCGTGGTGCTTCGGCTTGGCTGCGTGTACGGCAAGGCAGAGCCTGCCCGGTCGGCATCGTGCGCCATGGCGTCCTTGGTGCTGGCATGCATGCTGTACTTCGTCGCGCTGGGGCTGCCCCGCCCGATGGGCCTTGCGTTCATGTCGCTGCTGCCTTTGGCGGCCGCGGCGTGCACGCTTGTGGGAGGACTGCCGGGCAGCGCCGCGCAGGACACGAAGCCTCTCGAAAGGCACGGCGTTTCGGGCAGGTTCTTGGCCCGCCTGTTCTTCGGCATCGCCCTTCTGTCCTTTGCGGTCAGCGTTTTGCGGGGCTTCGCACTGGCCGTCATGCCGGCCCAAAGCCACGCGGCCGAAAGCATTTTCGCTGCATCTGCCGCCGTGCTTGCCGTCCTGGTGGGGATGGGCCTGCTGGGGAAGGGGCTGAACATCCCGCGGCTGTACCGTGCCGCCATCGTGGCCTCGGGCGCGGGGATCAGCCTCATGCCCCTGCTGGGCTTCGTGGCGTCTTCCGACGCGAGCCTGGTGGGAGGGGAGGTGCTCACGTCGGTTGCCTTCGAAGTGCTCATCCTGCTTGTTTGGTGCGTGTGCGCCCAGGTGGCCTTCACGCCGGGGGCCTCTGCCGTGCGCGTGTTCGGCTTGGGGCGCGCGGGGTCGGCCCTGGGGTCAACGGTGGGGCAGGCGTTCGGGGCAGGCGTGTGCATGCAGATGGGCAGCGGCATCACCACGGTGGTGGCGATTTCGGTCATTGCCCTTTTCGTGGTGTTCGCCACGTCGACCTTGCTCTTGAACGAGGGGCTCATCTGCGAGGCCGCCGACGTTTCCCGGCAAGGCGCGGGTCCTGCGTCAACGCTTCTGGGAGCCGTGCGACCCGACGGCGACAAGGACGACTTGACGGAGGGGGAAGCCGCCGTGCAGGAACTCGCGCTGCGCTACGGGCTTTCCGCCCGCGAGCAGGACGTGCTGGTGCTGCTGGTGAAGGGGCGCACCATCGCGCACGCCGCCAGCAAGCTGAACATCTCGTTCAACACGGCGAAGACCCACGTGCGCGGCATCTACCAGAAGACGGGGGTAAACACGCGCCAGGAACTGCTGGACCTCATCGAATGCCAACCTTCAGAAGGCTGACGAGGGGCCGCGTCCGGTGTCAGATGCGGCCCCCGCTTGTTGTGCGGCCGCTTTCTTGCGGCCTCCGAGGGCCGAGAGGCAGTTTGCCCGCCGCTCGCTCGGCCCGGCAGGCTATTCGTTGCTCGTGGGGATGGGGTAGGCCAAAAGCTCGTCGACGGTGACGAACCGGTAGCCCTTCTCCTTGAGCACGGGCAGCGCCTGCCTGAGCGCTTCGACGGTCTGCGAGCGGTCGCCGCCTCCGTCGTGCATGAGGATGACGTCGCCCGGCTGGGCGCTCTCGATGCGCTCGACGATGGCGTCGACGCCCGGGCGCCGCCAGTCTTCGGTGTCGACGTTCCAGCCCACTTCGGCGGTGATGTAGGGCTGCAGCGTCCACACCAGGTCGCCGAAGAAGTTGCCGCCGGGCGCGCGCATGACGGTGCTGGCATCGGCGCCGGTGGCGGAGGATATGGCCTCCATGCCCTTCTGCACCTCGCTGATCTGCTCGTCGGCGGTCATGTACGTCAGGTTCACGCCTTGCCCGCTGCCCGAGGCGTGGTCCCAGGTGTGCGTGCATATCTGGTGCCCGGCGTCGTGCGCGCGCTTCACCGTGCTGGAATGCGACTCTATCTGGTTTCCGATGGTGAAGAACGTCGCTTTGGCGTCGTACTGGTCCAGGATGTCGAGGATCTGGTCCGTGGAGTCGGGCCAGGGGCCGTCGTCGAACGTGAGGGCGATCACCTTGTCGTCGCCCACGTTGGCGTTGTATATCTTGTATTCCTCGTTGACCACGGGCTGCGTGTCCTCGACGAGCGTGATGCCGGACACGTCCCCGGTCTTCGTGGTGCGCACGCCGTTCACGCCGGGAATGTAGACGTGCAGCGACCCGTTCCAGTAGTTCTCGTCCTCCACGCGCGTGAAGGGCACTTCCTCCGTGGAGGACTGGAACGTCTCGGTCGTGTCTGCCCCATTCGCGATCTCGATGACATCGCCCTTCTTGAGCTCGCGCTTCTCGTCGTTGGTGGCTTCGCCGTTGACGGTGGCGCTGAACTTGTCGCCGCCGCCCTCGGTGGCGACGGTGCCGTCGATGGCCAAGAGGTTGCCCGGCTGCGGGGAAGCCATGCCTTCCTCGAGCGTGGTGCCCAGGGTCGCCCCCCGGTCGACCGTGTGCTTGACGCCGTTCACGGTGACTTCGAACGAGAGAGGGTTGAGGAAGAAGTACACGCCCACGCCGATGGCCGCCAGAATCACCAGCGACACGACGATGGCGAGCGGGCTCTTGCGACGGCGCTTTTGGCGTTGATCGATATAGCGGGAATAGTCGCTGTACTCGGTGCCTCCCGCCGTGCGGTTGCGGTTCGCCTGGGAACGGGAACGGTTGTAGGCGGGCGCTCCGGCAGCGGGACGCTGTCCGGTGCCCTGGCGGCCGTAAGGAGCGCGGTTGGCCTGGGTGTACGCTCCGTTCGGACGGCCCGTCTGACCGTATGCGCCATCCGGGCGCCCGGCCCGAGGACGCGCCGAGCGCGGTTCCGCCTGCCTTCCCGGGTAGGCGCCCTGCCGATAGGGGTCGGCGTCCGAACTGCGCCGATAGGGATCGCTGCCGGCCTGTCGGCGTGGGTCGCTCCCATAGGGGTTGCGGGGTTGCTGGGTCATGCGCGGGACTCCTCTTCGTCACGGGTGCGTTTGAAGCATGCGGTGACAGTCTTCTCCTGACCGATTATACGCAAACACGTGAAGAAAGGATATGGTTCTTTCCTTAAGGCCTGTTTCTCCCCAAAAATGTTATCGAATTAGAAGCATTTTATGGGGAACGGAGGAAAGCGGAACTCGCATGGTCGCCCGAAACGGTCGCGGTGTGGGAAAAAGCCGACCGTTTCGGGCGACCATGCGAGCTGGGGACCTGAAGGGAACGTGCACGTGCGCCAACTGGCGTGGAATCCGAGGGGCATGCAGGCGTGTGGTAGTATACGCACTGCGAACGAGGCAACCCATGAAGAAGGGCCGTGCAGTGCAGAAGCTTGTCGACAGGAAAACCGCCGTTCTCATGGTGCTGTGCATCGTGGGATTCGGCCTTTTGCAGGGTGCTCGGCTCATTGACTCGAATTCCGGCCCCTACAGCGGCCAGGAATTCGCTCTGTTCGGCCTTGCCGTCGACGGGGCGACGTTTCTGGTCGTGGCCGTGCTTTCCTACTTCCAAGTGGTCGAGCGGCCCGAGCCGCTGTTCCTGATCGGCGTCGCCGCCATGGCGGTCTATCTGGTGCTGGGGTCGCTTGGCGTGACGTCCGTGCCGCTGCAGCTGGTCATGCAGGCGGCCGCAGGCATGGGCTGGTCGCTGACCATCCTGTGCTGGATGGCGGTGTTCGTGGCCTATCGGCCACGCTTCTCGCTGGTGATGATCGCCCTTTCGTACGTGGTGGACGTCGCCACGTTCTTCCTCGCCTCGCAGGCGGGCATGCTCTCGCACGGGCTTCTGACGGTCGTCCTGGTGGTTTCCCTGGTCATGCTGTTGGTGTGCATCAGGTACCGCGCCGACGTCGCCCAGGGCATGAGGGAGTCGCTTGCCCCTGCTGCCACGCTGGCCGAGGCCTTCTCCAAGGCGCGCCGCGCGACGGCGGGGGCGTTCGCGTTTTCGCTCGTCTGTGGCTTCGTCATTGAATCCGATCGTCTTTTGACCGGGTTGGACTACGCGCAGTCGAGCCTGACCTCGTTCATCTGCCTGTGCGTGGCGGCCTTCATGGTCGTGTACCTGGCGGTGTTCCGGGTGCGCAAGGCCAACGTCGACTACATCAGCCCGCTGGCGACGCTGTGCATCGCCGTCGCCCTGCTGTTCAGGAGCCTGGGGGTCGGTGGCGAGGAAGCGGCGGGCAGCATCATGACGAGCACGCTCATCACGTTCTACGTGTTGCTGTGGCTCATGCTCATCAGCGAGGCGTACGAACGCATGCTGCCGGGCTTCTTCCTCTTGGGCTTGGCGTTGGGCGTGGCGCGCCTCTCGGTGGGCCTGGGCAGGCTTCTGTCGCGCTGGATGGAGGCGACGCTCGGGCTGGACGGAAACCTGGTCGTCATCGCCGCCTTGGTGTTCCTGGCCGTGGCGACGTCCCTCGTCTTCCTGGGCTACCTGCATTCCACGTCTGCCAAGAAACGCGCGGGGGCGGTTCTTGGCGAAGAGGACGTCGAAGACGCCGGCATGCTGGACGAAGGCGGTGCGGCGGTCTCCGATGGCCGGGAGGCCGGGCGGAAGGGCGTGGTGCATGCGAACGTCGGGCATGCGGGTGCGGGGCACGCGCATGCAGGCAGCCAGGACGTGCAGGGCGAGGCCACGGCTCCGGACAGAGAGCCCGGCGTTGGGCCGGCCGATGCGGCGTTCGAGCTGCTGGTGGCCACGTATGGCCTCTCCGAACGGGAGGCGGAGATCGTGCGCGAATACTCGTCGGGCCGGAGCGCGCGCTACATAGCCGACTGGTTCATGCTTTCGGAATACACGGTGAAGACGCACCTGAGGCGCTCGTACGTGAAGATGGGCATCCATTCGCGGCAGGAACTGCTGGACACCTTGGAAGAGATGGAAAGCCGCCTGCTCAGGGACTGACGCGGGATTGGACTCGGGGGAACGGGCCTCTGACACCAAAGCGGCCCCGCCGCGCTGCGGACAGCACGGCGGGGCCAAGGAGGGGAGGGGAACGCCTGGAGGTGCGAAGGGCCTAGGCCTGGGCGAGCGCCTCGCCCGTCAGGCGGCCCATGGTGAGGGCGCTGGAGTTGGAGCAGTGGCGCACGAAGCTGCGGTTGTACATGAAGCGGTGCGTCGTCTCGCCGATGGCGTACAGGCCGTCGATGGCCGACCCGTCTTCGCGCACGGCCTGGCAGTTCGCGTCGGTCTTCACGCCGCCCATGGTGGCCACGTACGAGGGGACATAGGACACCAGGTAGAACGGCCCTTCCTGATAGGGAACCAGGTTCTCGGCCTTCTTGTTGAATTCGCCGTCCGTGCCGGCAGCCGCGGCGGCCTGGTAGGTCGCGAATGTGTCGGCGAGCCCGGCCACGCCGGAGTCCTGGGCCAGCTGCTCGACGCTTTCGGCCTTGATCACGTCGCCGGTGTCCAGGCCCTTTTCCAGAAGCGCGGTCACTTCTGCGTCCGAGCCGTCGAACAGGACGTAGTAGGGGGCCGCGTCGCGGTCGGCCATGGTGGTGGCCAGCGCTATGGCAGGGGACGCCTCGTTGATGAAGCGGGTGCCGGCGGCGTCTACCAGCAGCTTGTCGGACGTGTGGCCGCCTTCGAAGGCCTGGCCCCAAACGGACGGGTCGCAGATGAGCGAGAACTGCTGGTCGACCGCGGTAAGCGCGCGCGACGGGACGATGACGTTCGGGATGACCCAGCAGTCGTCGTACAGCGCCGCGCCCACGGCCTTTGCCATGGTCATGCCGTCGCCGGTGTTGAGCGCGTTGCCCTGGTACTGGAAGCCGATCTTGTTGATGGCCGGCACCAGCTGGTCGCAGTATTCCTTGCTGCCGCCGAAGCCGCCCACGGCCAGCACCACGGCGCGCGCCATGATGTCCTGCTTGCCGTCCGGGCCGTCCACCCGCACGCCGGTGACGGCGTCGCCTTCCTGGATGAGCTCGGTGGCCTCGGTGGAAAGCATGATGTTCACGCCCAGGTTCTCGAGTTCGGCCTGCATCTTCTCCACGAACAACGCGCCTCCCACCTGGCCTGCCGCCGCAGCGGAGACGTCGGGTTTGACCGTGTCGGTGCCCACCTGGTCCTTGGTGAAGGATTGCTGGAAGTCCACGCCGATCTCTTCGAGCCAGGAAATGGTCTCGCAGCTGGCCTGCATGACGGCCTGCACGCGGTCGTAGTCGGGATAGGGGGCGTCGACCTTGCCCGTTTCGGTGGCGGCACGGTAACGCGTCAGGAACGCGTCCATCGTGTCCGTCTCGCCGTCGGTGAACTGCCAGTAGTCTTCGTTTTCCGGAACCTGGCAGATGGAGACGTTGCCCATCGAGGTCTGGAACGTGGAGCCGATGAAGGGCGCCTTGTCCACCAGGATGACCTTCGCGCCGTTCTGCGCCGCCGAGCGGGCGCACGCCTCGCCGGCCAGACCCGAACCGATGACGACGATGTCGGCCGAAAGGCCCTCGCCCGCATCGCCGGTCGCGGCGCCTTCTTCCTTGTTCTGGGGCGCGCAGCCGCCCAATGCCAGCGTGCCTCCCAGCACGGCCGCGCCCATGACGAACTGCCTTCTGCTCAATGATGCCATGATGTAGCTTCCTCCCTGTTGCGATGGTGCGCCTGTGCCCTCCCGGCGTAGGCGCTTCGGCGGCGTGCCGCCAAGACCGATAGTGCTGGCGCCCATTGTGGCAAAACGGGCGGAAACGGTGTCGCACGAAAAGGTGAAGCCTGTCGCACGAAACGTGCGAACCCGCAGGCAAACAGGCAATTCGATGTCGCCTTATGGTGTACGCCGCGTCTGATGCGCCCACAGGGTAGCGTCGGGCAGGAAAGGGTGGTTTGACATAATAGCAACATCCGAATTGCCCCGGATCGCGTTTTGTGTATGGGTTTGAACGGGCGCGCGCGGCTGAATGGAGGCATAAGAGCAGGTCGCGAAATTTTTGATTGGATCCGAGCCTTCTGATGGTCCTTTAATCCATACACAAAACGCTATTTCAGACATTTTGAGTCGGTTTTCATGTCGGGCAGATTCGGACCATACAGGAGAGCCGCCTGTTCGAGCATCGGGGTGCCGCTGCGTGCCGCCGTGTCACTGCGTCGCTGTACTCGGCTGCGCACCTTCGGAAATTCTTCTTGACAGGGTTCCCGTGCCTTGTGTTATAGTCTGCGTCACAACTTAATACCTGAAACCGATGAGGCGAGAGTCAAGCCATCATGAGCACTCACAGAGAGCGGGCGCAGCTGGGATTCCCGCAGTAAGCTGGATGGTAAATGGTTCGCCGAGGGAAA
>CAJFVW010000150.1 GCA_904420575.1 uncultured Gordonibacter sp.
AGACGCGCAAGGAGATATATTACCTTCCCGTCACCCTCCCGTCAAGCACTTTTTTCCGTTTCCGGGAAAAAGTTTTCCGGGGAGGAAACTCTCGACGAAGCAAACACCCCTTCGACGAGCGGGTTTGTGCGCTCTCCTTCAAACGCAGCTTGCCTATAATACAGATGCTTCAATCGTTTTGCAAGGGTAATTTTCAATTTTTCTCACAATTCATTACAAGCCCGCTCATCATGCTGCGAACCACACGGCGAAACGGTATCATGACATACTATTATAAGCATGTTGCGGGAAAGCCCGTGCGGCGGGCAAGGCCTCCTTCGTTCGCCCCACGATCCCGCCCCGCCGATCGCGAGAGGAGGTTCATGGGCATGACGGACGGCTCGCAAGGCGAAAAGAAGGGTCCCGCGCCCAAAACGGCGCTTTCGCCGGCGCGACGTCTGGCCGAGCTGCCTTCGCATGCCGCGCGGGCGCTCTCCATCCTGGAAGGCGCAGGACACGAGGCATGGTGCGTCGGAGGGTTCGTGCGCGACGCGCTGCTGGGACGACCCTGCGCCGACGTCGACATCGCAACCAGCGCCTCATGGCAGGCTGCGCAGCGCGCCTTCGAGGACGCCGGCTGCCGCACGCACGAAACGGGCACGGCGCATGGCACCGTCACGGCCGTGGTGGGAGGCACGCCGGTGGAGGTCACCACCTATCGCGTCGAAGGCGCCTATGGCGATGCACGGCATCCTTCGCAGGTCTCGTTCGTCCGCAACATCGAAGAGGATCTCGCTCGGCGCGACTTCACCGTCAACGCCCTGGCCTATCACCCTGCGCGCGGGCTGCTGGACCCTTTCGGCGGGGCGGCCGACCTCGAAGCCGGCGCCCTGCGCGCGGTGGGCGACCCGCAGGAGCGTTTCGGGGAGGACGCGCTGCGCATCCTGCGCGCCTGCCGCTTCGCCTCGCAGCTGGGTTTTGCGATAGAGGACGAGACGTACGACGCCCTGCTGTCCCACAAGCACCTGCTCGCCCGCATCTCCGCAGAGCGCGTCACGCACGAGCTGGACGGCTTCGTGCGCGGCGCTTTCGTTCACGACGCGCTCATGCGCACGGTCGACGTGCTGGCGGCCGTGCTGCCCGAACTGGTGGCCATGAAGGGATTCGACCAGCGCTCCCCTTACCATATATACGACGTCTTGGAGCATACGGCCTGGACTCTGCACCATGCGCCCGAGGATCCGCTCGTGCGATGGGCGGCGCTCTTCCACGACGTCGGCAAGCCGGCCTCGTTCTTCGTGGGCGAGAACGGCGTTGGCCACACCTACGGGCATGCCGCCATCGGCGTGCAGGTGGCGCGCGGCGCGTTCCAGCGGCTGCGCCTGCCGAGCGCGTTCTGCGACCGCGTGACGACCCTGATCGCCCATCACGACGACGTCCTGGAACCCACCCCGAAGGCGGTCAAGCGCACCATCGCGCGCATGGGGGGAGATCCCTCGCTGTTCGCGGCGTTGTGCAAGCTCAAGCGGGCAGACGCGTTGGCGCACGGCCCCGGCTGCGCGGACCGCGTGCTGCTGGCCGGTCGGCTGGAAGAAACACTGTCCCGGGTGCTCGCCGACGGCGAAGCGTTCTGCCGCAAGAAGCTGGCCCTGGACGGCAACGCCGTGATGTCGCTGGGCGTGCCGGCAGGACGCGCCGTGGGCGCGGCCTTGGCGGCGGCGCTCGACGCGGTCATTGACGACGAGGTGGAGAACGACCCTGCATCGCTCGCCGCCTTCGTGCGGGGATGGGCTGCCGAGCAGGCCGACCTTGCCCGCGCGCGCCAGAGCGGGGAGTGAGGCGTACCCCTTCGCCTTCGCCTTCGCCTTCGCCCGCTGCCGCCCGTGCCGGGGGTAACGCCTCCCTTTCCCTGCGTCAACGCAGAGGTTCCCTCTGCGAGATGCCGGCCCTCCCCCTCCTATACTGAGGCGGCGAGACCCACCGACACAGCGAAAGCGAGGACTCCCATGGAAGGAAACGTGGAAACCGCCTGGCCGCGCACCACAGAGCAGCCTGTGCAGGACAAAGCCGCACATGCGACGGGCACCATGCGCATCACCGTCACCGAGAACGGGCCCTACGTGGTCAAAGGAGGCGTTCCTCTCGACGAGGCGGCGATCGTGCCCGTGGCAGGACACCGCGAGTACCGCACGGGCCGCACGTTCAGCGACCAGGAAACCTACGCGCTCTGCCGCTGCGGCAGGACGAGCACGCCGCCCTTCTGCGACGGATCGCATCTGGAAGGCTTCGACGGAACCGAGACGGCCGGGCACGAGCCCTACCGCGACCGCGCCGACGTGTATCCTGGCGACGGGGTCTACCTCTTCGACGACAACCGGTGCGCCTACGCCCGTTTCTGCCACCGCGAGGACGGCGACGTGTGGTCGCTGACGGAGGCTTCGTACGACCCCCACTACAAGCGCGAGGCCGTCCGCGCCTCGTCCGACTGCCCTGCCGGACGGCTCACCCATGTGGACACGGAGACCTCGCAGGTGTACGAGCCGAACCTGGCGCCCGGCATCACGCTTTTGGAGGACACGGAGGAAGGCGTGAGCGGCCCCCTGTTCGTGCATGGGCGCATCACGTTGGAAGCCGCAGACGGCACCGAATACGAACTGCGCAACCGCTACGCGCTCTGCCGCTGCGGCGCGTCGCGCAACAAACCCTTCTGCGACGCCCTGCACGTGAACGTGGGGTTCTCCGACGGTTTCGACCAGCGGCGCTGACGCGCGGGCGTCTTGGCGGCCGCGGCAAAGCCTCCGACGCCCCCGTCCGAAGCCGTGCGCAGGGACATGGAGATGAAAGAAAGGCCGGGGGCGTACGCCCCCGGCCTGTTGTTTCCTTGGTAGCTCCGACCGGATTCGAACCGGCGACCTCCGCCTTGAGAGGGCGGCGTCCTAAACCGCTAGACGACGGAGCCACATGGTGCGCTGTGCAGTATACCGTAAAAATGGCTGGGGTGGAAGGAGTCGAACCCTCACATACGGCACCAGAAACCGCTGTCCTGCCATTAGACGACACCCCATCGGCTGCCCGATGCGCGCCTCGCCGAAGCAAGACGCAAGCGCGAGTGAATATATTACGGGCAACGTTACGCCGCGTCAAGCCCCCAATGCCCGAAATTTCAAAAACCTGCGCGCCTGCGCATGCCAAGACGGAGCGCAGGCGACGCTTCCGGCACCCGGCCGGTAGCCGCTGTGCACGCCTTGCTCGCCCGCGCGCACTGGGGGAGACGCCGGCGCGAGCACCCGGCTTCGCCCGAACCGGGGCCGTGGGCCAGCGCCGGAATCGAGCCGACAGGACGGGCTAGCGCCGGACCAGGTAGCCATGGTCGAGCGGGCCCGATCCACGCCCCAGGTCGAGCCCGGCGGCCAGCGCTCCGGAGACGTAGTCCTTCGCTGCGCGCACCGCTTCCGCCAACGGAAGTCCGCGCGCCAGGCCGCAGGCGATGGCGGAAGACAGCGTGCAGCCCGTCCCATGCGTGTTCGCCGTCTCGATGCGTTCGCCGCGCAGCCACGTCGTGGTGCCGTCGGGAAAGCGCAGCAGGTCGTCGGCGCGCGCACCGTGCCCGCCTTTCACCAGCACGGCCGCCTTCCCGCCGCCAAGAGCCGCGATGGCCTGCGCCGCGCGCTCGACGTCGCCCTCCCTCTCCACGGGAAAGCCGCAGAGCGCAGCCGCCTCCGGCTGGTTCGGCGTGACGACCGCCGCCAGCGGGAACAGGTGCGCCACCAGTGCGTCCTTCGCTTCGTCCGAAATGAGCCTCGCGCCGCTCGTGGCCACCATGACCGGGTCGACCACCACGTTCTCGGCATGGTTGCGCGCAAGCGCTTCCGCGATGGCCGCCACGATGGCCGACGACGACACCATGCCCACCTTCACGGCCGCCGGACGGATGTCTTCGAACACGACGTCGATCTGTTGGGCGACGAACGCCGGGTCCACGTCGAGGACGCCGAAGACGCCGGTGGTGTTCTGCGCCGTGAGCGCCGTCACGGCCGTTTCGGCGAACAGGCCCAGCGCCGCGATCGTCTTGATGTCGGCCTGGATGCCCGCCCCTCCGCTGGAATCCGACCCTGCGATGCTCAGCACCGCTTCCATGGACGCCATGGTTCCGCCTAGCGTTCGAAGAGGGTCAGCGCCTCGTCGGTGGTCACGACGGCGGCCGCGTAACACGTCTCCATGTAGGCAAGCCCCTCCTCCTGGTCGCCCACCAGGAAGGTGGCCGTGGCGTCCGACACGACCACGATGTCGAAATTGTTGAAGTAAGCGTCGGCCACCGTATGGCGCACGCAGATGTTCGTGTCCATGCCGACGCAGACGAGCGTCGTCACGCCCAGCTCGTCCAGAAGAAGACGCAGGCCCGTCTGGAAGAATGCGCTGTAACGGCGCTTCTCGACGGTGAAGTCCCCTTCTTGCGGGTCGAGCAAGGGCGACGTCTGCGCCTCGGGCGTGCCTGCGATGCCGTGCTCCCCCCACAGGTCCAATTCGTGGTCGAGGCCGGGAAGGTGCGCGTCGTTCGCGAACACCACCGGCACACCGTGCGTGCGGGCGGCGGCGGCCAGCCGCGCCGTGTTCTCGATCGCGGGCTTCAGGACGGGTTCCAGAGGCGTGCCCGTGGGGTCGCCCAGCTCGTCGATGACGACGAGCGCGCATTCGTCGGGATCGATGGCGTCAATGTCGACCATGGTCTTCTTCGTTTCGTCTCCCAGCATGGGAAGTCCTTTCGTCATGGTGTCGGCGGGGCTGCATCGCCCCACGTCGTTTCAGGCAAAAGCGGACGGGCCGCCTAGGCCTGGGCCGTCCGCCCCCGTTCGAGCCGCTTCGTCCGGCCGTGCAACGCCCTTTGCGAAACGCCTTCAGGGCGGTCGGCTTCCGCCCTCATTCTAGCACGGCACGCACCCGGGCCGCGAGCGTGCGGGCGGCGGCTTGCGGGTCCGCAGCGGCGAACAGCGCCGAGACGACCGCGGCCCCGTCAACGCCGGTGCCGGCAAGCGCTGGCACCGTGCGCTCGTTCAACCCGCCGATGGCGACGACGGGCACGTCCACGGCCTGGCAGATGGCGCGCAGCTCGTCCAAAGAGACGAGCGTGGCATCAGGCTTGGTGGGCGTTCCGAACAGCGCGCCCACTCCCAGGTAGTCGGCGCCCGCCGCCTGCGCGGCCAGCGCCTGCCCCACGGTCTGCACCGACACGCCGACGATCTTGTCCGGCCCCAGAAGATCGCGCGCGTCCGCGCAGGCGGCGTCGTCCTGGCCGACATGCACGCCGTCTGCCTGCGCCTCGAGAGCGGCCTGCATGTCGTCGTCCACGACGAACGGCACCCTCGCCCGACGGCACAGCGGCAGAATGGCGCGGGCGAGCGCCACGGTCTCCTCGTGCGGGGCGTCCTTCTCGCGCAGCTGCACGAACGTGGCACCGCCTGCAAGCACCTCGGCCACGCAGCCGGGCAACGTGCGACCGGCCAGCCACGTGCGGTCCGTCACCGCATAGAGCGCCATCGCCCGGCGCAGCCTTTCCCGTGGATACATGGAGCGCCTCCTTCCCTTCGAAGCCCTATGCCAGCTCCTCCACCTTCGCGCCGGCCTCCAACGCGTCGCCGTTCAGGCGGTAGAGCGCGTCCAGCAGATAGGTGCGGAACGACCCGTTGCCGTCCATGCCGCCCATGCGCCCCGCCGCCTGCTGGCCGGCAAGCCCCATGCCCGCCACGGCGGCTACCTGGGACTCCAAGAGGGCTTGGGGATTCGCCACGGCGAAGGCGGCGCACACGCAGGTGAGCATGCAGCCCGCGCCCGTGATGTGGCCCATGAGGGGGCTTCCGTTGCGGATGGCGAAGGCGCGGTCCGCGTCGGCCACGATGTCGATGGCCCCGGTGACGGCCACGACCGCACCCGAGCGGGCGGCCAGGTCGCGCGCGAACGCGGCGCTCGCGGCCAGGTTTTCTTCCGTCACCACGTCGTCGGGGTTCACGTCGACGCCGCGCGTGGCGGCGGACGCTCCGGCGAGCGCCTTCACTTCCGACATGTTGCCGCGCACCACGCGCACCGGCAATTCGTCCAACAGTTCGCCGGCGGTGTCCGTGCGCAGCGCGGAAGCGCCCGCCCCCACCGGGTCGAGCACGATGGCGTGGCCCAGTTCGGCCGCACGGGCACCGGCCACGTGCATGGCCTCGATGGAGCGCGCGTTCAGCGTGCCGATGTTGAGCACCAGCCCGCCGCAGATGGCGGTGATGTCGGCCACGTCGGCCGGCTCGTCGCTCATGATGGGACTGCCGCCGCTCGCCAAAAGCGCGTTCGCACAGTCGTTCACCGTGACGTAGTTCGTGATGCAATGCACGAGCGGCGTCGTGTTCCGCACGTTCTCAAGAGCGTTCTTCAAAGCGAATGGTTCCATGATGTCGTTCCTTTCGATAAAGGGCGATCGAGGCGCTGCGGGCCGTGACGGCGCGAAAGCGACTCCGAACGCCTTTTCTGTTCGCGCCCGAAGGGCACCGTCAAAAGCATGAGGCAGTGAAGCGCACGAGCGAAGCGAGCAGCGGAAGGGGGAGCTTTCGCGCCGTCACGGCCCGCAGCGCCGAACGGGTCGACTCACGCTTTTCCCAAGTCAACAGTCAGTCCGTCCATGATGTTGTTCACCGTGCGCATGGCGCACATCTCGCCGCACATGGTGCAGGTGCCGTCGGTCGAGGGCGGGGCGCTCTCGAAGCAGCTGCGCGCGCGGACGGGATCGAGCGCGAGGTCGAACATCTCGTCCCAGGCCACGCGGCGGCGGGCGTCGCTCATGCGGTCGTCGCGCTCGCGCGCGCCGGGGACGCCTTTCGCGATGTCGGCCGCATGCGCGGCGATCTTCGTGGCCACGAGGCCCTCGCGCACGTCGGCTGCGTCGGGCAGGCGCAGGTGCTCGGCCGGCGTCACGTAGCAGAGGAAGTCCGCGCCCGAAGCGGCCGCCACGGCCCCGCCGATGGCGGCCGTGACGTGGTCGTAGCCCGGCGCGATGTCGGTGACGAGCGGCCCCAGCACGTAGAAGGGCGCGTCGTGGCACAGGCGCTTCTCCAGCTTCGTGTTCGCCGCTATCTCGTCGAGTGCCATGTGGCCGGGGCCCTCCACCATCACCTGCACGCCCGCATCCCACGCGCGCTTCGTGAGCTTGCCCATCTCGACGAGCTCGGCTATCTGGGCCGCGTCGGTGGCGTCGTAGGTTGAGCCGGGACGCAGGGCGTCGCCCAGGCTGATGGTCACGTCGTGCTCGTGCAGGATGGCCAGCACCTCGTCGTAGAACTCGTAGAAGGGGTTCTCGTTGCCGGTGGCCTCCATCCACGCGAAGATGAGCGAGCCGCCGCGGCTCACGATGTTCGTGAGGCGGCCCGTTTCACGGAACGACTCGATGACCCGGCGGTTCATGCCGGCATGAATGGTGACGAAGTCCACGCCGTCCTCGGCGTGCGCGCGCACGACGTCGAGAAAGTCCGCGGCCGTGATGCCGATGAGCGGCTTCTCCAAATACCCGATGGCGTCGTACATCGGCACGGTGCCGATCATGGCCGGCGACTTCTCGATGAGCGCCCGGCGAAACGCCGCCGTCTTGCCGCTGTTCGACAGGTCCATGATGGCCTCGGCGCCCAGCTCAAGCGCCACGTCCACCTTCTTCCATTCCTCGGCCTCGCAGGCGAGGTCGCCCGAGATCCCTAAGTTCACGTTCACCTTCGTGCGCAGGCCCGCGCCCACGCCCTCCGGCGACAGGCTCTCGTGGCGGATGTTCGCGGGAATGGCGATGCGGCCGGCAGCCACGCCCTCGCGGACGAATTCGGGATCGCGGTCCTCCTTCTGGGCCACGATCTCCATTTCGCGCGTCACCGTGCCGGCACGCGCGGCATCGATCTGCGTGACGGTCCGGACGGTGGGGGGCGGTGCGGCGGGCGCGGCGGCCCGCGACGCTTCGTGATGCGTCATAGAACTCCCTTCGTTGGCATTACCCATGTCAGGTTCCTCGGGTCGAAGCGTTCCGGCGCTTCCTCTCAGCCTGCCCGGCCGCCAAGCGGCTGCAAGCTCCCCGGTATGAAAAGGTGCGAGGCCAGTATACGTCAACCGGCCACCGCGCGATCCCCCGATTCGCGCAATGCACGAAAACGCCCGCCAGCAGGTTGAAACAGGGCGCTCAGGTTGGCGTCGTGAACCAGCGAGGCCGGCCGCGGTGTCCCGAAATCGCGCGAAGGCGGGATGCCCCGGCCGGCCGCAGCGTCGACGTCGTCCTCTGCCCGTCAGCCCAGCGGATAGAACACGTACAGCGTGCCCTCTTCCACGGCGATGGTGGCTTGTTCGCCCGTGAGCTCGTTCGAAAGGCCGCGCGAGGTGCGGTTCGTGAGCGCCTCGTCGTCCAGCGAGTATTCCAGCCCCCGTTCGATGACGCCCTTCGCCACATCGTTCGCCGCGAACACCGACACCGTCCCCGCATCCAGCCCTTCCGGCAGGTCGAAGACGTCCGGACCGGTGAGCAGGCGCACGGCGAAGCCGTCGCCTATGCCGGTCACGTGCAGGCCTCGTTCGGAGAACTTGGCGAACAGCTGCAGGTTCGCCAGCGTGTGGTCGAGCCGACCGGAGAGCGCCCCGTACACCATCAGTTCCTCGTGCTCCCACATGACGGCCTTTTCCATGGCCAGCTCCATGTCGCTCTTGTCCTTCTTCACGGGATGGCGGGACACGCGGCGGCACTTCGGCACGTAACCGAGCGAGTCGAAGTCGCCCACGGCCATGTCCGGCTCGACGCCGAGGGCCTCCAGGTGCGCGAAGCCCGCATCGACCGCGATCACGAAGTCGAACGCGCCGGCTGCTTGGCGCGCTTGGAAATCCCCTGCGTTGAAGTCGACCGCTCCCACGAGCGCACAGGTGCTCATCGGGCAGCACCCCCTTCGCCGCGCGCGCCGGCTTCGGCCGCAAGGGCGTAAAGCGACGCGCCCGTCAGGCGGTGATGCACCCACTCGTCCATGCGGTCGGCGCCGATCCCCTGGTAGAAGCGCAGGCTCGGTTCGTTCCAGTCCAGGCAGGACCAGTCGAGCCGCTGCCAACCGCGCTCGCGGCAGATGCGCGCAAGCTGCGCCATGAGCGTCCGGCCCACGCCGGCGCCCCGACGGTCCTCCCTCACGTACAGGTCTTCCAGGTACATCCCGCCCATGCCCGTCCACGTGGAGAAGTTCTGGAAGAAGACCGCCATGCCCACAATGGTGCCGTCCTCGCTCACGGCCAGCAGCGCTTCGGCAGCCTGCTTGTCGAACAGCCACGTCGTCAGGATCTCGGGCGTGGCGCGTACTTCGTCGGCCGCATGTTCGTAGGCCGCCAGCTGACGTATCAGGTCCAGCACGGCGGGGACGTCGGCAGGCGTGGCGAATCGAAAAGAGAATTGGTCGTGCATGCATGCTCCTTGCTTGACGGTTGCGGGGCGAACGGCGTTTTCGCAACGTCTGGCATTTCCCGGCCCAGCGTTTTTTGTCTTCCCGGTCCATCCAACGTCAGCGAGGGGCGTTCTGGTGCTGAAGATTGCTCCGTCATGCGGCCGAGCGTGCTTTCGCACGTGAGGACAAGCATGAAAGGGGCAAGATTTTGTACCAGAACGTCCCGCAGCGTCGAGTAGTACCGTTGGCCGTCAAGCCAACGGAACAATATGCTAGAATACCATACGCGAGCGGGCCAGGCGATCGCGCGCCTTCGGGCGTGAGGAAAGTCCGGGCTCCATAGGGCAGGATGCCAGCTAACGGCTGGGCGGGGCGACCCGACGGATTAGTGCCACAGAAAAGAAGACTCCCCCGCGAACACGCGCCTCGGCGCGCGGCAACGGGAGAAAAGCTGAAACGGTGCGGTAAGAGCGCACCAGCGCGTCGGCAACGACGTGGCTTGGAAAACCCCATCCGGAGCAAGCGCAAATAGGAACGCGACACGGTGGCCCGCCGTACGTTCGGGTTGCGTGCTTGAGGCGTG
>CAJFVW010000151.1 GCA_904420575.1 uncultured Gordonibacter sp.
CCCCACCGCCAGCGCCACCGGCATGAGCACCCACACGTTCAGGCTGGCGTCGGACGCCTGGCGGTAGCGGCCCACCAGCGAGTCCCACGCGTGGCACTCGACGCTCGCGCACGACGCCTCCGGGCACCGCATCTCGTGGGCGCCGTCGGGCCCGGGCACGGCGTCGAAGCCGTGGCACTCCCCCGACGCGCAGCCCGTCGCGGGGCACGGCGAGGCCGCCTCCACGGGGCGCAGCGCCGTCGCGGGCTCCGCGAGCGCGCCGGCGCCGAGGACGACCGCGCACACGAGCGCGAACGCCGCGAGCGTTATGGCCAGTTTCCGCACCATGCAAGAACCTCGCCTTCTCCAGCGCCGTCCGGCGCCGGCCGCCCGACCTGCGCGAGGCCTTGGCGGCCGGCGCCGCCTCCCCCTACGCCTCGTCGCCCGCAGGCCGGAGCGGCAGGTACTTCAGGCCCGCGCACAGGAGCAGCACGCCCAGGCCCACCACGCCCAGGGTAACGCCCCACTCGATGGGGGCCGGCCAGTAGACCATGCCCTGGTAGGCGCCGGCCATGCCGGCCTGCCAGTTGGTCACCGTGTACTGCGTCACGGCGCCGGGCATTTCCACGTTCGGGAGCTGGAAGCCGCCCACCAAAAGCTGCACTCGCTTGCAGAAGATGCCGACGATGGCGAGAAGCGACGCCACCACCAGGAGCGGGTTCGTGCGCAGGCGCGGCACGAAGCACACCACGGCGGCGAGCGCGCAGCCCGCGACCTCCGTCCAGAAGAACGGCGCGAGCGGGCCGGACGCGAGCATGCCCACGACCTCGGCGCCCGAGCCGCCGGGGAAGCCCGCGGTCAGAAGGTCGCAGCCGAAGAAGTAGAGGTCCACCACCACGAACGCGCCGAGCAGCTTCGCCATTCTCACGATGCTGTCCTGCCCGAGCGAGAGGTAGCCGGACTTGCGCAGCGCGATGCACACCACCAGCACCAGCGCCGTGCCGCACACGAGCGCAGAGCTCACGAACCATGGGGCCATGAGCGCCGTGTGCCACATCTCGTGCGCCTGCTGGAGGGAGAAGATCCATGCGGTCACGGAGTGGACCATGACCGCGCACACGAGCGCGATCACGCTCACCACGCGCAGGGCCGCGGCCGACACCCTGCCCGCCTCGTGGCGCAGGTAGGCCCACAGGTACACGACGGAAAGCATCAGGTAGATGGCCAGCACGATGATGTCCCACATGAGCGGCGACCCCAGGTTGGAGTACGCGAACAGCTCCCACAGGCGCGCCGGCTGGCCCAGGTCCACCACCACGAAGCCGATGGCCAGCACCGTGCAGCAGACGGACGTCCAGATGGCGACCTTGGAGATGCCCCCGAAGCCCTTGATGCCGAGCGCCTTGGGCACCGACGATATGATGAGGCCGCCGGCGGAGAGCCCCACGAAGAACATGAAGCAGGTGATGTAGAGGCCCCAGGAATCCAGGTTCCTCATGGCCGTCTGCGCCATGCCGCCGGAGAGCTGCACGGCCCAGAGCGCGATCCCCACAACCGTGAGCACGGCGCCCACGCCGATGCCGACGGTCAGGCCGCGGCCGCCCTTCCCGGAGCGCTTCGCCGCGCCCGTTCCCCCGTTTCGGGCCGCAGGGGCCCCGGCGACGGAGGTCGCCTGTGCGTTTTCAGACATGTCTCTCTCCTTTTCGCCTAGACGAGGTAGTAGACCGAGGGCTTGGTGCCCTCTTCTGCGAGCAGTTGCTGGTATTCGCGATCGCGAACGAGCCGCGACACTTCGCTCGCTGGGTCGTCAAGATCGCCCCAGAAGCGAGCGCGCCCGGGACATACCTCGACACAGGCAGGTTCTTCCCCTTTCGCCAGGCGGTGCCAGCACATCGTGCACTTCTCCACCACATGCTTCTGATGAACGGGAACCTCTACGCTCCCCACGGAAAAGTCGATGGTGTACTTCGGCTCCTCCCAGTTGAACGAGCGCACGCCCGTGTAGGGGCAGGCCGCCATGCACATGCGGCAGCCGATGCACTTGTCGTAGTCCTGGCGCACC
>CAJFVW010000152.1 GCA_904420575.1 uncultured Gordonibacter sp.
CGCGCGCACGTAGTCGTCGTCGTAGCCCATGGCCTCGTCGTCGCCCAGGTCCTTCGCCTCCACCTGCTTGCGGAAACGCTCGGCCTGATCCACCGGGTCGTTAAGCTCGCCGAAAGCGTTGGCGTACTCGTGCCCGCAGATGAACAGCTCGAAGCGCTCGGTGAGGTTCGGGTCTCCCGCCTTCTTCTTGGCGAGCGGCGACACCTCGAGGGGATGCTCCGTCACGAACGTCGGCTGGACGAGCTTTTCCTCGGCCACGGCCTCGAAGATCTCGGCGATGAGCTTGCCTTTGCCCCACGCGTCCTCGGCATGGCCGCCGTTGCGCTCCAGGATGGCCGCCAGCTCCTCGCGGGTACGCTCGAAGCTCACGTCCTCGCCTGCGCCGGCGCTCGCCAGCTCGATCATGGTGGCGCGGCGCCACGTGCCGCCAAGGTCCACCTGCTGCCCCTGGTACTCTATCTGCAGCGTGCCGCACGCGGCCTGCGCTGCGGCCTGCACGACGCCCTGCGTGAGGCCCATCATGCCCTCGAGGTCGCTGAACGCCTGGTAGAACTCCATCGTGGTGAACTCGGGGTTGTGGTAGGGATCCATGCCCTCGTTGCGGAACTGGCGCCCGATCTCAAACACCTTCTCGAAGCCGCCCACGAGCAGGCGCTTGAGGTGCAGCTCGGTGGCGATGCGCAGATAGAAGTCCTTGTCGAGCGCGTTGTGGTGCGTGACGAAGGGGCGCGCGTTCGCGCCGCCCAGGATGGGATGCAGGATGGGCGTCTCCACCTCGTAGAAGCCCTGTTCTTCCATGTAGCGCCGAATGGCGGAGATGATCTTGAAGCGCTTCTCGAACGTGGCCTTCACCTCGGGGTTCATGACCAGGTCCACGTAGCGCTGACGATACCGCGTCTCCTTGTCGGCCAGCCCGTGGAACTTCTCCGGCAAAGGCCGCAGGCTCTTGGACAGAAGCTCGAAGGAGGTCACGGCCACGGACAGCTGGCCGCGCCGCGTGCGCATCATGGTGCCGTGCGCGCCGATCCAATCGCCCACGTCCAGGTCCTTGAGCCGTGCAAACGCGTCTTCTCCCAGCGCGTTCACGCGGCAGAACAGCTGGATGGTGCCGGAGGCGTCGCGCAGTTCCAAAAACGCCACCTTGCCCTGGTCGCGCTTCGCCATGACGCGGCCGGCCACCGCCACCTCGTCTTCGGTGGACTCGCCGTCTTCCAGCCCGCCGTAGGCGGCCTCGAGGTCGCTCACGTGGTGCGTGGAGGAAAACGCATGACCGTAGGGGTCCTGCCCGGCGGCAATGAGCGCCTCGCGCTTGGCGCGGCGCACCGCGATGGGGTCGTCTTCGATGATAGGCTGCTCAGTGGTTTCGCTCATAGGTTGTCCTCAAACTCACAGGTTGGCGTAGTAAGTCAGCGAGGGCGGCTGAAGTGCCCGAGATTCGCGGGGCAGCGGAGGCGAAGCGCGCCCCGAAGGAAGTCCCCGTAGGGGATATTTCGGGACGCGAACCTGCGTCGCCGCGCGAAGATTGGGTGCCCCAGCCGTCCGCAGCGTCGGCAGGTTCCGCCGTTCGGCAGAACGGCGGAACCTTAATGCTCGATCTTGAGGATGTTCATGGAAATCTCGCGGCCGGTCGGGCCGGTGGCTTCCACGAGGTCGCCCTTCTTGTGGCCCAGCAGGGCCGCGCCCACGGGCGACTCGTTTGATATCTTGCCGGCCGCCACGTCGCTTTCCGCGCCGCCGACGATGGTGAAGACGCGCTCGCGTCCGCCCATGTCCACCGTCACCGTGGAACCAATGTTCACCTTGCTCGAGCGCTTCGGCGTGTTGACGACCGTGGCCTCGGAAAGGATGCGGCTGATCTCGGCGATGCGCGCCTCCATCATGCCCTGTTCGTTCTTCGCGTCGTCGTACTCCGAATTCTCCGAGATGTCGCCGAACTCGCGCGCGACCTTGATGCGCTCGCCGATTTCGGCGCGCTTTTCCGTCTCCAGGAAGTGGAGCTCTTCTTCGAGCTTGTCCTTGCCTTCCTGCGTCAGAATGAAATTGCCGTCTGCCATGGGGATTCACCTGTCTTTGTCAACAAAATGGCACGCTTGGCTGCAAGCGTGCGAAAGTCCGATATGTCGTCCTTGGAGGGGACCTGCCTGAACGTTGCGCGGCGAGGTATGAAAAAGCGGTATGCGCGGCAGCCGCAGCCGCCGACGCATACCGCGAATCCACTGATGAAGGGCTATTCGGCCTTCTTCTTCGTGGTGGTGGTCTTCTTCACCGTCTTCTTGACCGGCTTCTCTTCCTCGACCTCTTCCACGACTTCTTCTTCGTCTTCGTCCTCGGCTTCTTCGATGGACTTGTTGGAGCCCATGCCGTCACGGAGGTTCTTCACGGTCTTGCCGAGCGCAGACCCCAGTTTCGGGAGGTTCTTCGGCCCGAAGATGAGCAGGATGACTGCCAAGATGATGAGCAGCTCCGGCATTCCCATACCCAGGATTTTCATACAATTCCTCCAAGTTTCCGCGTGGAACCGGTCGTTTTGCGGCCCCACCCACACTGACCCCGAAAGAGTATCACAACCACACCGAAAAGGGATATACCTTATAGAAAGAATACATGCGAAAGCGGGAGCGCGGCGCAGGGGCGCAGCAGGTGCGCGAGAGGCGCGGAGACGGGGCGAAGTCGCGGGGACGGGCCGTGCGTGCCTGCGCAAACAGGCAAACCTCCATGGCCGGCCGCACGAGCGGCGGCGTGCCGCCCTTCGACCCCACACAGTCCGTGGTCGGCGCACGTAAGCGGCACTTTGACGGAAGATTGACGGACAAGTTGGACGAAATCGCTTCGATTCCTTATCCTTCCATGAGAGTAACTAAGTTCACCCTGCGTTGACCGGGCACTTCCAGGAAGTGCCCGGCGCAAAAACCTCCAGAAGACGCAGAATTCCACGGAATGGAGGCGATTTCGTCCACGGCCGCCCTGCGTGCACGTTGCAGGACGGCAGGGCGCTCAGGCTCGCACACGCGGGGGTGCGAGGCGCTCAGGCTCGCACACGCGGGGGTGCGAGATGTCGAGGGAGCCGTCTGCGACCTGCGGCGCGCGCAGGCTCGCGCACGCGGGGGTGCGAGACGCGCAGGCTCGCGCACGCGCGGGGGCGCAAGATTGATTCGTACGGGAAGACCGTTCAGGAGCTCAGGCTCGCGCACGCGCGGGGGCACGCTCACTCCTGCGCGGAGAGGACGGCGGCGGTTTCCTGCCTGAGGGCCGTGCAGGTGGGAACGAGCGTCGCCACCAGCACGAGCGCGAAGCCCACCAGCGAGACGACGAGGCCTTCCGCGAAGGACAGGCCGGTGAAGAGAGGCAGGCCGTACGCGTAGGCCACCACGGCGTTCGAAACGACCACGGCCGCCACGCCCACAAGCGTGGCAGTGACGGCATGGATGCATGCCTCGCAGGCAGCCTCCGCCAGAAGCGTGGCCGGCCGGGCGCCGGCCGCAACGAAAAGCGCCACGTCGCGGGTGCGCGACCGCGACGTCATCACCACGCTGACCGCCGCCCCCACCGCGCACAGAAGCACGGGGCCGCCCAGCATGAGGACGGTCGTCGTGAAATCGAGGCCGGCGAAGTCGGCCGCCCCCTGGGCCTCGGCGTACGCCGCCGCACACGCGACGATGGAGAAGACGCCGGCCACCAGCCCGAAGCCCACCATGATGGGTGTCTCGACCGAGGTGCTGGAGGAAAGGCCGTGGCGAGCGGTGCGCCGCGCCAGGTACCAGGCGTTCCACTTTTGGGGCAGAAGCGACGTCCAGGCGGACAGAAACGCCGAGAACGCCAGCGGGGCCAGGGGAACCATGGCGGCCACCACCAGCAGGGGGATGTACAGCGACCAGTTCAAAACCTTGTCCGGACCGTCGTCCAGCATGAGCGAGGAAACCCACCAGGCGCATGCGGCCAGGGCGACGAAAAGCAAGGCGCGCAGCCACGTCATCCCCCGGCGTTCCGGCTCCGGCTCGCGCAGGGCGGTGAGAGGCGGGGTCTTCGCAGCGCCGCGGGCGCCCTTCAGCCCTCCGCACAGAAACACGCCTGCCACCGCCAGCCAAACCGCCGGCATCGACGAAGCGCCCACCTGGGGAGCCACCTGGGAGAATCTTCCGTGTCCGTCGAACACCAGCGAAAACAGCGGGACGAACGTCGCCGCAGAAAGCAGCGTGCCCACGACGGCACCCACCACCGCCACCACGGCCAGCTGGGCAAGCACCACCACGCCCACCCTGCGTGGCCCCACGTTCGCCAGCTGCCATAGCGCGTAGGAACGGCGCTGCGCGACCACCGTCAGGTTCGCGGCCGACACGAGCACCGCCACGGCTGCTACCAGCGAGAACACCAACACCATGGTGGCGGCATCCTGCATGTTGCGCTGCAGGGTCCCCGCACAGAGATCCGCCGTCGCGCGGAGAGAGGCCACCCAGCCTCCAAGATAGCCGCAGGTCACGGCCACCGCGAACGCGCCGATCCAGGTGACGGCATGGTCACGCAGGTCGAAGAGCACCAGCCGCATCATGCCGGCACCTCCATGGCCTCGAGGATCTGCGCCGCGGTGGAGCGCCCCAACTCGCGCACCACCCGGCCGTCTCTCAGCACGAGCACGCGGTCGGCCAGCGACGCGGCCTCCAGGTCATGGGTCACCATCACCACCGAGCGTTGCGGGTCGTCGCCGATGCTGCGCAGCATCCGCAGAACCTCGCGGCCGTTTTGCGAATCCAACGCGCCCGTCGGCTCGTCGGCGAACACCACGTCGGCGCCGCCCACGAGCGCCCGCGCGATGGCCACGCGCTGCTGCTCGCCGCCCGACAGGTCGCCTGGGCGATCCCTCTCGCGGCCGGCCAACCCCACGCTCTCCAATGCCGCGCGCGTCTGCCTCGTGCTCATCGGGCGGCCCGCCAGACGCGCCGGCAGCGACACGTTGTCGCCCACAGAAAGCGAAGGGATGAGGTTGTACGACTGGAAGACGAAGCCCACGTGTCCGCTGCGGATCTTCGCGAGCACGCTGCGGCGCGCATGCACGACCTGCCTGCCCATCACCTCGATGGAGCCTTCGTCTGCCGCTTCCAGCCCCGAAAGGCAGTACAGCAGCGTCGACTTGCCCGAGCCGCTGGGCCCCACGATGCTCACCATCTCGCCGGCCTCCACGCTCAGGTCGACGCCCTTCAGCACTTCGGTCACGCGCCGCCTGCCTCTCCTTCCCACGGCGAACGACTTCCTGATTTTGCGCGCAACGACAGTAGAGCCCATGCGTCCTCCTTCAAACGGTGCCGTATGACGTCGTGTCCATGGTTGTGGGTATGGCCGTGGCTGTGGATGCGGCCGAAGTTGTTGGTGTGCGGTTTGCCCGCATGGGAGGCGTCGCGGCTGCGACCGCGACGCCTCCCAAGGCAGGCCAGGCGCTCATTCGTCGCCTTTCATGGAGAAGAACGCGCGGATGGCCCCACAGGCCAGGCCGCCGATCGGCCAGGCCAGCCAGAACAAGCGCTGCGCGGCGGCTACGGGCGCGAACAGCAGCACCAGGCCGACGGCCGTCGCCACGCTCATGACGATCTTGTACCACGTGCCCTCGCGTCGGGCACGGCGGGCGCGCGTCTGCAGGACGCCGTCAAGGGCGCCTATCCCCTCGTCGTCCAAGCCGCGCAAGGATTTCCGGTTGTAGGCCGCCAGGTCGCACCGCACGCCCAGAAGGCACCCGCGCACGACGAAGAACACGCCCATGGCGGCGAACGCTGCAGACGCCGCGGACGCGAACCATATGTTCGCCTGCAACAGCACGGCAGACGCCAAGGCGGCCAGAACGAACGCAGTGCCCGCCACGATCCCCGTCGACATGGCCGAACGCGCCGCGCCCTTCTGTTCGGCCGTGTAGAAGTCCTCGACGAAGGGGTGGGTCTTGCGGAACCCCGTACGGCCGAAACATGCGGGCACGACGAGCGCGAGCCCTGCCGCCAAGCCGGCGAAGACGAACACGCTCGCATAGTATTCGATGCCCGGAACCGGCACGATCCCGGACACGAGCATGCACAGCGCCAGGCCCACAAGGGGCATGCCCGCGCCGAGCGACACTTTCAGCGCGAAGGCGCGCATAGCCTCGTCGTACCCCGTCACGTCCTGTGGGGCCTTCGCCTGCGGCATGTGGGAGGCCACATCTGTCGGGCGGCCCGTCAGATCGCCCGACACCAGCTCGTCGAGCGTGCAGCCGAACAGGTCGCACAGCTTCAACAGCTTGTCCATCTCCGGATAGGCACGCTCGGCCTCCCACTTGGAAACGGACTGACGGCTCACGCCCAAAAGCATGGCAAGCTGCTCCTGTGTCAGGTTGCGCGTCGCACGCAGGTGTTGCAAGTTGTCGCGAAAGCTCATGGGACCTTCCTCACGTTGCAGGATGTCAAGCCGGCCGCGCCGCGCGATGGCAGGACGACGGCAACACCGGGCGTCAAGGCGGTCGCGTCGCTGGCCACCAAGGTGGCCGACCCCCGCCGGTCGCCGCACTCGCCTCGCCGCACGGTGGCAGGGGCCGGATCCCTTGCCCACCACGCGACGTCGGAACGGCCGGTGTCCCCATCATGCCAGCACGAGGGCCCCCGATCAACCAACTTTCGGCTGCTTTTCTCTGAGTGCGCATGGCAACCAGTGGTATCCCATGCCTGGTCGGAGGCAAGGCGCCCGGAAGACGTCCATGGAACTCCCTCACGCGCCCACAAGGCGCCCTATCCGCAGCCAGCCAGAAAAGCCTTCGCTCCACGCGCCGATCGACCGCGGGGCCACCGTCAAATGCGCTGTCCGAGCGTGCTGGCCGCCCACGCAGCAGCCTATCGGCATGCTGCAGACGCTCGCCGAAGGCTGGTCGCTTGCAGGCGCTCGTCTCGCAGACGGGCCGTGCGTGTGCCCACGGGCAAGCGGGCCCCGCAGGCGTTCGTCTCGCAGACGAAGCCTGCGAGTCCGTTTCGCAAGCAGATCCCTGCAGGTGCCCGCTTGCAGGCGGATCCTTGCGAACGCCTGACAGCCGCCCCCCCCCGCGAGCCCCGGGCAGGCGCCTGTCCGGCCGCCCGAACGAACGCTTCACCTTTCCGTCCCTCACGGGAGGCAAGGCTGACCGTTATGGCTACCGAATGGCAAGGCTGACCGTTATGGCCCCGAAATGGCAAGGCTGACCGTTATGGCAGGAATTTCGCCCGTTATGGCGGCCGGAACGAAGATAGTAGCGGCATAACCCCAGGTCGCGAAAATCACAGGAGCCTCGGAAAGCCGTCAAGAGCGCCACAGCGGTCGTCCTTGCCATTCGGAAGCCATAAAGGTCAGCCTTGCCATCCACGGGGAAAGACAAAGGCCAACCGCATGAACGGTTGGCCTGAAACTACTGGTCGGGATGACAGGATTTGAACCTGCGGCCTCTGCGTCCCGAACGCAGCGCTCTACCAAGCTGAGCCACATCCCGGGTATGCCGCTCTCAAGCAGCGAGGGCTATGATAGCACAACGGATAAAAAAGCAAAAGGAAATCGCTGATAATTTCATGCGCCCAACCGAGACCCGCCGAGGCCGACCGAGACCGACCGCGCCCTGCCGAGGCCCGCCCCCGCCGAGGCCGACCGAGACCGATCGCGCACGACCGAGGCCTGCCGAGGCCGCCGCGCACGGCGGGCGTTCCGGAGAACGCCCGCCGATCCTGCGGCAAGGCGGCTAGGCGTCGCTTTCCGCAGCCAGCTTCCTTTCGTCCACGCCGATGGTCCTACGCAGCACGAACAGCGCGCCGATCACCAGCACGGCGCCGACGGCCAGGCAGATCCAGGGGTTGCGGACGAAGCCGGCCAGCACGAAGCACACAAACGAGATGGCCACCACCGTGATCACGTAGGGCAGCTGGGTGGACACGTGCTCCACATGGTTCATGTTCGCGCCGGCCGACGCCATGATGGTCGTGTCGGAAATGGGCGAGCAATGGTCGCCGGCCACCGCGCCCGCCAGGCAGGCGGAGATGCCGATGGTGAGAAGCTCGGGGTTGTTGGCGAAGATGGGCAGCACGATGGGGATGAGGATGCCGAACGTGCCCCAGCTGGTGCCCGTGGCGAACGCGAGTCCGCACGCCACCAGGAAGATGATGGCGGGAAGCATGCTGAACAGGCCCCCGGCCACGCCTTCCATGCAGCCGGACACGAACTCGGCAGCACCGAGCGCACTCGTCATGCCCTTCAAGGTCAGGGCGAAGGTGAGGATCAGAATGGCGGGAAGCATGCTGTTGAAGCCCGAGGTCAGGCACTTCATGGATTCCTTGAAGGCCACCACGCGGCGCAGCAGCAGGTAGACGAACGTGAAGACCAGCGCGATGAGCGAGCCCCATGGCAGGGCCAAGAACGCGTCGGTGTTGCCAAACGCCAGGATGAGGCTCTGGTAGCCCTCAGCCGCAGGATCCCAGAATCCGCCCACGTAGAGCATGCCGACGATGCAGAACACGATGAGCACGACGACGGGGATGAGCATGTCCCACAGCCGGGCGCGCGTGTTGACGACGGGCTCGTCGTTGCCGAGCGAGCCGATGCGCCCCTCGCGGATAGCCTCCATCTCGCTTTTCGCCATGGGGCCGTAGTCGAAGCCCATGACCACGATCACGACGACGAACAGCAGCGTGAGCAGCGAATAGAAGTTGAACGGGATGGCGCTCACGAACAACTGGATGCCGTCCACGTTGAGGTCGGAGGCCACGCCCGACACGGCGGCGGCCCACGAGGACACGGGCGCGATCATGCACACCGGGGCGGCGGTCGCATCGATCAGGTAGGCAAGCTTGGCGCGGGAAATGCGGTGCCCGTCGGTGACGGGGCGCATGACCGAGCCCACGGTCAGGCAGTTGAAGTAGTCGTCCACGAAGATGAGCACGCCGAGCGCGAACGTGGCCAGCTGGGAGCCCACGCGGCTCTTGACGTGCTTGGCCGCCCAGGTGCCGAACGCGGCCGAAGCACCCGTGACGCTGATGAGGGCAACCAGGATGCCCAGCATCACCAGGAAGACGAAGATGCCCGCACTGTCTGCCAGCGCAGGAATCAAGCCCGTGGTGATGGCGTCCTCCTCGGTGCCGCCCGTCGGGACGAACGTCCCGCTGATGATGGCGTCCACGGTGCCGATGGGATCGAAACCCGTGAGCAACAGGGCGCCTACCAGGATGCCGATGAACAGGGAACTGTAGACTTCCTTCGTGATGAGCGCAAGCACGATTGCGACAATCGCGGGAACAAGCGCCCAGAAGGTGTTGACGAACTCCATCGCTTCTCCTTCCAAACCGTGCTGTGATCCATGGCTTGGCAGGAATGATGGCGTTCGTGCAAAACCATGACAGCTCTCCGCAGTGCGACAGTGCGCAGGATGTTCTCCTGCACCCCAAGGCGCACGCAAGCGGGAACTCGCCTGGCCTTTCGGCGGTGCTCCCTTTCGCTTCACGCTTCCCGGCGTTTTCCGAAGGTACTGATGCGCACCGCGCCTCTGTCATGTAGGCCGCTCCATTGTAATGCCTGCGGCTCGGTTTTTGCACGAAAAAATCAAGGAAAGGGCCAAAAGGGGCCAGACTCCCCTGTGGCGCGCAGGGTTCGCAGGGCCGCCGCACCCCTGCGCCCTTCCGGCCCCCCGCCGGGCAAGCCGGGCTCCTACCCTTCCTTCCTGGAAGGCGTTCCGTTCGACCCGAACGACGTCGACCGCGTCTGCCAAACGGAAGCGGGCGGGCACGCCTACCGCGGCATCACCTTCCCGCTGGAAGAGGCGGAGCGCACCTATCTGCAGGTGCTCGTCAACGTGGATGCCGAGCTTGCCATTCTCGACGGGTTCACGCGCACGCTCGTGCTGTACCTGGCCGCAGTCGTCGTCGCGGCGGCGGCTGCCAGCTACCTGCTGTCGCGCCGGACCCTCAAGCCCATCGTCCAGAACTGGAAGGCGCAGACGGAGTTCGTGCAGAACGCCTCGCACGAGCTGCGCACCCCGCTGGCCGTCGTCCAGGCGACCGGCGAGCTGTTGCTCGACCATCCCGAAAGCCGCATCGTCGACCGGTTCGAGGACGTGAACGTCATCACGGAGGAGACGAAGCGGCTGGCCAGGCTGGTCGACAGCCTCATGGAGCTTTCGCTGGACGATGCTGGGCGCGCCCAGCCGAACCGGCAGCCCGTCGAGGTCGACGGGCTCGTGCGCGACGTTGCTGCCCTTTACGAGGACTTCGTCGCACTGCAGGGCAAGCAGGTGCGCTTCGAGCCCGGCTTCGGCGGCACGGTGCCGGCCGACGCCGACAGGCTACGCCAGCTTCTGGCCATCGTGCTGGACAACGCCGTGAAGTACACGGCGGCCGGGGACGAGATCGTGGTGACGACGGGAGCCCAAGGGCAGAAATGCTTTCTGACGGTGGTCGACACCGGATGCGGCATCGACCCAGAGGACCGCGAACGCGTCTTCGAGCGCTTCTTCCGCGCCGACAAGGCCCGGTCGCGCGCCACAGGCGGGCACGGCCTGGGGCTCTCGCTTGCCCAAAGCATCGTGCAGGCGCATGGCGGCACCATCTGCCTGGTAGCGAACGAGCCCCGCGGCACCGTGGTGACCATCACGCTCCCCCGCTGACGGGCTACTCCTGGCCGCGAGCGGCAGCGCGTTCGCGCTCCTTTTCGGCCAGACGCGCGAGCGGCACGATCCTCATCACCACGACGCCCTCCGACACGACGTCGCCTTCGTCGTCGTAGGCCGCGACGTTCCAGAACTGCCTGACGCCGCCCGTCCGCGCCGGCTCGATGCGGTCGAGCTCGGCCACGCCCAGCAGGGTACCGGACGCGACCGCCTTGCGGTGGCGCACGTGCACGTCCACGCCGAAGGGACGCTCGCTCTCCAGGTCGGTGCCCTGCTGGGCGCCCAGGCTGGCCACCGTCTCCAGAAGCGCGATGGTCGCACCGCCATGCACGAACCCGAACGGCTGCAGCACGTCGGGCATGACGGGCATGACCGCCTCGACGCGTTCGTCGCGCACGCTCGCCGCTTCGATGTGCAACGTCTCCACCAGCGTCATGACCGCCCTCCTTCGGCGATCGAGCGAATGAGCCGCTTGATGTCGCCGGGCACGTCCTGGGGTGCAGCCTGTGGCCTGCCCAGCAGGTAACCCTGCAGGTAGTCGGCGCCAAGCTTGATGATGCTTCGCAGCTCGGCCTCCGTTTCGATGCCTTCGGCGACCACGCTGATGCCGCGGTCGTGCGCATAGGAGATGAGGCTCTTCGCGATGTCCTGGTGATCTTTCACCGTGTCGATGTCGCGCACGATGCCCATGTCGATCTTCACGAAGTCGGCGCGGTAATCCAGAAGCGACGTCTCTCCGTTGTAGCCGCTGCCGAAGTCGTCGATGGCGAGCCGCGCCCCGAAGCGGTGTGCGAGGGCCTCTTTGTAGAGCGCCATCTCGCGGCTGTACTCGCTTTCGGTGATCTCGATGACGACCCGCTTCAGCAGATCTCCGTAGCGCTCTTGAAGTGCCAGCTCGTCGTCGGCGGAGAGCCGTTGCGTCGCGATGCTGTTGACGAACAGCGTGATGCCGTCCGATTGAGGGAACCGCGCATACGTCTCCAGCGCCCCGAAGAACGTGACGTGTTCCACCCGGTAGAGCTTCGACTGCGACCGCGCGAGCGCGAGCACCCGGTCGGGCGTGGGAATCGACTCGATCTGCGGGCGCATGAGCGCCTCGTAGGCCGCCACCTCGCCCGCCCGGGCGTCCACGATAGGCTGGAAGTGATAGCTGATGAGGCTTTCCTCCAACAAGCGGTTCAGCTCTTCCTTGTTGTTCAGGATGAACGATTTCTCGCGGTAGCTCTCGTCCTCGAACGTGAACAGCTCGCCCTTGCGGCTGTTCTTCGCCATGTACATGGCGAAGTCGGCATACTCGCGCAGGCGTGCGAAGTCCCCGGCGTCCTGGGGATAGTAGGCCACGCCCATGGACGCGCGCACCTTGAGCGTGCGCCCGTCCGGCGCTTCCAGTTCGCTCGTCTCGAGCGAATGACGGAACGCGTCGAACAGCGCGTCGATGGAGGCGCGGTCGGGACGCCGATCGACGAACACCAGGAACTCGTCGCCAGAGATGCGTGCGAACAGGCCCGACCCCTGGAACGTGAGGGACACGGCGCGGCCTGCGGCCTTGATGTAATGGTCGCCCCAGTCGTGGCCGTAGGTATCGTTGATGTACTTGAGGTTGTCCAAATCCAGCATCATCATGGCGGCGATCGGAGGAGGGTCGTCCTCCAGCCGTTGCGTCACCTCGCACTCGAACGCGCGGCGGTTCAACAGGCCGGTGAGGATGTCGTGATCGCGTTCATGCTCGATGCGCCGGCGCGTCTCGATCTCGTGCGTCACGTCCTCGACGAGGCCGAACACGCGGTTCTGCTCCTTGTTCTCCATGATGACGAGACGCACCCAGCAGGTCTGTCCGGGGTCGGACAGCAGGTAGCGCCAGGGAGCCTCTTCCTCCGCGTTTTCCCAGAACGCCCCCAACAAGCGGCTGAACTCGCCGTGCCGTATCACCGTGCCGGTCATGCCGTCGAGCAGCGATTCCATGCGAGGATCGGGGTGCTTGAGCAGCGAAAGCGTCGTGAAGAACCCGTCTGTGCAGGTGACGGCATCGGTTTCCGCGTTGTATTCGAACGCGCCGATCGTGCGGTCGGACAGTTCGAGGATCTGCGAGAGGCGCGATGCGGAGTAGGCCACCTCCGTGCCGAGCGTCTGAATGGCGTCCGACAGCTCGTCGATCTCGACGATGCCGGTTGAAGCGAACTCGATGGGCTGCTCGGGTCGGGCCGAACGCACCTCGCCCATGAGGTGGCGCAGGCGGGACGAGGATATCCAGGCGACCAGTCCCGCGATCACGATGCCGACGAGCAACGAGGCACCGAAGACCCCGAGCAGGTTGCGCTCGAGCGCGGTGGACGAAGAGAACAGCGCGTCCTGGGACTCAAGCCCCATGAGGGCCCAATGCTCGGAAGCGAACGGCGACGTGCTGTCGTAGAGCGTGATCTCGCTCATGGCGACGACGGCCTCCTTGCCTCCAGCCTCCTCGCTGACCGGCCGCACGAGCGGATAGGCGCGCCCGTCGAGCACGGCGGCGATGTCCCCGTCCTCCACGTAGAGGCTTTGGGACGCGCCGGTCGTCGCGAGCACCTCGTAAGTGCGAGTCGATCCTTCCGCGGGCATCACGCCTGCGTCGCGCTCGTAGCCGCCGTCCTCGTTCGTCATGGCCAGAATATACGAGCCCGTCCCCTCGTCGTCCAGCTCGCGGTACGGCATGAAGTCGGTGACGCGGTCGAGCCGCACCTCCACGCCCAGCACGCCAACGACGGTGCCGTCCCCGTCCTGAATGGGCATGCTGTACGTGATGGAAGACGTGCCGGCCCAGCCCAGATCGACCGGACGCCCCCAGTAGCCGAGGTCTTCCATGTCGGCCGTCGGGTGTTCGGCGGCTGCCTGCATCGGCCGATAATAAAAAGCGCTGCGCGCGTCCCCTTCGGGCGCAAGGGGGTAGGTGGCCGACCACGACGAGTCCAACGCGATGTCGAGCTTCTTGCTCACGCTGATGGGGCAGACCGCAAGCATCAGGTCGGCCCCGTTCTCCAGATCGGCCATCGGGTTCGAGTCGCGGATGTAAAGCGCCGCGTGCACGGAGCCCTCTTCGGAGGCTGCCGCGTCCGCGCCCGCAAGCACCAGGTACAGCCCGTCGATCTCGGCACGCCGCGTGAAGAAGACCAGCCGCTTGGCCGTCGCGTCAAGGACGGCTATCGAGGCCTCCGATCCCGGCGTCAGATCGTCGGCGGTCGCGTCCAGCGAACCAAGGACGTCGTCGATGTCCCCCTCCACCGCCTGGGCGAGAGAGTCCAATTCGGACCATCGGAAGACCATGTCGTTCTCCAGATAGCCCGCATGGCTGGATGTTCGCTCGGAAAACAGGTCGTAGGCGTCGGCCTTCATGGTGACCGTCGTGCCACTGTTCGACAGCACGCCGAAGCAAATGATGCCCTGCAGCGCGATGGCGATGCAGAACGGCACGGCGACGAGGAGCGTGAACGAGATGCCTCGTCGGTCCGGCCTTCTATGTCGTGCGGTGCGACTCATGCCGAAGATGCGCCTCCGACGTCCTTTCGGTCAGCCGATGCCCGGAGACTCCTGCGTCATGCAAGGGCATCGGAAAGCTGGCGGTCGAGATCGGCAAGCCAAGCCTTGAAATTGTCGTCCGCGAGATACGGGGCCACGGCATCGGCACGCGACGAGCCCGCCGCCACGGCTTCGTTCACGGCAGCGGCATCGGCATTTGCCTTCTGCGCGAGCGACGTCTCCAGGACGTTGCGCGCCTCCACGCCGCCCTCGAACGGAGGGTTCGCATACACGCCCGCCTTGATGGTTTCAAGCGTGGCGGGAAGGTTCACCAGGTAGTTCGTCGGCTCCGTTTCCATGGCCTTCGCGGCGGCTTCGATGTTCTCGCTAGTGAGTGCATCCTTCTTGACGGGAATGTAGCCTGCCGTGATGGAGAACGCCGTGTTCTGCTGCGTGTCGGTGAACCATTTCAGGAACTCGACGCAGGCCGTTTCCGTTTTCTCGTCGGACTTCGTGACCACGAAACCTGCACCCTGCTGCGGAGAGCAGGCCACGCCGTTTTCGAACGTTGGATTGGGCAACGCGCCGAACTCAATGGGATACGTCGTCGCGTCGTCGACCGTGACTTCCCGAGGGAAGTACACCACCGACGTGGACGAGCCGATGAAGCAGACGAGGTTGCCCGTCTTCACGGCATCGGAGCGGAACTTGCCCTGATCCGAGAACCAACCTTGCACCATAGGCACGTAGTAGTTGTCCCACAGGGCGCGCATCGTAGGCTCGTCCAGCTCGACGGAGCCTTTGCCGTCCTCGATGCGGAAGATCTCGTGGCCAAGCTGCTTCGAGCCGCACAGCAGGTAGTTCGCCATGGCGTCACGGCCGTAGAACGGCTGCCCGTCGTCCGGTTCGGGGGTGAGCGAGTCGGTCCACTCGTAGTAGCTTTGAGCCGTGCGCGTGACGCCTTCGACCGTGGCCAGATCCTCCAGCGAAGCGCCCGTCGCGCTGGAGAACTTCTCCCAGTCCGTGAGGTTGATCTGGAGCGTCTCCGTGGACTTGCAGACAGGGAACACCTTGAGGCTGCCCTTGCCGTCGATGTCGCCCTCCTGGAGGAAACTGTCTACGAACTGCGCTTTCTCCTCGTCGGTCAGGTAGCCCGACAGGTCGGCCACACGGCCCATGCCATCGATCACGAAGGCCGTGTCAGCATACGAGAGGAAGGCGTCAGGCATGGCTGCGGCGCCGACGCGTTCCTCGGCCGCGTCCGTCACGGCCTGCGCCAGCTCGTTCACGCCGCCTTGGCTCGCATGGGTGACCACGATGCCCAGGTCCTTGCCACGCGTGTCGTTGAATTCCTTGACCAGGTTTTCGAACGCCTCTTGCTGGGCGCCGTTGTAGTACGTCCACAACTCGATCTGAACCGGGTCGGACGGGTCGAGCACCGAAGCCTTGGCCTCGTCTTTGGCGGGCGAGGCCCCTTGCGTGCAGCCCGCCAGGGCGAGCGAGGCCGCCATCATGCAGGCAATGACGGCAGTGGCGATAGAGCGGATCCTCACGGCTCCCCCTGACTGTCCCGCATGCGCGGAACGGACGGCGTTTTTTGTTCGAAACGAGATGTCATTGTATAGCAAAGTGGCGCTCCCGGCAGCACAAGAATGCATTTGAGCTTTTTTTGAGGTTGAGAGCGCAGGTCAGGGAGAGCGCGCCAAGCGCAGGCCGAAGCCGCCACGAGGCAGGCGCGAGGCGACGGGATCGGAGGAAGCCCGCCGTTCGTGGTCCGTCGCCCGGCGACAGTCGTCAGCCGCGGCGCTCGTAGGGAGGGTGCGGAGGCCGGGGCTCGCGCTCCTTTCCGGCGGCAAGGGCGCTCGAATGCGCGGAGGCGGCCCGCATGGGCGTGCGGGCGTCCTTGGACGGACACGGAAGCGGCGGCGCGCTCTTGACCTCGTCCAGACGCTTCGCCGTGGCCTCGACGCCTCTCATCCGGTCGCGCTTGTCGGACACGCGCACCGTCTTCTTCGCCTCGTGGCGGAACGTCTTCGTCGTCTGGATGAGGATGGCCCCGATGAGGAACGGCATCCAGAACACGATGCCGCGGTACACGAGCGCGATGGCCATGCCGGCGGCGCTCGAAACGCCAAAGGACGTGAACGCCACCAGCACGGCCGCCTCCACGACGCCGACGCCCTGCGGCGTGATGGATATCATGGCGAACAGCGTGGCCACCACATAGCCGCAGATGAGCGCTTCAGGATGGTAAACGCCGAACCCGACGCCCACCAGGCAGAAGCACGCGAGCTCGCATGACGAGGCCACGATGGAGCAGCCGAACGTCTTGGCCGTGGCCTTGGGGTTGCGCGCGATGAGGCCGGCCGCGTCCGAGAACGAGCATACGATGCGCTCCACCCACGGGTCGAGCGGCGCCTTCTTGAAGCGCGCGCGGATGCGGTCGACCAGACGCTCGACGGGGCGCAGGATCCGTAGGACGAGCGCAGGCCGCTTGCGGCCGAGCACGAGCACGCCCACCATGGCCGACACGAGCGCGATCACCAAAAGGCCCAGCAGGAACCACAGCGGCGAGAGCCCCACGGTGAACGCCAGGATGGCGAACCCGACGAGCATGATGGTGGCAAAGCCCGAGTCCACCGTGATCTGCATGAGCAAGGCCGCGCTCGTCGCCTTGCCGGGATCGATGCCGCGCCGGCGCGCATCGTCCACCACCAGCGTCGTGCCCGCCAGGTTGAGCGAGGGGGCGATGGTGTTCATGAAGAACGTGCCGAACACGAGCGGCAGGGTCGAGCGCGCGTCCATGTGCTCGTCGACGGCTTCGAACGCGAAGGAGTACGCGAAGCTCTGCGAGAAGTATTTTCCCAGCTGCGTGCACAAGGCGGCGACGAGCGGGATGGCTGCGCCCTTCTTCATGGTCTCCACCAGCTCGACCAACTGGTCGCCGCGCAGCAGCACCACCGCCAGCACGATGACGATGACCAGGCCGATCAGCAGGTTGCGGACGTTGAACTTCACGGTTGCAGGAACTCCGTCAGGTCGCAGGTCTTCACGAACTCCAGCTCGTCGGCCGTGTCCTGGTCGGTTTCCAGGAACAAAAAGCCGTAGCTGCCCACCCGGTCCACGTCGAAACGCCGCATCTCCAACACGTGGGAGAACCGCTTTTCGAACGCGTCGTAGTCGAAGCGGGCGCCGGCAGGCGCGCCTGCCGGCGGCGTGAGCAGCGACATGGAGTACACCTTGCCCTCCTTGCCGCGAAACACGTCGTCCCATGCAGGGGCTTCGCCGTCCAAAAACGCCGCGTACGTGCGAAAGCCGTAGGCCAGCCAACTCACGTCCGTGCCGCCCAGCCCGGCGAAGCGCAGCGGGTTGAACTCGATGGGGCTCACGTGCCCGTCGCGCACGCGCACCTCCACGTGCACCGGGAAATTGCGCGCGCCCACGCGGGCGTTCACGCGGTCGAGCCACGATTCGAACAGGGCCGCGTTATCGCGCACGAGAGGGGCGCTCGTCACGTAGAGGCGGTCGCTCGTGTCGGCAGGGCCGGCAAAGTCGTGCCGCAGGACGTCGAGCACATGGGCGGCTCCCGTCTCGTCGAAGTAGGCGTCCAGCGCGTACTCGGTGCCCTCCAGATAGCCTTCCAGCATGAACGACCCGGTGCCCACCACGCTTTCGGGATAGAGGTCGTGCCAAGCGGATGCGTTCTGGGCGATGTCGGAGAGCGCACGCTGCCAGTCGTCCCGGTCATGCACGGCATGCACGCCCATGCTGCAGAAGCCCACCGAAGGCTTGAGCACGAACGGCGTTTCCAGTCGTTCGAAGTCGAGTTTGAACAGCTCGTCCACCGAGCAGGTCCGGAAAAACAGGTCCGGATCGAGCGGTTTCAGCTCCTCGCGCATGCGCGCCTTGTCCTTGAACAGCTGGATGGCGTGTACGAGGCCCGGGTTGCCCACATGGTCGACGATCCACGCCAGGGCGTTCTCGGAATTGGCGTACACGCGCTCGCCTGCGCCCAGGCGCCGCGCCGCCTCGTCTTCGGGAACCAGGTTCAGAGCACGTCCCTGCGCGGCCAGGTCGCGTGCCGGGGCGTTGTCGAGAACAGGATGCCCCGACTCCTCCAGCCAGGCCACCAAAGGTTCCGATACGTATGGCTCGTCGAGCACGATCATGAAGGCTCGTCCTCCTTGCTTGGGAATTCGACAATGGAAAGTATACCTTCCTCGCGGGCATGATGCTCGATCTCCGCGCCATTTACAGCCTGCCGTTCCCAACCCGTTTTCCGACGCACTTCGTCAGAGGCGGACGGGCGCTCCCGCAACGAACGCACGGCCTCGGCCGCCGCATGTCCGCCCGCGGCCAATCGCTCGCGCACGGCCGCCGGCTTCGGAACGTCTGCGGAAGCCCCCTCCTGCCCGTCGTCGGGCGCGGCCTGCCCGCCTACGGACCACTCGGACGAGGCCGCGCGGGAGGCTCTGGCGGACGTGCGGGAGGCGCGCCAGGCCCGGAACCGCTCGGCGTTCTCGCGCGCCTCCCGCACCAGGCGCGCGCGGTCCTCGCGGGGAACGAGCGGCCGGTCGAAGGCGTCGCGCTTCCAGAACAAAAACAGCGCCAGCAGCACCAAGGCCACGGCCACCTGCACGGTGTTCACGAACAGGAACTCCGCGCCGGCCACCAGCACCAGCACCGCCATAACGAGGGCCCAGGCCGTGCGCAGGCGCAGGATGAGCCCCACCGCCAGCACCACCATGAACGCACCGCCTACCACCAGCGTGGGTCCCAAAAGCAGCCCGCCCATGTCGATCCACGACGTCAGGACCGTGAACGGCTCGAACGGGGCGGGAACGAGCGCCAGGCCGACGTTCACCAGCCCGATGACCAGCAGGATGGTGCCCGAAATCCAGGCAATGTCCTTTGCGCGCTGCTCTTCGGTGGGGTTGCGCTTGCCGGCGAAGAAGCCCGACTGCGACAGCAACACCGCGCCGATGCAGAACGGGATCCAGAACATGATGCCGCGGTACACCAGCGCGATGGCCGTGGCCGTGGCCAGCGAGGTGCCCTGCGCCGTGAGGATGGCTGCGATGGCGGCCTCCACCACGCCCACGCCCTGCGGCGTGGGGCTGAGGATCACCGAAATGGCCGCCACGGCGAAGGCCGCCACCAGCGCGGCCACGTCGGTGCAGCCGAACGCATAGCCGATGGCCACGAGGCACGCCATGTTGAGCACGGCCGAAAACGACGCGTAGGACACCGTGACGAGCGTCCCCTGGGGGTTGCGCGCCAGGATGGTGGCGGAGCCGACGAACGAATTGGCGGTCTTGCGGCCCCAGCCCGGCGAGAGGTGCTTCTTCACCAGGCCGAGCAGGCGGTTCAGCAGCGCTTCTGCGCCCAAGAACACGCGGAACAGGATGCGCGGCCTGCGGTAGCCCACCACGAACATACTGGACAGGATCAGAAGCGTGCCCGCCAGAAGCAGGCCGCCGACGAGGAAGAGTGCGTTCATGGATCCGGACAGAAGCATGGTCAGAAAGCCGATGATGGAGATGACCAGCACGGCGGCGAAGTAGCCGATCTGCGAGAGGATGGCTCCGCTGGTGGACTGGCCGGCGTCGGCCCCCTTGCGATGCGCGTCGTCGATGATGAACGCAACGCCGGTGGCGCCCGAGAACAGGCAGAACGTGTTGATGAACACGAGCGAGAAGATGAGCACGACGTTGTGCCAGAAGCCCGTCTTGTGGCCCACGGCCTCGAACGCCGCGTCGTAGGAGGCGGCCTGCACCAGATGGCGCGCCAGCATGAGCGCCACCGACACCACGAGCGGCACGAGCGCACCGGTCTTCAGGGTGTCCAGGAACTGCGCGAGGTAGTCGACGTTGGCAATGAGGAAGCACACCGCCACGATGCCCAAGAGCAGCAGCAACGCCTTTTTCAAGCAGGGGCTCCCTTCTTCGAGCAAGCCCCCTTCCCAAGGGCGGGCTCTTGGCCTTCGACGCCTCTCGCGTGCGGTTTCCAGAGATTCGGATACGTTGGCGCTCCATTATACCCCAAGCGTCGCCAACGATGGCGCAAAGCCAGGCGAGGGAGGCCGTCCACGCGGGGCAGCACGTCAGCGGGCGCGGCGGCGGGCAGCACGTTAGCGGGCGCGGCGGCGGGCGGCACGCCAGGCGTTGAAGCGGGTGCGCAGGTTCGCCACGTCGAAGGCGGCGGCTATCATGAATACGAGCGCCAGGCCCACGGTCACCACACCACCGCGAGGCGCCACGAACAGGGAAAGCAGCGCAAGCACCACCATTGCCGGCACCAGGAAGCCGAAAAGGCACGTACCGAGGCGCTTCCACAACCCATAGACGAACGAGACGGCCACGTACAAAAACAGACCGGAGGACACCGCGCCCCCGATGGTCATCACCGCCAGAAGCGCCGCTTTGCCCGCAATGACGAGCGTCTCGCGCCGCAGGTCGCGCGCCGCCGCGGCCAATGCCTCTTCGCGCGTGGGCTCGGGCTCGGCGCGGCGGAACGGCGCAAAGGGGTCGAACGGGTCGAAAGGCGCGCCCGGCCCGGCCTGGGAGCCACCTTCGTACGTGCGGCCGCCGTCCCACGACGTCCACACCCAGGTGGTCCGTGCATCGCCCGGACGCCCGCCGAACGGCCAGCCTGCGAAGGGGTCGTCGGTGCCGCCTTGCCCTTGCCCGTGGCCTCGCGCGCCGCCCCTCCCGACGCCGCCCACGCCGCCGGCGGACGCTCCCCCGGGAAACGGCCAGTCGGAGGGATGGGCATAGGGGTTCGCGTACGGGCGCGGGTCGCGCCGCGGGTCGAACTCGGGCGTCCAGGAACGGTCGAGCAGCACGTCGCGTGCCTCGTTGATGCGCTTCGTCAGCTCTTCGGCGTGGGCGCGCTCGTCGGAATCGAGCGCGAACTTGTCCGGGTGATGCGCGATCACCAGCTTGCGGTGGGCCTGTTTGACCTCGTCGTCGGTCGCGCCGTCGGCAAGCCCCAGAATCTTGAGCGCTTCGGATTTCTTCATGCCTGCCACTATACAAAACGGCAACGCCCTCGTCCGCGCCTCTGCGCCGCCGTTGCCTTCCCGTCAAGGAAGGAACACAAAGCCCCGCACGACGCCGCAAGCAGAACGATGCTTCGTAGGTCAAGCTGGCCCACATGGAATCACAGGCCGACGATGCGGGACAGGGAGGACGCAGCGTCGGGCGGTTCCGGCGGCCATCAAGCCGCCGGAACCTGTCAGTTGCAGGCTAAAGGCCCGCAACGTGCTTGCCGGCGACGTAGCCACCGGTGATGGCACGCCCGATGGAAAGCCCCAGCACGTCCATGGGGTAGTCCACGCCGCCGTAGAAGCAGCCCGACACGTTCCCGACAGCGTACAGGCCTTCCACTGCCTCAGCGTGATTGCAAGCCTTGAGAACCTGGTTGTCGGCGTTCACGAGCAAGCCTCCGATGATGGCCGAAAGGCTGTAGCCGAAGTCGCGCGGCACCACCACGAAGGGAGGCTGCTCGATCGCGCGCAGGAAGGCGGGATTCTTGCCGAAGTCGTCGTCGGCGCCCTTCGCGCACAGCTCGTTGTAGCGATCAACCGACGCCTGCACGGCGACGGCGTCCACGTTGTAGGCCCAGTCGGGATCGTTCGCCATGGCTTCCACGGCCTCGGCGATGGTATTGCCCTCGAAGTACACCTTGCAGTTCGACGCGTCTATTTCGGGGTCGATGGCCTTCCACTCCTCAATCTCGTCTCGCCACTTGGCGTCCATCACGCTGAACATGGTGGCCGACAGCGGGTCGCCCGTGCGGTGCACGTATTCGCGGGCGTAGTTGTTCAGGTACCCCTGCATGGGCCCTTCGCACATGAAACGCTCGCCCAGGTAGTTCACCAGCAAAAACGGAGCGTCAACGCGGCACACGCGGGCGTCGTGGAGCATCTTGGTGTGGGTGACGGGCTCTATTTCTCCCCCGGCCCACACGCCCATCTTGTGGCCGTCGCCCGTGCGGTTCGCCTGCAGCGGCGGGAAGCCCACGATGTCGGGGCAGTAATGGGCCACCATGTCCTCGTCGCTTTGGTAGTCGCCCGTAGCCAAGATGACGCCCTTCGCGGCATTGAACAGCACGTGGTCCTTGCCGCTTTCGCACACCACGCCCGTGACTTTGCCGGAATCGTCGGTGGCAAGCTGCACGGCGGGCGTGCTGTAGAAGAACTCGACGCCGGCCTGTGCGGCCACGGGCGCAATGGCCTTCACCACTTCGCCGTGCCCGATGCCGAAGTAGGTGTTGGCGTGCAGGTACACGTCGTAGCCGTTCACGTTGAGCACGCGCTCTGCCTGCGGCTCGTCGTCGTTCACCTCGATGCCGCCTTGGGACGCCAAGTCGCGGAACCAGTCAATGGCCTCGAAGCTGTTGTCGGCCCACGCTTCCAGAAGCGCGCGGTCGGAGCGGTGCTGGTTCAGCTCGGTGAGGAAGCTCAGCAGCGCCTGCTTGCCCGCCTCGCCCGTCTGCTCCAAATCGACGCTTGCCGCCATGTTGCCCTGCGACGAGGGCTCGCTTTCCTTCTGCACGCACGCCACTTTGGCGCCCGCCTGAGCGGCGGACACGGCGGCGGCCATGCCCGAAACGCCGGCGCCCACAACCACCACGTCGTAGTCTTTGGTCTCGGCGAATTCGACAACGGCTTCGGGCTTGGCCAAAAATGCCGGCATGCTCGTCGTTTCCGTGCCGGTGCCCGCCGCTTCCGCACTCGACGCTTCCGCGGTAGTCGCCCCTTGGCCTGCCGATTGTCTCGGCGCGCACGATGCCAACATGCCCGCGCCCGCCACGCCCACGGCGGCCGTGCCCCCGATTTTGAACAAGTCGCGTCGACTGATGTTTCTCATGGTTTCCCTCCTTGGTCGCATTCCCGTCGGCTGCAGGCTCCCGCCTGCGCCACAGGGTGCATGATGCCTCCTCGGGCGCCGCGCGCCATCGACCACAGGGAAAATCGCCTGTTTATTTTTGTAAACATCTGGTATAAACACCCTATGGAAACGACAGGGGAACAGCGGCGGATGCGCAGGAGGACGCGCAAGGCATCCGGAAACGGCGAGGAAAGCGGGGCGGATGCCCTGCCCCGCATGCGCTCCGGCCTGGCCGGCATGCCGCTCGCGTTCCTGGGCTTCGCTCTGTGGCGGGCCTGGGTGTCGCTTTCCTATGCCGCGCCCGCCTTCGACTTTCCCTTGCTCGCCGGCGGAGGCCGCCTTCTCTACGACGTCTTCCTGTCCCTGACCGCGCTCGCCGTCGCGTTCTGCGCGCGGCGCGTGGCGCCCCTGAACGACCAGCGCGCGCTGCTCGTTTTCTGCGGCGTCTCCATGACCGCCTCCGCTGCGGCGAACCTCGCGGCCCTCTACCGTCCCGAACTGGCGGCGGTCCTGTGGCTGCCGGCCATCCTGCTGGCGGGGGCGGGGTCGGCATTGCTCATTCTGGCCTGGTGCGAGGCCTACAGCTGCCTGAACCCCGTGCGCGCCGCCGTCTACCTCTCGCTTTCCATGGCGGGCGGCGTGGGCCTCACGTTCCTTTTGCAGGGGTTCCGCGACGCGTACCTGCAGGGCTGGCTGCTCGCACTGCCCGTGCTCTCGCTGCTGCTGGCGCGCCGCGCATGGCGCTCGCTGCCCGCCGAAGACCGCCCGAGGCCATCGGGCAGCATGCTTCTGCCTTGGAAGTTCCTCGCCCTTCTGTCCATATACCAGCTGGTGGCCGGCATGTGCGCGCAGCGTCTGGGCGACGAATGGCTGGGATTGGTGGGGTCGCACTCCACACTCGCGACGCTCATTGCTGCATGCGCTCTGTTCGCCTGCGCGTACTTCTTCTCGGACCGCTTCGACTTCACCGTGCTGTACCGCAGCCCCGCCGTCATCATGGTCTGCGGGCTGCTGCTCGTGCCGCTGTTCGGGTTCGGCGGCAGCGTGGCCGGCGCATTCTGCGTGTCGGCGAGCACGATGCTGTTCAACATGGTGGTGATGCTGTTCCTGTTCGACATATCCAAGCGGCTCGGCGTCATTGCCATCTGGCTGTTCGGGCTGGAGGAAGCGACCCTTGCGTTCGGGTGGCTGGGACGCGGTGCCGCCCAGGCGCTGGACGGCACGCTGCCTGCAGGCTGGGGCGATTCGGCCGTCGCCGTCGTCGCGGTGGCGCTCGTTGCGGCCATGACGCTGCTTTTGCTGAGCGAGCGGGAGGTGGGCACCCATTGGGGCATCAGGTTCATGGGGAAGCAGGCGGCAGACGAAGGAACGTCGGAGCGCGCCCGCATCATCGGCATCTGCGACGATTTGGCAGCGAAGCACGGTCTCAGCCCGCGCGAGACGGAGGTGCTGCACCTGCTGGCCCAAGGCAAGAGCCTTTCCGCCGTGGCAGGCGAACTGTTCATAGCGGAGGGAACCGCGAAGGCCCATACCCGCCACATCTACGAGAAGCTGGGCATCAATGCGCGCCAAGAACTCTTCGACCTGCTGAAGGTGAACCCGAAAGGCCTCTAGACGACCGCAGCTTCGAACGGTTGCGTGGGCCGAGCGGAACACGGGGGCAGAACGGAAACCGCCACAGGTCGAACAACCGCATCACCGGTTGGCGCTAGTAAGTCAGCGAGGGAGGCAATGGCGCCCGAGATCGTGGGGATCGCGGGTGCGACCCGTACTTGGGTACGCGAGCCCCGGGATCGCCGCGAGGTCGGACGCCATTGCCTCCCGCAGCGTCAAGAAGTACCGGCGGCTGGAAAGCCGCCGGTGCCAGCATCAGTGACGGAAGTGGCGGTGGCCGGTGAACACCATGGCCACGCCCTGCTCGTCCGCGGCCGCGATGACCTCTTCGTCGCGGATGGAGCCGCCCGGCTGGATGACGGCGGTGACGCCGGCCTGGGCCAGCGTGTCGAACCCGTCGCGGAACGGGAAGAAGGCGTCGGAAGCGGCCACGGCGCCCTGGGCCTTCTCTCCGGCCTGCTCCACGGCGATGCGCGCGGAATTCACGCGGTTCGGCTGGCCGCCGCCGGCACCCACCGACGCGTGGTCCTTCGCGATGAGGATGGCGTTGGACTTCACCGACTTGCACGCCTTCCAGGCGAACATGAGCTCGTCCATTTCGGCCTCGGTAGGCTTGCGCTTCGTGGGCACCGTGAACTCGGCGGGGTCTTCGTGCACGGCGTCGGCGTCCTGGCACAGCACGCCACCCTCGACGGCGCGGTACTCCACTTCCCCACCGGCCGGATTCACGCCTCCGGTGGACAGCAGGCGCGCGTTCTTCTTGGCGGCGTACATGTCGAGCGCGGCCTGCGAGAACTCGGGCGCGATGATGCATTCCACGAACTGCTTGTTCTCGAAGATGGCGGTGACCACGTCGTCGCTCACGGGGCGATTGAACGCCATGACGCCGCCATAGGCGCTCACCGGGTCGCACGCGTGCGCGCGCTGGTAGGCTTCCACCAAGTCGTCGTTCTCGCACACGCCGCACGGCGTGAGGTGCTTCACGATGACGCAGGCCGGGTTCTCGTACTCGCGCACGGCGCTCCAGGCGGCGTCGACGTCCAGGTAGTTGTTGTACGACATTTCCTTGCCCTGGTGCTGATGGGCATGGGCCAGGCTGTGCTCGGCGCCCGCGTAGTCGTCGCGACGGTAGAACGCGGCGGTCTGGTGCGGGTTCTCGCCGTAGCGCAGGTCCTGCGCCTTGGTCAGGCGCACGCTCTTGCGCGCCGGGAACTTCTCGGCCGCGTCGCCGTCCAGCTGGCCGGCCATCCAGGCGGAAATGGCCGCGTCGTACGCAGCCGTGGTCTGGTACACGGCCAAGGCCAGGCGGGCGCGCGTCTCGCGCGTGGTGGCACCGCCGTTCGCGCGCATCTCGTCGAGGATGGCGTCGTAGGAGGCCGGGTCGGTGACCACCGTCACGCTTTCGAAGTTCTTCGCGGCGCTGCGCAGCATGGACGGACCGCCGATGTCGATGTTCTCGATGCAGGTGTCGAAGTCGGCGCCGCTGGCCACCGTCTTCTCGAAGGCGTACAGGTTCACCACCACCATGTCGATCATCTGGATGCCGTGCTCGGCGGCCTGCGCCATGTGGTCGGGATTGCCGCGCTTGGCGAGCAGGCCGCCATGCACGCGCGGATGCAGCGTCTTCACGCGGCCGTCCATCATCTCGGGGAACTGCGTCACGTCGTCGATGGGCGTGACGGGGACGCCCGCCTCTTTGAGCGCGCGGGCCGTGCCGCCCGTGGAGATGATCTCCGCTCCGAACTCGTCCACGAGCGCGCGGGCGAAGTCCGCCACGCCCGTCTTGTCCGTCACGGACACGAGCACGCGTTTCACTTCAGGATTGCTCATATGGCCTTACATCCTTTCCTTTGGGTTCCGCCGTTCTACGAACGGCGGAACGTCTCGACGCTGCGGGGCGCTGCGGCGCCCAATCTTCACACGATGCCGCAGGCTTGCGCACCAAAGAACGCGGCACCCGCGCCATCCTGCGAATCTCGGACACCGCAGGGCCCCTCGCTGACTTGCTACGCCAACCTGTACGGTCAAAAACCCACGCCTCGCACCCTACCTGCCCAGGCTCTTCTCGTGGCGCTCGCGCGCTTCCTCACTGTAGCGCTGTTGGTAGCGCACGTCCACCAATTCGCCGACAATGGCTATCGCCAATTCGGCCGGCGTCTTTGCGCCGAACTTCAGGCCGATGGGGCGCTTGACGCGGGCCCAGTCGTCCTCGGTGGCGCCCGCGGCCAGCACCAGCTCGTGCACGCGGTCGTTCTTGCCGGCGCAGCCCATCATGCCCACGTAGTGCGCGTGATGGCGCGTCGCCCACACGCAGCCTTCGGGGTCGAACATGTGGCCGCGCGTGAGCACGCACACGTAGTCCTCGGGCGTGCAGGCGAAGTCCTCGAGCGCGTCGAAGTTCCCGCCCGGCAGCACGATGCGCTCGGCTTTCGGGAACCGCGCCTCGCTCACGTAGGCTTCGTCGTAATCGACCGCCGTGACGCGGAAGCCCACGTGGTCGGCGAGCGCCGCCACCTCGCTTGCCGCGTCGGACGCGCCGAGCAGCCACACGTGCACCTGGTCGAACAGCGGGGTGCTCAGCCAGGTGAGGCCTTCGAACTGCTCGTTGTGCATGGAGGGGCCGCGGGTGACGTCCTTCATCTGGAACACATCGCGCGGCGACGGCTCGCGCGACGCCACGATCTCCTTGGCGTCGTTGCAGAAGAACACGAGCGGCCGCCCGTCGGCCGAGCCTACGTCGCCGTATTTCTTCGTCACCTCGTTGTCCGTGTTGCACTGCGCTTCTTCCGCGTCGTAGACCACCTTGAAGCCCAGCCACGCAAGGTCGCCCTCGTCGAGCGCGCGCAGGGCGCGCTCGAACGTGGGGACGTCGGCCTCGCCGAGTTCGGCGGCGATCACGTCCAGGTACGACGGGTCCACGTGCTGGTTGCCTTCGAGCGCTTCGGCCGAGAAGCAGGGGAAGTCCTCCGCCCGCAACGCAGGCGTGCGCCCCGCTTTCAGGTCTTCCACGATCCCTTCGAGCACTTCTCTGTCCATGTCCGCCCTCTCTTTTCGTCGGATGTCAGAAACCGGTCGATTTGCAGCAGCTGAAAACTGCGCTTCGAACTGGGGTTATGTGGCATTATTCCAGGTCAGGTCAACGCTATAAAACCAACGATCCCTGCACTTCTCGCACACTTCTCGCGCACTTCTCGCGCGCTTTCCGTGCACTTCTCCCGCACCCCCGTGCCTCACGGGCGCACGTGCACCTTCCGGTCCTCCCCCACGCCGATGCGGCCTTCGGCCACGAGGCGCAGGACCTGGGGATACAGTTCGTGCTCGACCTCGTGGATGCGCGCCTCCAGCGTTTCGAGCGTGTCGTCCTCGCGCACCTCCACGGCGCGCTGCGCCACGATGGGCCCCTTGTCGTAGTCCTCGTTCGCGAAGTGGACGGTCACGCCCGTCACCTTCACGCCCGCGTCGAACGCCTCCTGGATGGCGTGCGCGCCCTTGAACGAGGGCAGCAGCGCCGGATGCAGGTTGAGCACGCGGTCGGGAAACGCGTCCAACATGACCGGCGTCACCTTGCGCATGTAGCCCGCCATGACCACGTACTGGGCGCCTGCCGCGCGCAGCGCCTCCACGATGCGCACGTCGGCGGCCTTGGGGTCGGCATACACGTCGCGGTTGAGCACCGTGACCGGGATGCCCGCCTTCCGCGCGCGCTCGATGCCATAGGCGTCCGGCCGCGACGACACCACCTGCACGATGTCCACCGGCAGCCCGTCGTTCGCCGCCGCATCGATGATGGCCTGCAAATTCGTCCCGCTGCCAGAAAGCAGCACCCCGATCTTGAGCGGTTCTGCCATGGCCTACGCCTCCGCGTCCGCGTCGGTGCCATACCCGTACAGGGCGCCTTCGTTCGCGTAGCGCACGGCAGCCGCGCGCTCGGGCTCGCCCTCCACGATGCGGCCGACCCGGTACGTCGTCTCGCCGGCCTCGGCGAGCGCGGCCTCCACGGCTCCCACCTGCACGGGGTCCACGACGAGCACCATGCCCAGTCCCATGTTGAACGTCTTGAGCGCCTCTCCCTCGTCCAGGTGCGCGGCGTCGCACACGAACCTCACGATGGGCGGCACGGGCCACGTCCCCAGGTCCACCTCGGCGTCGCACCCTGCGGGCAGCGCGCGGTCCAGGTTCTCGGAGATGCCGCCGCCCGTGATGTGTGCGAGCGCGCGCACGGCGCCGGGGCACGCATCCAGCACGGAACGCACGGGCTTCACGTAGATGCGCGTGGGCTCCAGAAGCGCGTCCTGCAGGCTGGAGCCGCCCAGCTCCTCGCGCTCGATGCGCAACTCGTAGTGGGTCTTGCCCTCCACGCACACCTTGCGCGCGAGCGAGTAGCCGTTGGAATGCAGCCCGCTCGAGGCCAACCCGACAAGCGCGTCGCCGGGACGGACGCTCTCGGGATCGAGCATCTTCGGCCGGTCGACCACGCCCACGCAGAAGCCGGACAGGTCGTAGTCGTCCGGGTCCATGACGCCAGGGTGTTCGGCCATCTCGCCGCCGATGAGCGCGCATCCCGCCTGCTTGCAGCCCTCGCCGATGCCGGCCACTATCTCGGCCACGTTCTCGGCCTTGAGCTTGCCGATGGCCACGTAGTCCAGGAAGAACAGCGGCTCGGCGCCCGTGGCCAGGATGTCGTTCGCGCACATGGCCACCAAGTCGATGCCCACGGTGTCGTGCTTGCCGGCCATCTGGGCCACCTTCAGCTTCGTGCCCACGCCGTCGGTGCCGCTGACCAGCAGCGGATCGGCCATGTCCTTGGCCGCCGCGATGGAGAACAGGCCGCCGAAGCCGCCGATGTCGCCCACCACCTCGGGACGGTACGTGTCGTGCACCACGCCCTTGATGGCCTCGACGGCGCGCGCGCCCTCGGCGGTGTCGACGCCCGCCTGGGCGTACGTCACGGCGTCTTCGTCCATCCAGCTGGGCATGTGGGGCCCTCCGTCGTTTTGGGCCGCGTTGACGTTGATTCTCTCGGTCATCTTCTCTCCTTGTACCTACGCGCCGGTTCCCTTGGCGCCCTCGGCGTACACGTCCTGGAAATCCTTCTTCGTGAGAAAGCTTTTCTTCGCCATCGCGTCGGGGATGGCCACCGGATAGTCGCCCGTGAAGCACGCGTCGCAGAAGCCCTGGTGGAGCGCGTCCGGCACGGCGGCGTGCAGACCGTCGAGCGAGATGAACGCAAGCGAGTCCGACCCGATCCACGCGTTCATCTCGTCAAGGCCCTTGTTGGCGGCGATCAGCTGGTCGCGCGTGTCGGTGTCGATGCCGTAGAAACAGGGCCATTCGACCTCGGGGCTCACGATGCGCAGGTGCACTTCCGTCGCGCCCGCATCGCGCAGCATCTGCACGAGCTTCTTCGACGTGTTGCCCCGCACGATGCTGTCGTCGATGACGACGATCCGCTTGCCGCCGATGACCGACGGCAGCGGGTTCAGCTTCAGGCGGATGCCCAGCTGGCGCATGGCCTGCGTGGGTTCGATGAACGTGCGTCCCACGTAGCGGTTCTTCACGATGCCGTCCGCGTACGGGATGCCGCTCTCTTGCGCGAAGCCGAGCGCCGGCGGCACGCCCGAGTCGGGCACGCCCAACACGAGGTCGGCCTCCACGGGAGCCTCCTGCGCGAGGATGCGGCCCAGGTTGCGGCGGGCCTGGTAGACGCTCTGCCCGTCGATGATGCTGTCGGGACGGGCGAAGTAGACGTACTCGAAGATGCACGACGCACGGCGGCCGGCAGGGACGCCTTGTTCGGCGTGCAGGCCGTCGGCGTTGAAGCGCACGATCTCGCCCGGCTTCACGTCGCGCACGTACGTGGCCCCCACGATGTCGAGCCCGCACGTCTCGGAGGACACCACCCAGCCGCGGCCGTCGGGCAGCGCGCCGATGCACAGCGGCCGGATGCCGTTGGGGTCGCGGAACGCGTAGAGCGAATCGGGGCTGGCCAGCACCATGGCATAGGCCCCTTCGATGGCCTGCATCGCGTGGCGGATGCCCTCGCGCAGGTGATGGCTTGTCCGCGTGACCTGGCCGATGAGCTTCGCTGCCGCCTCGCTGTCGGTGCCGGCGCGCAGCTGCACGCCCTCGCCCGCCAGCCGCGCGCGCAAGGCGTTCGTGTTCACGAGCGTGCCGTTGTGGGCAAGCGCGATCAGCACGTCGTCGATGGCAGAGATGTGCGGCTGGGCCGCTTCCCACGAGGCCGCGCCGCCGCTCGTGGAGTAGCGCACGTGGCCTACGGCCACGAAGCCCTCGAGCGCCGCCAGCGTTGCTTCGTCGAACACCTGCGTGACCAGGCCCAAATCCTTCGCCGCCACCATCGTCTCGCCATCGCCCACGGCAATGCCCGCGCTTTCCTGGCCGCGGTGCTGCAGCGCCTGCAGGCCGAAGCACGTCATGCGGGCCACGTCCTCGCCAGGAGCGAACACGCCGAACACGGCGCATTCCTCTTCCGGGCGATCGGGACGCGCTCCGGGCAGGACGGACGTGCTCATGCGACTTCTCCTGCCGCGCCGTCTATCGCGTCGGCGGCCTCGGGGTCCACCGCTCCCGCATCCGCGGATCCTGCGGGCGCGTACTCGTCGACGGAGCAGAACAGCACGTAGCGCTTGTCTTCGCTGTGGTCGTGGTCGCACGTGGAGAACGCGAACGTCTGGGAAACGTCGGCGGCGGCCGGGAATCCCTCGTCGGGCGTCACGATGCTGCGGTCGATCTTGTCCTGCACGTACGCGGCGAAGTCTTCGGGGCTGGCGAACGAGGTCTGCACCAAGGGGTCGTTGGCGAAGACGTTGACCAGAGCGAACGAAGTCAGGCGGTAGCTCCCTTGCGGAGTGAGCACATAGACGGTCCGATGGCCGTCGTACGCCGACTCGTCGGCCATGCCGGCTATGTCGGCGAACATGGAGCCGTTCAACAGGTTGTGCCCGTACACGATGTTGTTCGTGTCCGTGAAGTCGGGCCGGTTCCCGCCCGAAAGGAACACGGCGCCATAGTCGGCCATCCACCAGCCGCCCTCGTTGCCGTAGAAGTCGCGCGTCAGGTACGTCTCGTCGTCCCCCGAATGCATGATGGGGTAGTTCACCTTGGTCCCCGGCACGTAGATCCAGCCCACGACGTCGGGGTTGATGGCACGCAGCGCGTCCCAGTCCACCGTCAGGTCCGCAAGCGACGTGCCCGCGACGTCCTCCGGCGCGTCGAAGGCCTCTTCCGCCAGCGAATCGTAGGAGTGCTGGCCCTGCCAGTAGGAAAACGCGATGGCGCCGAGCGCCGCCAGGGCGAGCACGAACACCACGAGGGCCACCCAGAAGACGACGCGCCAGGGGCCGCCCCTCTTCCCGCGCCGGCCTTTCTCGGGCATCTGGGGCATGCGGCCATGCGCGCCCGGCCTGCCGCCGCGGCCGAGGCCGCTCGTCTGCACCGGACGCACGGCACCGGTGCGCGCCTGCGGGGCGTTTGCGGCAGGCCGGACCTGATGCGCCTGCGAGGCGCCGGCAGCCGGCCGGGCTTGCCGCGCCCGCCCCGCGTCGCTTGCGCCTGAGCCTTGCCGCCGCACGGAGGGACGTGCAGGACAATCGGGCGGCGTGGTGCCACGCTGTTGGCGATCGTCGGCCATGTCTGCCTTTCAAAACCTCCTCGGACACGCGGCGCAAAAGGGACCGCACGTCGCCGCTCGTTGTCGTGAATCGCCTACCATAATAAACAAACGCCCCCGGAAAGGGGGCGCAATGCGCATCGATTACGCAAATTCAACGGTCAGGGGAAGCACCACGCGAACGTGCGTTATTTCTTCCGCATCTCGTCGATGAAGCCCTTCGCGATGAACACCACGATGATGAGCACAATGATGGCAATGACGACCCACACAACCCACATGGGAACGATGCCGAACAACGATTCCATCCTGTTTACCCCTTAAGTCAAGCGCTTCTGCCGCGCACGGTCACTCAAATTTGCTCCGCCCATAGTACCGCTAACTCGGGTTTCGTGCAAGCGCGCCTCAAGCGCCTCGACGATGATTTCCAAGGCCTTGACGCGGGCGTGACGTTTGTCGTCGCTTTCCAGCACCGTCCAGGGAGCGAACGTGGTGGACGTCAGGCGGAACATGTCCTCCACGGCTTCCTTGTACTGGGAATACTTGTCGCGGTTGCGCCAGTCCTCTTCGGTGATCTTCCACTGTTTGGCCGGGTCGTTCTGACGTTCCTGGAAACGGCGCAGCTGTTCTTCGGAACTGACGTCCACCCAGAACTTCAGCAGGATGGCGCCCCATTCCACCAGGTCACGTTCGAACTCGTTGATCTCGTCGTAGGCGCGGGCCCACTGCTCGGGCGTCGCGAACCCTTCGACCCGTTCCACGAGCACCCGCCCGTACCAGCTGCGGTCGTAGATGCCCACGTGGCCGGCCTTCGGCAAGCGGGTCCAGTACCGCCACAGATGGGGATGCAGCAGCTCCGGCCTCGTGGGAGCAGGGCTGGGGAAGATGGTGTAGGCGCGGGCGTCGAGGGCCTGCGCCACGCGCTTGATGTTGCCGCCCTTGCCGGCCGCGTCCCATCCCTCGTACATGACCATGAGGGGGACGCGCTTCTGGTACATCTCGTTCTCCAAGGCGTTCAGACGCTTCTGCAGGCGCTTGAGGCGCTTGCGATAGGTCTGCTCGTCAAGGGCCAGGGAATGATCCACCTCGTCGAGGCGGGGGCGGTCGGGCACGCCCGGGAACCGGGACGTCCGGGGCGCTTGCGCGGCGGGCCGGGACGCAGCGGCCGATGAGGCGGTTGGCGTGGCGGCGGGCGCAACATCCGAGCCCGCACAGGCGACGGCAGGCGCGGAAGGCTGCGTGGACGGTGCCGTGCAAACGCTTGAAGCAACTCCATCGTCTTCGGCGGGAAGGGCGGCCAGCGCGGACTCCAGCGCCTGCACCAGGGTCTCGGCCACGGCGACGTTCGTGCGGCGCTTGTCCTCGCCGTTGAGCAAGGTCCAAGGGGCGAATTCGAAGTCGCTGTCCTCGAGCAGCCGGTCGTAGAGGGCGTAAGCCTCTTCGTAGTTGCCGATGCGCGCCAGCTTTTCCTCGCTCACGCGCCAGCGCGTGGCGGGGTCGTCGTGGAGGCGCATGAGACGCTTCTTCTGGCCCTTCTTCGTCATGTGCACGAAGAACTTCACCACCACGTAGCCGTCGTCGGAAAGCTGGCGTTCGAAATCGGCGATGGAGTCCACATACGCCTGCGCGGCCTGAAGCCGCCGCTCGCCCAGCGTGGCGAGCACGTGGTCTCTCGACAGGCCCTTCGGAAGCGAAAGCGTCCCGAACAGGTTGTAGAGTACCTGCTGCATGGCGGCCGTGTACCAGCCGCGGTCGTAGAAGGTGATGTCGCCGCGCGGTCCGAGCGCCTTCCAGAACTCCTGCATGACGGGAAAGAAGCCGGTGACCCCCTGGTCCGTGCCCGCGAACGAGCGAGCCGCCTCCACGTCCAGGTTCTCCGTGACGTGCACGCTGGTGGCGCGCGCGTCCAGATGGTACATGAGGTCGGAGATGCGGCTGCCCTTGCCGGCGCCGTTCCACCCCTCGAAGAGGACCACCAGCCCCACGCCCTTGTTGCGCGCCTCCTGCTGCAGCACCACCAGCCGGTCGGTCAGCTGGTCGTGGCGGCGCTTGTAGGCGTCCTTGGGCAGGTCTTCCAAAGAGAAGTCAACGGTTTCCAGCATGGGCCCAGTCCTTTCAGAAGGCGACGGGCCCATCTTAGCACAGCGGGCCGAAAAGGCGCCGAAGCGCCGCGACATGACGCGGAAGGGCCGCAACGGGAGCGGAAGCGCCGGGTGGACGAGGCGCCCGGCGCGGACGGCGCGTCCTCCGTTTGCAAAGCGGAGGTAAAATCTCGCCGCCAAGTGCGGGGCGCGGGTTACGCAGGAGTCGCCGTTTGCCTAGAATGGAGGGAAAGGCCGCACGGCGGGCAGCCATCATGGTTGCTTGCCACGAACGGAGGAACCCATGCCCAACTACGGCGTCATCGACCTGGGATCGAATTCGGTGCGCCTCGTCGTGTACGAGGTGAAGGACGACCGGCGTCCCGTCTACACGAACAAGGACTTCCGCAGCCTTCTCAACGACAAGGTCATGGCCGGCCTTGCCGCCTACGTGCGCGAGGCGGTGTTCACGCAGGCAGGCGTCGAGCGCGCCGCATCGGTGCTCAAGGGACACTTGAAACGCGCGCGGTACTTCCAATGCAAGCGCATCGACGTGTTCGCCACCGCCGTGCTGCGCAACTGCGACAACTCCGCCGAAGCCGTGACGGCGCTGCAGGAGGCCGCAGGCACGCGCATCGCGCTTCTGTCCGCGCGCGACGAGGCGCACCTGGGGTTCGTGGGCGCCACGTGCGACCGCGTGATCGAGCGCGGCACGCTGGTGGACATCGGCGGCGGCTCAACCGAGCTCACGCGCATCGAGGGCGGGCACGACTTCGCGAACACGAGCATCCCGCAGGGGTCGCTGTCCTCCTATGCGGACTTCGTCGCCGCCGTCCTGCCGACCCAGCCGGAGGTGGCGGCCATCGCGCAAGCGCTGTGGGCCCAGGCCTGCGCCCTGCCCGACCCGGACGCGTACCGCGCTCCGCGTTTCTACGGCATCGGCGGCAGCGTGCGTGCGGCCGCCAAGATGCACGCCCAGGCCTTCGACGACCCCGCGCGGCCCCGCATGCTCGCGCCGCGGCAGCTGGCCTCTCTGCTGGACCTGCTTCGCGACGACCCGGACCGGTTCGCTCACCAGGCGGTGAAGGCCGTGCCCGAACGCGTGCACACGCTGGTTCCCGGCTGCGTGATAGCGCACACGCTGCTTGCGGGGTTTGGCGCGCAGTCGCTGGAGGTATGCAAGTACGGGCTGCGGGAAGGCTACCTCGTCGAGCGCATGCTCGAGGGCGTTTCGGGACCTGGACGCCGGGCCGGCGCCGCACCAAAGCCGGAAGGCGCGCCGCCTGACCCGGCATGCGCATCGCCTTGCCACGACGAAACGACGTCCCGACGTGCGTCGGAGGGAGTATGATGAGACCAGCCGTTGAAAGCCACACGACAGGAAGCGGGAACGTCATGGACGAAACCACTGCGCCGAAGGCCGAGCCCTACCTGCAGAACCGCGAGCTTTCCTGGCTCGCCTTCAACGAACGCGTGCTCGACCAGGGTGCCGACGAGACGGTGCCCCTGCTGGAACGCCTGAACTTCATCTCCATCTTCTGGAGCAACCTGCAGGAGTTCTTCATGGTGCGCGTGGGCAGCCTGACCGACCTGTCGCTGGTGAAGAAGCACATCATCGACTCCAAGTCGGGCATGACCCCCGCCGAGCAGCTGGATGCCGTCTACGAACGCTGCCACGAGCTGTATCCCGCCTACGAGCGCACGTACGAAAGCCTGCGCAGCCTGCTGCAGGAGGCCGACGTGAGCCACCTGCGTCCCGACGATCTGGACGACGAGCAGCGCGCCTTCCTGCGCGACCATGTGGACACAAACGTGCTGCCCTTCCTTTCGCCGCAGATCATCAACGCCCGCCACCCCTTCCCCCACCTGGAAAACGGCGCGCTGTACCTGGTGGTGCGGCTGGACGAGGAAGCCGACGCCGCCGGCGGCGCGAACGCGGGCGCCGGTTCAGGAGGGGGCGCCAAGGGCAAGGGCAAGGCCTCGAAGGGCGGCAAGGACGCGCCCGACGTCAAAGCCGACAAGGGCAAGGCCGAAAAGGCGGCCACCAAGCAGGCCAAGACCGCGAAGAACCTAGGGGCGGAAGGCGTGACGCTGGGACTGGTCCCCCTGCCCCGCCAGTGCGAGCGCGTCATCGAGCTGCCGGGCCGCGGCCTGCAGTTCATCCTGCTGGAGCACGCCATCGAGATGGTGGCGCCCGAGATATTCTCCATGTACACCGTCAAGCACACCAACGTCATCTGCGTCACGCGCAACGCCGACCTGGACGCCACCGAAGGCTCCGACGAGGCCGACGAGGACTATCGCGAGCACATGAAGCGCATTCTGAAGAAACGCTCGCGCCTGGCCCCGGTGCGGCTGGAAAGCGAACGCAAGCTGTCCAACACGGTAGGGCCGCTGCTGATGAAGCGGCTGAACCTCAAGGAGCACCAGACGTTCGTGACCTCGGTGCCGCTCGACATGAGCTACACCTACGCGCTGGCGGCACGCCTGCCCGAAAAGAAGCGCGCGCCCTTGGTGAACGCGCCGTTCACGCCCCAGTGGCCGGCCTGCCTGGACCGCAAGCGCCCCGTCATCGACCAGGTGAGCGAGCGGGAAGTGCTGCTCTCCTACCCCTACGAGAGCATGGACCCGTTCGTGCAGCTCCTACGCGAGGCGGCGCACGACCCTTCCGTCATCTCCATCAAGATCACCCTCTACCGGCTCGCGCGTCAATCGCACCTGGCCGAGGCGCTCATCGCCGCGGCGGAAGCCGGCAAGGAGGTCACGGCGCTGTTCGAGCTGCGCGCGCGGTTCGACGAAAGCAACAACATCGAATGGTCGCAGCGCTTCGAGCAGGCCGGCTGCAAGGTGATCTATGGCTTCCGCGACTACAAGGTGCATTCGAAGATCTGCTGCATCACGCGCCAGACCGACCACGGGCTGCAACACATCACGCAGCTGGGCACCGGCAATTACAACGAGAAGACGGCACGGCTCTACACCGACCTGTCGTTCGTCACCGCCGACCCCACCATCGGGCGCGACGCCGTCGAGTTCTTCCGCAACATGGGGCTGGAGAACACGTCGGACAACTACGACATCCTGTGGGTAGCCCCGCTGCAGATCAAGCCCCAGATCCTGGAGCACATCGAAGAGCAGATGGCGCTTGCGCGCGCCGGGCGGCCTTGCGGGCTGTTCTTCAAGACCAACTCCGTGACCGACAAGGACGTCATCGAGAAGCTGGCCGAGGCGTCGCAGGCCGGCGTGCCGGTGACGCTGCTCGTGCGCGGCATCAGCTGCATCGTGCCGGGCGTGGAGGGATGCACCGAAGGCGTGCGCGTGGTGTCCATCGTCGGACGCCTGCTGGAACACAGCCGCATCTACGGGTTCGGCCCGCGCGAGGACATGAAAGTGTACCTGTCGAGCGCCGACCTCATGACGCGCAACATGGACAAGCGCATCGAGATAGCTTGGCCTGTGCTGAGCGACGACCTGCGCGAACAGGTGCTAGGGTACCTGGACACCTGCATGGCCGACACGGCGAAGCTGCGCGAGCTTCGATCCGACCGCCGCTACACGCCGCTCGGCTTCTTCGCCAAGGAAGACGAGCAAGGACAGACGGTGCTGTTCGATTCGCAGCAATACCTGATCGAGGAGGCGCAGCGCCGGCATCTGGCTGCGGCCGAGAAAGAGGCCGCCCGCGACGCGAACCGCAGGCGCACGGCCGGCGCCGGCGCGGACGCGGCAGGGATGCCGCCGGTCGAGGCTTCGCCGACGGAAGCAGTTGGGGAAGAGGTCGCGGAGCTGGTCGAGCTGATCGAGCAGGCAGCCACGCAGGCGTCCGCGCACGAGCAGGAAGAAAGCGTGCAGCTGGGAGCCGGGGGCGTGAGCGCTGCCAGGCCGGGGGCCGAAGACGCATCCGAACGGCAGCCTGAGGCCGTGGTGGCGCCCGAACCGCAGCCTGAGGCCGTGGCGGCTCCCAAGCCACGAGCCGCGGTCGAGCCAACGGCGGCAACGCGGCCGGGGGCCGGCGCCGCGCCTACCCCTGCGGAGACTTCCGAGTCCACGAATATCCTGGTCAGCGAGCCTCCTGCGAAACGCGGTGGCAGGCCGGGCCTGCTCGTGCGGGTGCTCGCCCGCATCCTGCGCTTCTAGCCCCGCCTTCGTCCCGTCCGCGCGCTTTCAGCCTTCCGCGAGCAGCGCCTCCAGCTTGCAGAAGGCGCTTTGTCAGGACAGCAGGGCGCGATAGAGCCCTTCGTCGCGCTCGCCAAACACGTCGAACACCACCCGCAGGTCCGCGTCCTGATGGGCGTCCAGCCATGCGCGCACCGTGCGCACGGCCAGCGGCGCAGCCTCTTCCTGCGGGAAGCCGAACACGCCGGTGCTGATGCAGCAGAACGCGACCGAGCGCGCCTTGCAGGCGACCGCCGCTTCCAGGCAGCTCCTGTAGCTCGAGGCCAACTCGAGACGGTTCCGGTCGGTTGAGCGCCCTTCGGCGATGGGCCCGACCGTATGGATGACGAAGCGCGACGGCAGGTTGTAGGCGGGCGTCACTTTGGCGCGGCCCGTCGGCTCGTCGTAGCCCTGCGCGTCCATCAGGCGTGCGCACTCCAGGCGAAGCTGCACGCCGGCAAAGGTGTGGATGGCGTTGTCGATGCAGTAGTGGCCGGGAACCCAGCAGCCCAACATCCGCGCGTTGGCCGCGTTCACGATGGCGTCGGCAGCGAGCGTCGTGATGTCGCCGCGCCAAAGCGAGAGCCGCGCGTCCGCGGCAACAGGCGGCAGGTCTGCCACCTGCGTGACGCCGACACGCCGAACGAGCTCCCGTAACAGCGCGTCCTGTGCGGCGAGGAACCCTTCGGGTGCGGGATACGGCTCGCGCGTGTTCACGAGCGCGCGGAAGACGTCCCACTGCTCGCCGAAGGGCTCGTCTGCGCCCGGCTCTCGCGGCGGCAGCCACCCTCCCGTGCGCTTCCGCTCTTCAAGCAGGCAGCGCACCAGGAAGGCGACCTGCTGCTGCATGGTGCGATCGTCCATGGATGCGCCGTCCTTTCGATGCGTCCGCGCGGGCTCGTGGCCCTACAGTTCGGCCTTCACCACGTCGGCAATGGCCAGGGCGTGGCGCTCGGCCTCTTCGGCGCTGGCGGCCTCCACCATGACGCGGACCACCGGCTCGGTACCGGAGGGGCGCAGCAGCACGCGGCCAGAATCGCCGAGCGCTTCCTCGGCGGCGGCCACGGCCGCCTGCACGGCGGCGTTGCCGTCCGCGGCGTGCTTGTCGTGCACCTGCACGTTGACGAGCGTCTGCGGGAAGCGCGTCATGACCGACGCCGCCTCCTCGATGGACTTGCCCGCGCGCTTGCAGGCTGCCAGGAACTGCAGCGCCGTGACCAGGCCGTCTCCTGTGGAGTTGTGCTCCAGGAAGATCATGTGGCCGCTCTGCTCGCCGCCCACGACGAAGCCGCCCTCGCGCATGGCCTCCAGCACGTAGCGGTCGCCCACCTTCGTCTGCACGAGGTCGATGCCGGCGTCACGCAGCGCGTGCGAGAGCCCCAGGTTGCACATGACCGTGGACACGGCCGTGTTGCCGGGAAGCAAGCCCCGCTCTTTGAGGTCGATGGCGCACACGGCCTCCACCACGTCGCCGTCGATCTCGTTGCCGCGCGCGTCCACCAGCATGACGCGGTCGGCGTCGCCGTCGTGCGCAATGCCCACGTCCGCACCGATCTGGGCCACCAGGTCGCGCACGGGGCCCAGGTGGGTGGAACCGCACTGCACGTTGATGTCGGTGCCGTCGAAGTCCTCGTTGATGACCGTGACGTCGGCGCCCAGGCGGCGAAGCGCCTCGGGGCTCGTCATGCACGACGCGCCATGTCCCACGTCCAGGGCCACCTTGAGGCCTTGGAAGTCGATGCCCTCGTCGGCCACCGTGGACACCGCATGCGCGATGTAGAGTTCGCACGCCTCATCTACCGGCAGCGCCACGCCCACGGCGTCGCCCGCCGGCAGGCTCTCCTTGGCCGCGCCACCTGCCTGCACGAACGCTTCGATCTCGTCCTCCACGGCATCGGGCAGCTTGAAGCCTTGCGCATCGAACAGCTTGATGCCGTTGTATTCCGGCGGGTTGTGCGACGCGGAGATCACGATGCCGCCGTCGCAGTGCAGGTCGCGCACCAGAAGCGCGATGGCCGGCGTGGGGATGATGCCGGCGAGCAGCGCCGTGCCGCCCATCGACATGATGCCGGCCGCCACGGCCGATTCCAGCATGTCGCCGGAAAGCCGCGTGTCCTTGCCGATGAGGATGGTCTTGCCCTGGAACGCCGCGGCAGCCTGGCCGAGCTTGAATGCCAAATCGCACGTGAGCTGCGTGTTCGCCACGCCGCGCACGCCGTCGGTTCCGAACAAACGTGCCATTGTTATCCTTTCGCTCATAGGTCCGACAAGCCAGCGGCGGTTCCCGCCGCAAGGCGAAGCGGCGGGAAGCTACTTCCCCCGCCGCACGTGTTCTTCGTACAGCCGGACGCCACCTTGAGGACGCTCGCCCTCGGTCATCCGGTCATTGAGCTCGGCAGCGAACTCGTCGAGGTCGATGCCGTAGCGCTCGAGGACCACCATCAGGTGGTACACGACGTCGGCCGCCTCGTAGCGCAGGTGGTCCACCGCCTGGAAGTACTCGAGCGGCAACTCCACCTGGATGGTTCCCTCGTCGACGTCGCGGCCCATGCTCTCTTCGAACGCCAGCCGTGAGGCGAGCGACGAGGTGGCCCAGGACTCCACGTCCTTTGCAGCCAACGCCACTTCGCAGGACTCCTCCACGACCTTCTTCAGCACGTCGTCCGGAGAGCCGGCAAGCAGGCGGTGCGTGTAGCTTTCGTCTCCGGCGTCGCGCCGAGCGGCGATGGTGACCGCAAGCGCCTCGAGCGTTGCGCCGATCTGCGACGGTGGCGGCGTCTCGTTTTCGGGAAGATAGGTTTTGACAGACATGACGCTCCTCTTATCGCAGGGCGAGGGCCTTTCCTCGCCCGACCCAACTAGGCGCTGCGGCCGGCCGCGCAACTCGGAACAATCCCTTGCGCCACACGGCGGTCGCATGCACGCTCCGACTTCTTTTCGCGCTGCAGGCCTTCCGCGTGACGGCCGCAGGCGCGTTCCAGCTTCGGTGCGTTTCTGCACGAAAAGTGCCGTTACGAACGGCCCGCTGCCTCGCTCGCCCTGGCGTTCACGAGAACAACCTGGGGTTTTGAGGGGTCTCACCCTTACAACCGCTCAAAAGGCCGCCGAAAACGGTTCACAACGCGCTTTTTCGTGCAGAAAACGCCGCCGGGACCGTCTCCCGCGCCCGCAAGCCACTCGCGGGTTGCCCGTCACTCGCGAACCACCCGCAAGCCCCCGCAGGTTGCCCGGCGCCCACTACTCGCAGGCCGCCCTCAAGTCGCCTTTACCTGCCAGCCGCTCGCGCATCGAAAAGGGGCGCGCCATAGCGCGCCCCTCGCACTCCTACTCCTCGGAGTCGTCGGTTTCCTCTTGCTCGCGGCTGGTCAGGCCGAAGCCGAACGAACCGACCGAGCCCAGAAGGGCGTCGAGCTCTTCCAGGTTGCGCTGGTACGAACGCGGCGGAAGCGCCTCGCCCAGCATGTCCTCGCCCGACGTGTCGAACGTGGGCGGCTCGTCGCCGCCGATGAGGATGGTGTCGTCGGGGCTGAACACC
>CAJFVW010000153.1 GCA_904420575.1 uncultured Gordonibacter sp.
CGCGGCGGCGAACCCCTCCATCTGGGCGCGTTACACGCACACGGTGGACGCGCTGCTCATCATGGGCGCGTTCGTGGCCATGGCGGTTGCGGCCTGGTACCTGCTCAAAGGCAAGCACACCGACTTCGCCATGAAGACGCTCAAGACCGGTGCGGTGGTGGGCATCGTCACCAGCTGCATCATGATCGTGTTCGCCCATGCGTCGGCCGTGGTGGTTGCCGAAGAGCAGCCCACGAAGCTGGCCATGATGGAGGGCATGTACGAGACCGAGGCCCCGCCGCTCTATGCGTTCGGCTGGGTGGACGAGGAATCGCAGGAAGTCATCACGCCTCTGGCCATTCCCGGCGGCACCAGCTTCCTTGCCACGGGCACGTGGGACACCGAGTACTTGGGCCTGAACGACCTCGCGCAAACGGAAAAGTACGCCGACCTCAACCCTGAAGAACTGCCGGTGAACTTCGTGTTCCAAAGTTACCATCTGATGGTGATGATGTACGGACTCATCATGCTCACGGTCATCCTGGCGCTGGTGTTCACGCTGCGCAAGGGGAAGATCAAGAACATGAAATGGCTCCAGCGTCTGGTTCTCGTATCGCCGGTGTTCCCGTTCGTCGCCATCCAGACGGGCTGGATCACGGCCGAAGTGGGCCGCCAGCCGTGGGTGGTGTATCCCTCCACCAGCGGACCTGACGGCGTGAGCCTGCTGACGAACGACGCCATCTCGCAGTCGGTCTCTGCTCCCGAGCTTCTGGTGACGCTGGCCTTGTTCCTGGTGGTGTACGTGTTCCTCATGGTGGCATGGGCGCGCGTCATGGGCCGCTTCATCAAGGAAGGCCCCGTGGCGAAGGCCGCCGTGGCAAAGGCGGGCGCAGAAGGCGCAGCAGGCGCGTCGGGTGCAACGGACGCACAGGCGCAGCTGGTCGATGCCGACCAGGACAAGGTGGCGCCTGCCGCGGGCACGCCGGACGCCACCGTGACCGAAGGCGAGCGTGCGTCCCGCGCCGCCGCAGGCGAGGGTGCCGACGCCGACGGCCGCGCCGACGCGAAGGACGGTGAGTAGCCATGGAGATGACCTTCTTCCAGGTGCTGTGGTTCTTCCTGATCTTCCTGCTCATAGCCGGCTACTTCGTGCTGGACGGGTTCGACCTGGGCGCGGGCGTGCTGTATCCCTTCGTCGCGAAGAGCGAGCGCGACAAGGCCGTGGTGCGCCGCAGCATCGGGCCGGTGTGGGACGGCAACGAGGTGTGGCTGCTCACGGCCGGCGGCGCGCTGTTCGCGGCGTTCCCTCCGGCGTACGCCACCACGTTTTCGGGGTTCTACCTCGCGGTGATGCTGGTGCTGTTCGGCCTCATCGTGCGCGCGGTGTCGGTGGAGTTCCGCGGACACGACCCGCAATGGGCGCGCACGTGGGACGCCTGCTTCTTCGTGGGGTCGCTCTTGCCGGCGCTGCTTCTGGGCGTGGCCGTGGGCAACATCTATGCGGGCATTCCCATGGATGCGGCGGGCAACTACATAGGCCTGCCCCTCATTGGGCTCATCACGCCGTTCACGCTGCTCACGGGCTTGCTGGGCCTGGCCATGTTCCTGGCGGCCGGCGCCACGTGGATTGCCCTCAAGGCTCCGAAGCCCTCTGAACTGCAGGCGCGTGCGGCCAAGCTGCGCCTGCCGTTGCAGGTGGTGGCGCTGGTGCTGTTCGCGGCGGTGTCGCTGTATGGGCACTTCGGCATCCAGCCGGCCATGGACCCGGCCTTGGGCGTGCTGCGCTGGGTGTTCGCCCTGGTGTTCGTGGCGGGCATCGTGGTCTCCCTGGTGCTGGCGAAGAAGAAGGACTGCGACAAGGGCGCGTTCGTTGCCCAGTCCGCTTCGGCCGTGGCGCTGGTGGGGCTTCTGGCCACGTCGATGTTCCCCAACCTGGTGGTGGCTTCGGCAGGAAGCATCGGGCCGAACATCACGCTCATGAGCGCGGCGTCGTCCGAGCTGTCGCTCATGTGGATGACCATCATCACGTGCGTGGGCTTGCCGCTGGTGCTGGTGTACCACATGATCGTCTACCGCACCTTCCGCGGGCGCGTGTCGGACGACGACTTGGGGCATTACTAGGATCATTCGCGACGGGGCGGCTTCGGGCCGCCCCGTCCCTTTCCCTCGCGCTCAGCGGGCCTCCCTTTTCCCTGGTCCCGTGCACCCTTCCTCGAAGAACGCGTCCAGCTCGTCCACCTTGCCGTACGGCTCCAGCAGCTTCTTCGCCACCGTCCGCGCGGCGGGGCTCAGATCGGGACGGAACACGAACATGGAATCCATCTCGATGGGGGCGTTGATGAGCGGCCGCATGCACACCTGCTCCGTCACCAGCTCCCGCGCGTACTCGGTCTGTATGATGAAGCAGTCGTCGCTGGTCGACACCTGCGCCAGCATGAGGTTCTTGTCGTGGAGCAGCAGTTCCACCTCGATGCCGTAGTTCTTGAACGCCGTTTCGTACAGGCGGCCCTTGTAGGGGCTCGTCTGGATGACGGTTCGTCCCCGCAGGTCGGTTTCAAAGTCCACATAGGCCTTGCGCGCCAATGGGTTGTCGACGCTCATCAGGATGGCCAGCTCGCCCGTGCGCAGCAGGATGGTGGGGAGGCCGAAGGCCTCGGGCGGCCTGATGGTGAATGCGAACTCCATCTCCCGGGCTGCGATGGCCTTCCAGAACGCGTCGTGGTCGCCGTCGGCTATCTCGATGCGTATTTTCGGGTCTTCCTGGAACTCCGCCAAAAGGGCGCGCTTCCGGTCGTAGCCCACGTACATGCTCAGCAGCCCCACGCGCACCAGTTCGGGCGCGGCCTCCACCGCCTCGCGGATGTCGGCCAGGCAGGCGTCCCACAGCTGGTCTTCTTCGCGCAGACAGCGTAGCAGGATGCGTCCTGCCTCCGTCGGCTCGACGCCCTTCTTTCCGCGTACGAACAGCGCCGTGCCCAATTCCTCTTCCAGACCCTTCATGCTTTTCGAAAGGCCCTGGCGCGACAGGTACAGTTCGCGTGCCGCCTGGGTGATGTTGCCTACTGCGCACAGCGTGCTGAAATACCGTTTCTGATCCGCGTCCATGCGGAACTTCGCCATGACGCCCTCCTTGTGGGGGTTTCGCCCTTTTGCCGCGATCCGCCGCGATTGGCGGGTCGGTCGTCCCCAAGATGGTGCCAGTATAGGCAAAACGCGCGCCCTCAGAAAGCCGCCGCGTTGCGCTCCCTGCAACCAGATGTTCAACGATGGTCAACCGTTCGTCTCTGACAAGGAGTTTTGCCTATTCGCCAACTGGCGGTTGTCGCTTCGCACTGGGCAAGAGTTTCTTTTCGCCCGCCCTGCCCGCTCGTATAGTGTCGTCCTGCGGGCCCACCGGTCCGCATCGGACATGGGAAGGGGAAACTCATGAAGAACCTCAGTCGTAGGGACCTGCTGAAAGGCTTGGCCATCGGGTCCGTCACCGTCGCTTCGGCGGGCGCCTTGGCATCGTGCGCTCCGCAGGAGAAGGGCGACGCCGGCAAGGCGGGCGCGGCGCAGGGAACCGGTCAGCTCACCTACGCCAAGCGCAAAAGCGACGTGGCCAGCATGTCACAGACCGAGACCGACGTGCTGGTCATCGGCGGCGGCGGAGCGGGCCTGTGCGCGGCGTTGAGCGCCTCCGAGCAGGGCGCGCAGGTGGTGCTCTGCGAGAAGACGAGCGTGCTTGGCGGCGCTACCATGCTGTCCAGCGGCAAGATCCCTGCCGTGGGCACCAAGCAGCAGGAAGAAATGGGCGAAGCCGACAGCATCGGCGCGTGCGTGATGGACATCATGCGCCCCAGCAACTACAGCGTGCGTCCCGACCTGGTGTACACCGTCACCGAGAAGTCGAAGGACATCGTGGAATGGACCGAGGCCCACGGCGCTGTGTGGACCATCGATGCGGCGCTGTACTATGGGCAGACCGCCCATCGCATGCATACCACCGACAACGCGGGCAAAGGCCTCACCGACGCGCTCATCGCCAGCATGGGCACCGACCCCAACATCACCCAGATGCTGGAATGCGAGATGATGGGCCTGGTGCTGGACGACGACGGGGAGACGGTCGTCGGCGCGTACGGCAAGAGCGGTGGCGACGAGCTGGCCATCATGGCGAAGAACACCGTGCTGGCCTCCAGCGGGTTCGCCAACAATCCCGACATGCTTGCCCAGTACTGCCCCGAAGCCGTCGACGCGTTCAAGATGGTGGCGCCGGGTGCCACGGGCGAAGGCATCCTGTGGGCGCAGGAACTGGGCGCTGAACTGCAGAACATGGGCGCCTACCAGGGCCACGCGTTCCACGGCGTGGACAACGGTCAGACGCTGGAGCAGGGCGTGGCCAACAACGGCGGCATCATCGTGAACCAGGAAGGCAACCGCTTCATGAGCGAGTACGGCGGGTATTCCGAACTTTCGCCGCACGTGCTGGCGCAGACCGACCACATCGCCTACCTGTGCTTCACCGACGCCCAGAAGGAAAAGAGCGTGAAGTACCCTGACTGGGAAGAGGCGGGCATCGTGCTCACGGGCGCCACGCCGGCCGAACTCGCGGCGGCCATCGGCGCCGACGCGGCGACGTTGGAGAAGACCATCGCCGAGTACCAGGCCGCCATCGAAAAGGGCGAGGACAAGTTCAACCGGGCGCATCTGCCTGCGAGCTTCGACGGGCCGTACTACGCGGTCAAGATCACCGGCGAGATCCGCCACACGCAGGGCGGCATGGCCACCGACGTGGCGGGGCACGTGCTGCGTGCGGACAAGAGCCTCATCAAGGGGCTGTACGCTGCCGGCGGCTGCACGGAGGGCTTCTCGTCGCGCGGCGGCGCCGCCTACATGAGCGGCAACGGCCTCATCCAGGCGTTGGTCTTCGGCAAGATCGCCGGCGCGGCGGCGGCCACCGAGGACAAGGAAAGCGCGTCGCTGGTGGAATGGACGAAGAGCGACATCGACGCGTACCGGTAGGAGTTGCACGCCTTGTCGGACCGATGTGCCGGGCCTGCCTGTGTGGCAGGTCCGGCATTTTTTTGTGGGGGAGGGTGGTCGCTTCGCGAGAGGCGGCGCGGATCGGACCTCACGAGCGCTTGCTCGCCCCTGGGCGGATCAGGCCGCCACGAGCGTTCGCCCCTCTACGGATAGGGCCTCACGGGCGCTTGCTCGCCCTTGACCCGACCCTCGGCTTCCTTGCTTCCCAAAAATCCTATTGGAACCGTCGTCAAAACCGCCCGGTGCGGTGGCTGATTCGATTACGATTCGGTATACTTTTCGACAGAGTGCGCAAGCGGGGCCTGTCGGCCGCGTTTGTGCGGAACCGCTACCCAGCAAGGAAGAAACATGGAAGACGAAAACAAGACTCCCGAGCCGTCCCAGGAGCCTCTGCCTCAGGAACCGGCACAGGCGCCCGAACCGGCCCAAGCGCCCGAACCGGCACAGCCCGCCGACGCTGCGGACGCCGCAACCGAACCTCAGGAGAGCGCCGCGCCGCAGGACACCGTCCCGTTGGGGGAGACGGCGCCCCAGCAGCCCGCGAATCCCTACGCTCCGCCTGCGCAACCGCAGCCGGCCCAGCCCTACGGTGCAGCCCCTCAGCCGACCCAGCCCTATGGCGCGGCGCAGCCCACCCAGCCTTACGGGGCGCCCCAGCAGCCCGGCCAGCCCTACGGTGCCGCGCCCCAGCAGCCCGGCCAGCCGTACTACCAGCCCGGCCAGCCGGTGCAGCCGTACGTCTCGCCGAGCAACGGCAAGGCGATAGGCGCGCTCGTCTGCGGCATCCTGGCCATCCTGTTCAGCTGGCTGCCTCTTCTGGGCGTGATTCTGGGCGTGGTGGCCATCGTGCTTGCCGTGCAGGCCGTCAAGAGAAGCGGCAAGGACAGCAAGGCCACGGGAGGCAAGATCTGCGGCATCGTCGGCATCGTCCTTTCGGTGATCGCATTCGTCTTCTGGCTGGTGGTGAGCATCACGGCCGTCGCTGCCCTGAACGAGTACGAGAACAGCCGCGACAGCCTGACCGCCAATCCTCCCATCGAGGTGCCCGCGCCGGGCGCAAACTCTTCCGACGCGACGCAGGAAGCCGACGAGGAAGCGGCCAAGGCGGCCGTTGACCAGGCCCTTTCTGCGCTCAAGTCCATGTCCGACACCGACATGCAGGAAATCGCGGATGCTTTGGACGAAGGGTTCACCGAGGGTTCCGGCTTCAGCATGACCGAACTGGGCGTCGATCCGATGACGTTCGCCGAATGGCTCATGGGAGATCTCGACTACACCATCGAAGACGCCTTCATTACCGGCGACACCGGTTGGGTGGACGTGACGGCGACGGTGCGCGACGTCTATGCGTTCTCGCTGGCGTTCAACGACGAGATCGACGCGTACATGGAAACCGAGGAATACCAGAACATGACCGACGAGGCCGCCTTGAAGGCCAAGCTCGGCGAACTGTTCCTGGCAGCCATGGACAAGAGCACCGACGTCACGGAAACGTTCATGATGATCGACGTGGAGAAGAAGGGCAGCTCGTGGGTCGTGGACGAGGACTCGCTTGCCTCCGAGGTGGAGAACATCTTCGGCGTGTAATCGCGTTGTCGGTTGCTTTGCATTTCCTGTCGGAAGGCCCGCGGCATTCAGCTGCGGGCCTTCCGCCATGTCTGGTATCATGGTGCAGACGATCAGACGACCTACGATAGGACGGCCATGAGAGAGTTACCCCAAAACCAGTTGGATCCCCGGATCAAGAACGTATGGCGCATCAACGACGCGGCGTGGCTCACGCTGGTGTTCCTCTGCTGCTTCGTGCCGTTCCTCATAGCCGCGGCCACCGATCCGGCACCATGGATAACCCTGGTGCTCGTCGTCGAGGCGGTCGTGTTCGTGGCGGCGCTGGTGCTGTGGCTGGCGGTACTGCCACCTATCCGCTACGTGCGGTGGCGTTACGAGCTTTCCGAGGACTATCTGGACATTGCGCGCGGCATCATCTGGCGCAAGCGCTTCATCATCCCGTTCATCCGCGTGCAGAACACCGACACGCGCCAAGGGCCCATCCTGCGCGCGTTCGGCCTGTCCAGCGTCACGGTAGCCACGGCTGCCGGCGAGCACGAGATACCCGGCCTTGCCCTGGACGTGGCCGAGCAGCTGCGCGACCGCGCGGCCGAGCTGGCCCGCCTTGCCCAGGAGGACGTGTGATGACGCCCGAGCAGCAGCCGAACACACCCCCGCAGCCGCCCCAGGGGCGGCCCGCCCCGCAGCCGGGCATGGCGCAGCCTCCGTTGCCGCAGCAGCCGAATGCTCCGCAGCCTTGGCCTGCGCAGCAACCGCCTGCCGCGCAGCCCTGGCCCCCTCAACAGCCGCCCCAGGCGTGGGGCGCTCCGCAGCAGCCGCCCGCGGGGCCGCAGGACCGGCAGGGCGTGCTCGAGCGCCATCACGTGCATCACAGCTACATATGGCTCGGTAGCATCCAAACGGCCGTCATGCTTCTGGTGGTCGTGCTGTTCTCCATGGGATCGGCCATTGTCGGCGCGATCTCGGAAGGGGACACCATCACGTCGTCCGACGGCCCCGTATTGGTTATCGTGGGCCTGTGCGTCGCGGGCGGCCTCGTCCTGGTGGTGGGCCTGGTGGCGCTCTACCAATGGGTCTCGTACAAGCATCTGTACTACGAGCTGGGTCCCGAGGAGTTCAACCTGTATTCGGGCATCTTCAACAAGAAGCGCGTGCACGTGCCCTATCAGCGCATCCAGTCGGTCGATCAGCGCGCGTCGCTTCTGCAGCGCGTGTTCGGCGTCTGCACGGTGAGCATCGACACGGCCGGCGGAGCGTCGAACAAGGCCGTCACCGTTCCCTTCGTGCAGAAGTCGCAGGCCGAAGCCCTGCGCCGCGAACTGTTCTCGCGCAAGCAGTACCAGCTGTCCGTCCAGAACGGCGCCGACCCGGCCGTCGCTGCCGCCGCCGCGGCCGCGGCGGCAGGCATGGCCGTGCCAGGCTTTGCGCCGCAGGCGGGCGGCATGCCCGGCGCTCCGATCCCGGGCGGCTCTGCCGTTCCCGGCGCCTATCTTGCTCACCAATCGCCAGGCAACGTGCTGGACGCTCCTGCCGAGCTGTGGAACGACGTGCGGGGCGTGTTCGGCGGCATGCACGTCGATACGGGCAGGATCACCTACGAGTACGGCATGTCGAACAAGGAGCTCGTCCTGACCGGCATCTCCAACAACACGGCGTTCCTGCTCATTGCGATCGGCATCATCGGCGCGGTGGCGCAGGTGGCCGGCGAGGTGGTGCCGCTTCTGTTCGGCTCGTTCGAACCGGTGGTAGGCAACGTGGTGGAGGCAGGGTCGCGCCTGTTCGGCGGCAACCTCATCGCCGTCGGCGTGGTGGCGTTTTTGGCCGTGGCCGCCGTCATGTGGGTCCTGTCGGCCATCGGCACGTGCATCTCCTACGGCGGTTTCCGCGCGTGCCGGCGCGACAACCGCATCGAGGTCGAACACGGGCTTTTGCAGCATCGTTTCCAGGGCGTCGACGTCGACCGCGTGCAGTCGGTAGTGGTGAAGCAGAGCTTCATCCGCCGCCTCATGGGGTACTGCGAGCTGTCGCTCGGCAAGATCGACGCGGCGGCGGAAAACTCCAACGAGCAGAACAACGGCCTGAACACGCGTGGCCTGGTCATCCATCCCTTCGTGAAGCTCGACCGTGTGCCGGAAATACTGGCGGGCATCATCCCCGAATTTGCCGACGTGCCCGTGGACAACAAGCCGGTCGCGCGCGTGGGGCTGCGCCGGGCGCTCATCCGCCGCTGCCTCATCCAGGGCACCGGGTTCTGGCTGGCCGTCACCGTGGCCATCGTGCAGATCGTGCTCAACATGGTCCTCGATGCCAACGTGCCGGAAGACATGGCCGTGCTGTACTTCGCCAACATGGCCGCCGCCGTCGGCTACGCGCTGTGCTTCGTGCTGCTGGTCCTGGACGCCATCGGCGCCGTGCTGTGGTTCCGCGGTTCGGGATTCTCCTACAACGAGCGGTTCATGCAGGTGAGCAACGGCGGGTTCGCGCGCGAGACCATCAGTTTCCCGCGCAAAAAGATTCAGTTCGGCTTCACGAAGACGAACCCCTTCCAGCGCCGCGCCCATACCGCCACCGTCAACGCGCGCACGGCAGCGGGCATCGGCGGCACGACGGTCCGCCTGATCGACGTATGTGAAGAAGATGCCTCGGCGTGGCTCGGATGGCTCAAGCCACACGGAAATGTGGTACAGTAACGGGCATGAACACGAAGACAGCGTCTGATTCATCCAACGGTCGAAGTACCTCGTCCTCCGGGGTGGAACCTCACCTCGGAGTCCGCACGTCGCACAACGTGCGCGAGTACACGCGCGGCGAAGAGGTGGCCAACTCCGTCACCCATGGCCTCGGCATCGTCTTGGCGCTGGTGGCCACCCCGTTCCTGATCATGCGTGCCCTGGAGGACGGCGGCGGCATCTTCCTGTTCGCCGCCATCGTGTATCTGGCCACCATGATCGTGGAATACACCATGTCCACGCTGTACCACGCCTTCACCAACGACCGAGCCAAGCGCGTGTTCAAGGTGCTCGACCACAGCTGCATCTACCTGTTCATAGCCGGATCGTACACGCCGTTCTGCCTGATCACCCTCAGCGCCGACGGCGGCATGTGGCTGTGCGTGTTCGTTTGGGCCGTCGCGCTGGCAGGCGTGGCGTGCGAGGCGTTCTGGGTCTTCCGCCCCCGGTGGATCTCCGCTGCGCTCTACCTGCTTCTGGGGTGGTGCGTCGTGTGGTTCCTGCCGCCGCTGGTGGCCAACCTGGCCGCGCCGGGCCTGTGGCTGCTCGTGGGCGGTGGCGTGTGCTACACGGTCGGCTGTGTTTTCTACGTGCTGAAGAAGGTCCGCTACATGCATTCCATCTTCCACCTGTGGGTCCTGGCAGGAAGCGTGCTGCAGTTCCTGGCCATCGCCCTCTATATTATGTAAGCGCCGCGCGCACGAGCGCGCGGGCATGACAGCCCCACGGTTTTCGGAGCGGCCTTCGGCGCGCCACGATGCCTCCCACAACGTTCGCACCAGGCTCCGACCGCTCCGTGACGTGCCCGACGGCCCGACGGATGGCTTTCGTGCACCCGGACAACGATCCCCCGTCATGAAGGAGTGACACCGCACCACCATGGACATAGGCATCAGCATCGTCGTCACGTTCGTACTCGTGCTTGTAAACGGCTATTTCTCCATGTCGGAGATGGCGCTCGTCAACGCCAAGCACGTCTTGCTGCAGAAGGAGGCCGACGAAGGCGACGCGCGCGCCGCTCGGGCGCTCGGCCTCGCGCAGGATTCCGGCCAGTTCCTGGCCACCATCCAGGTGGCCATCACGCTCGTGGGCTTCTTCGCCTCGGCCGCCGCAGCCACCAACCTGTCCGACCCTCTGGCGAAGTGGATGCAGGGTTTCGGCATCGACTGGCTGTCGGCGGCGGCCCCGGTTATCGCCCCGGTGTTCATCACGCTGGTGGTCTCGTATCTGAGCATCGTGGTGGGCGAGCTGGTGCCCAAGCGCATGGCGCTGGCCGATCCCGAACGGGTGAGCAAGACGGTGGCCGGCCCCCTGCGCGTGTTCCAGAAGATCGCCTCGCCGCTGGTGGCCTTCACGTCCGCCTCGGCCAACGGCCTGGCGCGCCTGCTGGGCATCAAGAACTGCGACGAGAACCAGGGCGCCTCGGAAGAGGAGATCAAGCTCATGGTGGCCGACAACGACGAGCTGCTGGAAGACGAGAAGCGCATGATCCACGAGATCATCGACATGGGCGACACGTCGGTGCACGAGGTCATGCAGCCGCGCGTCGACATGATCCTGGTGGAAGACGTGGAAACCGTGCGCACGGCCATCGAGCGCATGCACGGCACCGGCTATTCCCGCCTGCCCGTATACCACGAGGACTGCGACCGCATCGTGGGCATCGTCCACTACAAGGACCTCATCGCGCCGCTCATGGACGGTCACGCGGAAGAACCGGTGGGCAAGTACGCCTACGAAGCCATGTTCGTGCCCGAGACGAAGGACATCTTCCCCCTGTTGTCCGAAATGCAAACGAATCGTCAACAAATGGCCATCGTGGTGGACGAGTACGGGGGAACCGATGGTTTAATAACCATCGAGGACATTGTGGAAGAGATCGTCGGGGAGATCATCGACGAATCGGACGCGGAGAGCAAGTACCTGACCCTGGTGGGCGAAGAAGCGTGGCGGGTCGATGGCCGCCTTCCGGTCGACGACGCGCTGAAGCTGGGCTGGCCGGTCGTTGAATCCGACGACTACGAGACCATTGCCGGCTGGCTGATGGACACGCTGGACTACGTGCCGAAGCCTGGGGACGAGCTTATGGTGGGCGGGTATTCGTTCAGGATCGAGCAGATGCGCCGCAGCCGCATCTCCACCATCAAGGTGGAACGGCTCTGCGCTTGCGAAGCCGAAGGTGGCGACAAAGCGGCGGCCGAAGAGGACGCGCACGCGTCCGTGTAGCAGATGGCGGGCGGCGGCGCTGCAGGGACCGAGCGCCGTCGGTGCGCCGGAGGCGCGCAGAAAGGGAAGGCATGGACGGAGAAAGGCAGCTGTTCCGCTCTCGCGACGCCTTGGCGGGCGGAGTCTGCGCCGGCATAGCCGACTACTTCGGCGTCGACCCCATCGTGGTGCGCATCCTGACGGTCATCCTGTCGCTCGCGACGAGCGGCTTGGCCGCCATCGCCTATCTGGTATTGTGGATGATGCTGCCGAAGGCTCCCGAACGTCCTGCCCCGTACGAGGTCACGCCGCAGCACGTGCATTCGGACACCTACGGCACCATCGACTGCGACCGTGCCCGCAGCGCCTCCGAGACGGCCGCCGCATCGGCTGCTTCCACGCACCCGCCCATGTACGGGGCCTATCGAGGCGTCGGCCATGTGCCGCCCGAACCGCCCGCGTCCTTTCCGCACGGCACGGCCCCTGCGTCTCCCGGATCGGCCGCTTCGACGCCTCCGGCACCGGCCGCGTCCGCGCCTCCGGCACCGGCCGCACCTACTCCGGCCGGCAACCCGGTGCACGCCGGCGATCCGGCGCATTCCGGAGGGGCGAAGGCCGCCCTCGTCTTCGGCATCCTGCTTCTGTTCTGCGGCGTCTTGGCGCTGGTCAGCAAGTTCATCATCGGCGTGGCGTGGTGGCAGTTCTGGCCGCTGGCGCTCGTCATCGTAGGCATCGTTCAGATGGTCGTACCGGGCGAACGCGGCCGCCGTGCGAAGAAGTTCTCCGGCGGTCTCATCCTGTTCTGCATGGGCGCGTCGCTTCTGCCCATCAGCCTGGGAGCGTTCGACTGTGCGACCATTGCCCGCACGTTCGCGAACCTGTGGCCGCTGCTCGTCATCATGGCGGGGCTGTTCGTCATGGGGGGCGCCCTGAAGTCGCCGCTGTTCCCCTTGCTGGCAGCCCTGTGCTTCGCGGCGTTCTGCATAGGCGGCTTCGTGTGGTTCTCGGTGCCGGGGCCCACGGAGTTCATGATCATCGACGTTCCGTTCGCGCAGGAATACGTCTGGGAAATGACCTATTCATGCCGTTCGCCAGAAACCATGATTCGTTCGCTTTTCCACGTGGCGGGCGTTCTATAGGCCTACCTGCAGCGTTAGGCGATTTTGCGTTTGTCAAGCGAACAAAACGTGAAGCCGCCTCCACATAATTTTGCTCTCCGGGGGTCATTTACGGTAGAATGACGCCTTGTAACAACGACATATCGGCCCTTCGGCAGCAAACCCTCTCACAATCAACCACGCTGTCACCGCTTCGGCGGTCTGGTTGTGCGTTGCTTGACGAAAGGTATTGGACGCTTGGCAGTGAAACGATACACCAAGAAGAGATCGAGCATCGCGGCGCGCGTGGTGGCCGTGGGATGCGCCTCTCTGGTCGTTGCCGGAGGCATTGGCTTCGGCATCGCGTCTGCGGGCGCCGGGGCTTCCGAAGCCTCCACGTTCGGCCTTTCCGTCACCAGCGAGGCTCCCCGGTACGATTCTTCCGCTTCCGCCACCTTTGCCGCGTCTTCCGACGTTCCGCGTGAAGACACCGTGCTCACCAGCACCGCACAGCGCGACATGACGCAGGGCATCAAGGCCATCGAGGAGAAGGAAGAGGCCGAACGCCTTGCAGCCGAAGAGGCGCAGCGCCTCGCCGACGAGCAGCGCCGCCAAGAGTTGGAAGCCGCCCAGCAAAAGCAGCAGGAGAAGGTCAGCCAGGATGCCGCCTCGAACGCCGTGGCGTCTCTCTCCGAGGTCAACTGGGACGTGAGCCAAGAGGAATTCATCGCCGAGTGGACGGCCCGCATCGACGCCTACCTGGCGGGATCGCCGCTGGAAGGGCAGGGCGTCACGTTCGCGACCGCCGCATGGAACAACGGCGTCGACCCGCGCTGGTCGCCCGCCATCTCCAACACCGAAAGCTCCAAGGGCGCCAACTGCTTCCTCCCGCACAACGCGTGGGGCTGGGGGCAGTCGAGCTGGTCCAGCTGGGAAGAGGCCATCAACGCGCATGTGGCCGGCCTGAAGAGCAACTACGGGTATTCCATCACGTACTCCCACGCCATGAAGTACTGCCCGCCGAACTACGACAACTGGTTCAATTCCACGCTGAGCGAGATGAAGCGCATCTGACGCGCGGCCGGCGGGCGACGGGACGGCCGGTTCCAGGATCGGCGCAGCGCCCGTTTTCGCTTCGCCGTCGTCAACCATCCAGGGAATCGCCGCCTGTTGGGGCGGCTTTTTTCTTGCCGTTTGGGAGCAGTCCGCACGTCGTGCGGCCTTTTGCAGTATCCTGCTACCAGGCAACGTGGCCTTTCCTTCGCGCCTGCACGCGCGGAACGAAGCGAAGAGGCTGCGCCAACGGACGAAGGCAAGAAAAGGATCGGGCATGAGCAACGTGATCGTGGTCGGATGCGGCCGCGTGGGATCGCAGCTGGCAAGCATGCTGTCGGACAACGGCGCCAACGTGTGCGTGATCGACCTCAAGGCCGACGCGTTCGCCAACCTGGGGCGCAACTTCAACGGCTCAACGGTGCAGGGCGTCGGCTTCGACGAGGACACCCTTGTCAAGGCAGGCGTGGACGAGTGCGACGTCATGGCCGCCGTGACGCAGTCCGACAACGCCAACCTCATGTGCGCCGAGGTGGCCAGCCGCCTGTTCGGCGTGCCCCACGTCATCGCGCGCCTGTACAAC
>CAJFVW010000154.1 GCA_904420575.1 uncultured Gordonibacter sp.
AGTTTCCGTCCCCTCGCGGGGTTGGGGCAGATCTCACCGTATTGACATGATGCGCGAGATCTGCTTAACGACGAGAAGCATATTCAAAGCAAGCGTCTGCGTCAAGCTTTCACCCCGCCAATTCAAATTCAAGCTCCATCGAAGCCCTCAAACCCCTTTGAATCCAACCCCTTGCGTAAAGCCCCTTGGCCCTTTGCTCCCGCACGAAACGCAGATACACAAGGCGCAACGATCCGTCAAATGAACACGTCGCCCATCGGAGCAGGCTCGACGTAATCGCCGAAAATCGTCAATTCGCAATTGCCCGCCACTCGATAGATGCGAATTTTGTCCTTCGGGTCGTAATACCTCTCGTTCGCCATTACGTCCCTCGTCTTCTGCACCATTTCCTTTATCTGAGCGCTTCTAAGGTAAGCCTCGAAAATGGAATACTGTATCCTGTCGCCGTATCCGTTGAGTATCTTGATGATCCTGCGGTATTTCTTCTGGTTGGATATGTCGAACAGCACGACCACATAATACCGGTCTTCCGCAGGCGACGATCCTCGTATCTTGCCAAGGCGCGTCTCATGAACCTTCAGCATGTCCACGCGCCTCCATGTCGCGCCTCCAGACGAACGGCTGATATGCAGCAGGATCCCCCTTCTCCATAGCCTCGGCCAACATAAGAACCTTGCGTCGCAATGCCACCTGAAATCCACACGCCCTTCCATCTCCACCTTCGAAGAAATACGCCTCGCTGCGCACCATCTCATCCCCAAGACGATGCGCGAGACACCTCATCGCATTGACCTGCATGCGCACCGCGCCCACATCGTTTTCATAGAAATCGCCTCGGCAAACGGCGCCTCCGTTCACCAAGTCCAGAACCACCCTGTCGACCAGCCATGCCCGCCATTCCTCCATGAGATCCGAAGCAAGCGCCGCGTGCCCTTGCTTCGTCGCATGAAGAAACGCAAAGCTCGGATGCAATCCCGCCGCATTTACGGCACCGACGATGTTACGGTGGACGATGCTGTAGCCGAAGCTCAACATGGAGTTGAAGGCGTCGCGTGGCGGACGGGCGCTCCGACCGCGAAACGAGAAATCCCCATTCGTCAGAAGCTTCGGCAGACAGCTGAAATACGCTTTCGCTCCGTTGCCTTCGAACCCAAGGACCTGGGAAACGCTTTCGGCCGTGTGCAGATACTCCAGCGAATGAAGCAGGCCGTGCAACTCTCTTTCTTGGAATTCGTATACGTCAGGCAGCGATTGCAGCATCTGCAGGCCGTTCAGCAACTTGGCCCGCACGATGCGTTTCGACCAGGCTAGGCAGAAATCCTTGTCGTCGCTCAGATAGATCTGCCGCTTCTGCCTTTCGGGATCCACGTGCTCGGACAACGAAAGGTGCCCGAAGTAGCGGCCGTCCTCGGAATAGAACAGCACGGGAACCGCCCGCCCTATGCATGCGCAAAGCAAGTGGGTGGAGAACTGGGGCTTTCCGAAAACGGATATGCCGTCCACGTCGTCGAAGGGGAAATCCCGCACCAGCGAGTCGTCGGCAGCACTCTTCACCGTGAGCCTGTTTTCGGACAAACCGATTTTCACAGCGCTATCGACAAGATAGAGATGCATGGCTCCCCTCCAATCCTAAACGGAGCAGATCTTCCCCTCGACGCTTCACCTCATTCCCCAACGGGGCGGTCTTTCGCTTTCACAGAAGACCGGTCAGCTCTTCGTTGATGCGCGCGTACAACCTGCGTTTTGCTTTCGCGTCGGCCAGGTCAAACAGGAGATCCATCGATTCTTTGAAAGAGATTCCCGCCTCCTTCTCCAACGACCTCTTGCTCACGCGCGATATCTCGTGCGCCATGCGGTTGCGGGCTTTGCATTCCATGTTGCGCAGCTTGCCGTAAGGTTCGTAGACCTCCGCAGAAACAAGGCTTTTGAGCACGCAGCAGAGATGATTGCTCCCTACACGAGGGTTCTGCCCAGCTTTGAGCCACCGCAACGCCGAACTCAAAACGGCGTTTTCGCTCACCTTCTCCCACACGACACGATAAACCCTGTGGCCCCCTTCTTCCTTGCTCTCCAGCCATGCAGCCGGGGGCAACACCCTTTCAACGCGCTTAAACAGTATTTCGAACAGGGCAGGGGTCAACGCGCGAAGGTAATCGGACCATTGCTCCCGAAGCAGATACACCTCCATCACCGCCAGATACTCCGCCAACTTCTCGGCAGGACTGTAGGCAAACGGCGTGCCCGCATACCCCCTGAAACACGAATCGGCCGACTCGTCGAGCCGCATGCGGCGCACGCATCCTTCAAGAAGACTTTTCGCTTGCTGCGGGATGGACGCGCATTGTTCGGCAAGTCGGAAAGCGGCCACATAATCGTAGCCCTCCACGAGCGACTTTATGTTGTCGCGCAGTATGAGACCGCAGAAGTTTACCGACTCGACCTCTATGCAGCGGTTCTTTCGCCCCTCTCCGTTGTCGGGATTCAACTCCCACAGCGTCTCGAAATCGTAGTCGTCGGGGTTTTCGCGATCCCCCAGCGCATTGATGCCCCTCTTCGGCGTTTCCACCTGAACCGCACGAAGCCCGTAGCGGCCGAAAGCGTCGATGGCCACGAGCGCCTGTTGCATGGCAGGCGTTCCCGAAGTGACGTTGGCCACTATTTCCGCCCCGGTGTTTTCGTGCGCCATGCGCGCAAGGTGCTCTTCGAATTCTCTGATGTAGCAGTCGTAGCGATGCACCGAATCGACACGGGAGCAGACAAGCTCCACCTTTGGCGCCGCACGTCCCGCCGCCTCCGCAAGCAGACCGAGGGCATGCGTGTAGCGTCCGTCATGGTCTTCGTAGCGCCTCATGGCAGGCGACAACAGCAGGACTATCTTGTCGGGCGCATAATGCCTCGCGATATGAAGCATGGGCCCGTCTCCCAGCGTGGTCATGGGATCGGAAGTCCCCACGGGAGAGAACAGCACCCTCATCGGACCGCACCTCCTTCGAACCCGCCTTGCAACGGCTCGGCGACGATGCAAAGAGAACATTTTCCCATAGGTAGCAATTCGTCTCCCACCTTGCCGAGCTTCATGGTGTGGGGAGACACGCCCAGGTCCTCGTCCATCCAGTGGCGATGGTCGTCCTTCGCCTTGCTCACGGCACCGCCCCTGAATTTGGCTGTCATCTGTTTTGGCGGAAAGCCCTCGCCTTCCACCTTGTTCCACAACGCACGATGCCTCCCGCCGGAGAACCTGTCGTCTATCTTCGTGGGAAACTGCGCGTAGAGGATGTGGGCGGTTTCGCGCAGGCGCTCGGCATCGCATGCGAACAGGGCGTTCAGAACGGTTTTGCTGTCGAAATCGACGCCGCCGCCAAGATAGCAGGTCAGCCCACCATGCTTCGAAAGGGCTCCGGAGGGCGCGGCGGCCTCGTCTTGGTGCATGTTGCAATACCCCGTCCCCGCAATCGCATGGTTGCGGCAGCGCTTCCCTTCAAACGGCCCGGACTTGACGACGTAACGACACATTCCGTCGTCGGCGCCCCCCGAACCTCCCGCACCGCCTCCGGGGCTTTCTTCGAACTCGAATGCATCCAGAAAGCATTTCCGGTAGCGTGCATCGAAGCGCTGGAACAGGCTCGCAAGACCGTCTTCGTCGAGAGGAAAGGGAAGACGTTCGTCGATCCGCTCGTCGATGCCCACATGCAGCGTCGCCACCGTGCCCGGACGCAGGCATTCCCGATAGATGTTCAGGTCGTTGCCGCCGACACCTGCATTCGCCGAACGCCCTCCCCTACGTCGCTTGTGTTCGGCCGCGTCCCCCTTGGAGAACTTGTCGTATTTCCCAGCAAACACCAGATCGCCCGCATCGAGGGGATCCGAGTCGGACACGGACACAAAACGCATGATGTCACTGACGGCGCGCGGGTCGCCGCCCCGAAACGCCTGCCGCTCGATCCCGGCAGCGGCATCCTTGTCCCTGCGCCATCCCCCGTTCTGTGGATAGCCCTGCAAGAACGCTTCGGGGCCTTCCTCGATCAAGGCCGAAAGCAGCACCGTCCTGAGCATTCCCTTGAAGCTGGAGCCGGGAACGTACGGGCAGCCGTAGGCGTCCTTGACGAATTCTCCGACTTCCAGATATCGCCCGCGCCCGTTTCTTCCCTTCAAGGCGGCGTCCAACCGGTAGGCCACGGCCTTTTCCGCCACGCCGCGCAGATCGTGCTTGTCAAGGAAATCATCCAACCCCGACCTCGAGTCCGTTTCAAGGAATCTGCAGTAGTCTTCAAGCCGTTTCTCGTCGAGCCGGGAAACGAACGCCTTGGCATCCAGCACGGCGATCTTCCCCTGTTGCAGGAAATAATCCTTCTTTCCCAGAGAACGGCCGTTTCCTATGTGAACGAGCCCCTTCGTCGTAAGGTCTATGCGATAGCGCCTTGTCCCCATCACTGCTCCCCCGTCCAGAACGCCCTGGCATAGCGCCATACCGGATGCGCACCGCCCGCAGACACGTCGAACACGTCCCCGGCAAACGTACGCTCGAAAGTGGAACCTGCCGCAAAAGCATAGAAGTCGCGCTTTTTCAGAGGCTCGGCGGAATAGGTGCCCGACTGGACGAATCCCGCACGCCTCTTCAGCAGGTAGCGGGCGCCTTGCAGAAGGCCGTCCGAAAGCTCGTCGGCAGTCGGGGCGGCCAAGGACAGCAGCACGCGGCAGCCCGGCGTCGCGGGCACGGCATCGGACGCATTCGCGGTCAGCTCGTATTCGAAGCGCCCGTATCCCGCCGACCGCTTCCCTCCAAGGCCGCTGTAGCGCAGGCTTTCGAGAAGGGGGGCGATGTCGTAGCCGCCCTTTGCGATGAAGTACAGGCCGGCTCCCTCGCGGTAATGAAACCCGCCCACGTGGTAGGGCTTCGCGTCGCCGCCATCTTCCAGGCCGCCATCGCCGCCTTCCCGGCGCAAATCCACCTTGGTGACAAGCCCGCTCGCCCCAAGGCCCTCGTCCAAGGCGCGCAACGTCTCCACGGCATCCAGCGTGCCGTCGAAGAACGACCCGTAAGCGTCTCGGGGAAGGTAGCGGAGCTTCTTGAACGCCTTCTTGTCAGCGGAGCCGCGCGATTCGGATTCCTCGTCCGAAGCGAAAAGCGCAGGTGCGCCATACGGCTTGGGAAGATAGCAGTCGTCGCCCATCCACGGGAAGGCATCGCTTAGAAGCAGGTCCCCGTCCCGTGCGGCCGCAAGCAAATCCTCCTGCGACCCCTGCGCCATTGCTTCCATGAACAAGGCGCTGAACAGGGTGTCCGCCGAACAGGCGCATTCGGCGTCCGACAGGCGCCCGTTGCCGAAATGGACGGGCGAGGTGAACGAGAGCTTTACCACCGTGGCCGTCATCGCAGCTCCGGAACGTCGATGGCCTTATCGCCCGTGACGATGCATGTTTCCAGGCCAACCAGATCGACGCGCCCGCTGCCGCGCGTCCCGCCACCACCCAGGTAGTCGTTGCGCAAAAGATCGAAAGCGGTCTGCAGGTTCTTGAAGTCCTCCCCGATCTGTTCGGGATCCTCCACGTTGTAGATTATCTCCAAGTCGAACTTGGCGCCGCGAACGACACGCTCGATCTGCCGGGGGTTCGCCACGGCCGTCAGGCGGTCGATGGCGTTCTCGAATTTCGCTTCGAACACCTGCGGCAGTTCGTCCCTGTTTTCAAGGAAGGCGTCCTTGAACATGAGCCTGCTCTGCTGAACGCCCTCGCCCGAAGCGTCCGACCTCTTCTTGCTCGAACCGAACAGGCGCGCGATCTCGGGAGGCTCCTTTTCGAAGCCGGCCACTCCCGAAGCGGGCTGAACCCCGAACTCGCGTGCCAGCAGCGCGCGCAGCTTTCCCTTGAGCGTGCTGCCCGGAATGATGGGGCCTCGCGTGAGAGGATCGCGCACAACGGGCGAATCGATCGCCCCGATGGCGGAAAACGAGGCGTCGCCACCGATATGCAGCCCGGTCTTGACCTCGATGACGCCCGTTATCTTGATCTTGGTCGACGTGAATGCCATCTCGCTAGTCCTTTCCGCCATAGTACTTGAAGTACGCCACCAGGCTCTCTGCGTAGCGGCAGTACAGAAGGAACCGGTCGTAGGTGGGAACGCTATCCAGCATGCCCATGAGGTTCGTCTTTTCGAAGAAGCTCTTGACGGCACTTTCGCGGCCTGCCTCGTAGGCCATCTTCACCTTCAGGTACTGCAGGTCGCCCTTCAGTTTTTCGAACTCTTCCTGACTCCCGATCCTCGAGGCAAGGTTCACTATATGGGCGTAAATCCCCCTCAGCTTCGTGGTGGTGAGCCCAGGGAAGTCCTGCTCTCGTCTGCGCATGATCTCATTGGCACAGTCGGCGTAGTTGTCCTCCCTTACCTCGTATGCCTTTTCGCCCTCCTTGGAGTACAGCTCTTTTGTCTCCCGTTCCGCCATGCTCAGCCCCTTTCGCGAGTAGCGTAGACGTACCATTCCAGTGCGGTCACCAGGCTTCTGCGCTCCTGTTCGTCGGTCGCCCATTCGAAGAACCTCCTGCTCGCCTCTTCGCCGCGCGCGCCGGCATCTTCGAAGCTCCGTGCGAGCAGGTAGGCCAAACGGGGTATGGAAATGGGGTCTTCCGCGTTCCGCAGCAGTTCCACCAGCTTGTAGACGAACGCCTTGCCTTTGTCGTTCTCCCTGAAGGCGCTTTCTATTTCGAGGAGCTTTCCGCAAACCCCGTTTTCGAACTCGTCCCAGCCGAACACGTTGCCCTCTGTCCACAGCGCAACGGCGTCCTTTCCCTTGCCGTCCCTGCCGACATGCCGCTTCGCGGCGTCCTCGAGCGCGCCCGTCTCGTCGGCCATGCGCGCGATGGGATACTTCGGGTCGAACATGCCGATGCCGGCGCTTATGGTGAGCACGCCGTTTCCCGTGAAGTCGTTCAGCGCGGCGCGGACATCCCGGGCCGCATGGATGACGTCGTTCCAGTTGCCCACCAGAAACAGGTCGTCGCCACCGGAGTAGATTATCTGGACGCGGTACCCTCTTTTCTCGAGGATGCCGTTGATTTCATGCTTGAAGAAATAGCTGAGCGCACGGCTGAGCGTCGCCGTCCGGCTTATGGACGCCTTGTCGTCCGGCAGCCCATGCGCGAAAACGCTCCCGAGGTTGTCCACGTCGGCACGCAGCACGCCCAGGCGCCGTATCCCCGGCGCTCCCCCGCCCTCGAGCGTCGCGCTGCTTTCGGCATAGGCGGCGATGCCCCCGCCGTCCTGTTCGGCGGCGTAGTCGCCCATCCACAAGTGGGTGGAAAGGCCGTCGCCCGTATCCCATTGCTTGGTGTACACGCGCGCCGCAACCGGCTTTTTCGAGAGGTATTCGTCCCTCCTGTAAACCGTCAGGAACTTGCCGAACGGCAGCGCAAGGTCGCCTGCATCGGAAACGACGAACACGTCCTTTCGCGCCATGTCGGGCGATATGCGGGCCAATGCGCCGCAAAGCGGGCATCGCCCGTCTGCATCGACGCCCCTGTCGCTTCGGTGACATTCGCTGCATTCGCGCGCATGGGCCGAATCCTCCGTGGCGGAGAAGTTGAATGCGGCTATTTCCGCCGCCGTGTAACGGCTGCCTTTCTCTTCGGACAGCCTGACGGCCAAATCGTGATACAAAAGCCGATAGCGTTTCGCGCCGCGGACGGTGCCTCCCTTGTTCATGAGGTCGTTCGCCGAACAGGGCACGAAAGCGCAGGCGCAGAACAGGTCGACCCCGAAGCTCTCTATAAGCCACTGCTTGAGCTCCGAGGCAAACCCCTGCAAGACGGCCTTGGCCGATCCGGTGTTGGGGAAAATCGCATAGGCATGGCCTCCGCCTGTGTAGAGCAGGTTGCACCGCGTGAGGTCCAGCCGGCACAAAAGCTCGTCCATGCAGTGCTCCAGAAGCATCTCCAGGTAGAACGACCGCGCACGGAGCTGCTTCAATGCGCCCGACCCGCTGATCTGGTAGATGAAGTCCTGGATGCCGCTCAGGTCGCACGACCACAGCAGAAACATCGGATCGTCGTAATGCCGAGAGGACGTTTGCGCATCGAAAAGCGTCGCGCGATAGTCGGTCGTGCCCGCAGCGCAAAGGTAGTCGTAAAGGCAGGTCGCCAGAGCGGCGGTCGTTTTCGCATGGTCGAACAGCGATACGTCCATGAGCTGCGACCTGTCCGTCGAAGACGGAACGCCTCCGCACTTCGCTTCAAGAAGGTGGAGAAGCGACCCTATGCGCTCTTCCGAAGCGGGAGCGCCGGCCAGCTCCGCCCGAATGGACTCGCGGATGGCATTGTAGTCCTCGTGTTCCACCACGTTGTCGTCCCGGTGCCCGCATAGGACGTTGAAAACCTTCCTCAGCTTCGCATCGCGGTCGAATCCGGAATCCTCGCCTTCGTTCTTGCGGTCCATGCCGGCGCTGATGTTGTCGGCGAAGTACGTGATGTATGCGAGGGAATCCGTTGCAAGCCTGGCGGTGACCATCTCTTTCGCATGATGGTACCGGATTTGCTCGACGACGCGCTCCACCGTGGAAGCATCGGCCCTGATGGCATCCCTCACGAAATCCGCGCCAAGCCTCGAATGGGTTCCCTGGCCCGAGAACCCCCTGATGACCACCTTGCCAACATCATGCAACAGCGCACCGTAAACCAATTGCAGCTTTGTTTCGTTCACCCTACCGAAAGCCCTCCCATTCCCATCGAAGTCTTTATCCCCACACCGCCGAATTCGCCGAAACGAAAGAGCATGTGCGCAAACCCTCTAAGAGGCTGCGGCCCTTCCACGTTGACGGTCATGTTCCCCATGAAGGCCGGTATGCGCTTTCCTGAAACCAGAAAAGAACAGGAATGGAGGCTGTATCTCGCAATGAGCGTATGCGACGCCAGGTACTCCACCGTGTCGGGATCGACCTCGTGATCGGCATCGAACACCTGGCCGTAATGCATGATGAGATTTTGGTAGACAAGCCTCGTGCTGGGAATCGTCTGGTACGTCCCGCCGCTTTTGAATGCGGTCGGGGTGACGAATCTGAGGGTGAAGCGGGAGGTATTGTCCCCATGAATCAGGTCGGCAAGGCTGCGGCGGGTGATCCTGGCCTCTTGGAACCCGTCGATCCGGAATGGGGCGCCGATCTTTTTTATCCGCAATTCCGAAGCCTGCAAGACAGGCCGGACGAGGGAGTCGTACGTCTCGTCGGTCAAGGCATTGACGACCCAAACGATCCCGTCCCCGCCCGATTCGCAATGCTGGCTGTAGGGATTGAACGGCATGCCGTGCATCCGCCCGGCACATGCGGTGCCTGCATGCTCCATAAGAAGCCCCTGCAGAAGCGGCCCCAAGTCCCAATGACGCAGCCCGTGTTTCGACAGCAGGTCATCGCGCGAAAGCGGAAGGACGATTCGCGTCGAGATAAGAAATTCCTTTTCAAGCCTGCGATCCAACACGCAACTCCAGCCTATCCGTCTCGCTTCGGGAACCCATATCGCATGCCATCGGGAAGAAGACCCTCGAAAACCCACGAATCCACAGAAAACCTGGCCTCATGCTAGCACAAAACCGAACGGAGAGGCAACGGCCTTGTGCCCCGAGTGCGCCTTTCAAGGCGCAAGGCGCTTCGCGTCGGCCCCGGCCGGCGGCGGCCGTCCGCGAGCGCCATGGCCGGCCGCGAAGGGCCCTTGCTCAGCAGCCGCCGCCCTTTGGCGCGAACCCGGCCCAGACGGCGTTGCGCTCGGCGGCGACGTCGTCCACGGCGGCGATGTTGCGCAGGACGTGGCGGACGGCATGCTCGACGAACGCCTCGGGAAGCGAAGGGTTCTGGCCGAGCACCGCGCGCACCTCGTCGGCGAAGCCGTCGAGCATATGCGGATCGTACCAGCTCAGATCCTCCACGCGCGCAAGCTGCTGCGAGGGGTATTCCTCGAACGGGTTGGCCGTCCAGACAAAGCGTGCCTGTTCGAGCTCGCGCAGCGTGGCACGGGAGAAGAAGCCGGCCCCGTTGTCGAACATCGGCGCCATGCGCCATCCGTCGAGCGTCTCGACCGTGCGCACCAGCCCGAAGTTGCCGCGATGCCGGTCGAAGTTCGCCATGACGTGGTCGCACACGATCATCTTCGCAAGACTCGTCCGCGCGCCCTCGATGCCCTTGCCTTCGCAGAACGCGGCGTACCCGCGGTAGAAGTCGCGCCCTTCGGTAATGCCCGCACAGACCGCCACGTCGGCCGCCGGAACGAACTCCGTCTCCGCCGTGACGAACGTCGGGCAGGAAGAACACGTGCGGCCGCCACGCTCGACTATCTCGTAGGGAACGTATTCGCCCTCGTCGAGCAGGCGCTGGAAGAGCCGCGTGGCGAGCGCCTCGTTGTACGGCTCCCTTTCGTCGCTGCTCGAAGATCCCTTGATCAAGCAGTCGATGCCGTCGATGCGCTCCCATCGCTTCTCGAGCACCCCAGGCGTCGAGCTGTCGGGCGTGCGGAAAAGCCCGCTCTCCACGCTCTCGTAGCCGTTCTCGAAGAAGTTGACGTCATGCCAGTCCAGATCGGCTCCCTCCGGCTTGAACCAGTACTGGTCCGAAAGGTTCAGCCCAAACGACCCGAACATGAGCGCATCGGTGGACGACACGCCTGCGGCGCGCATGAGCCGGGCGGCTTCCGGCCGAAGCGGCGGCATGTACCGCCGACGAAGCCATGCGGCAAAGTCCTCCCCGTTCGGTTTCCGCCCCGCAAGGCCCGCGCCCAACGGTGCCCATGCGGCGCCTTCTCGCACGCGTTCGATGGACACGCGCTTGCGCTCGTCGTCGTACACGAAGTCGAACACCGCGTGGTTCCGGTTCATGAGCGTATAGGGCTTGAGGCTGAGCAGGTGCTTCTGCCCCAGCTTCGGCCGACCGGCAAGTCGCGGCGCACGCGCGCGTTCCTCGACCGAACGCTCGTCGATCATCCACGAACGGCCGAACCGCTCGGCTGCGAGGTCGCCCGCCTCAACGAGGGCGAGCACTCGCCGGCTCGACACTCCCAGCCGCTCGGCTGCCTGCTTCGTGGTGAGCATGCGCGCTCCTTCCCTGTCGGTCCGCCTGCCTGTGCGGACATCGTACCGCATTCGGAATGTTTTCGTATTGCTGCGCACAAAAAAGCATTCCGAATGCGGAATGCTTTTTCGAATCCTTGCACCGCAGGATGTTTCGCGCAGAACGCCCGCCCGGCTGCCTGCAGATCCCCTATTCCCGTTCGTCGAACTCGCCGACGAGGGCGCGCGCGAAGTCGTGCGGATCGAAGTCGCGCAGGTCGTCCAAACCTTCGCCCACGCCTATCTTCAGCACGGGCAGTTCCAGCTCGTGGCTTATGGCCAGCGCGATGCCGCCCTTGGCGGTGCCGTCCAGCTTGGTGACGATGACGCCGTCCAGGTCGAGCGCGCGGTCGAACTCGCGCGCCTGCGAAAGGCCGTTCTGGCCGGTGGTGGCGTCGGTGACCAGCACCGTGTACACGGGCATGTTCGCGCGCTTGCGCACCACGCCCACCACCTTCTCCAGCTCGCGCATGAGGTCGGCCGACGTGTGCAGGCGCCCGGCCGTGTCGATGAGCACCAGGTCGGCGCCCACCGCCTCGGCACGCTCCAGGGTGTCGTAGCACACGCTGGCCGGGTCGCTGCCGCGCTCGCGCGTGACCACTTCCACGCCCGCGCGCCGCGCCCACACCTCCAGCTGCTCGATGGCGGCGGCGCGGAACGTGTCGGCGCTGCCCAGCAGCACCGTGCGGCCCGCGTCGGTGGCCTCCTTCGCCAGCTTGCCCACCGTGGTGGTCTTGCCCGTGCCGTTGATGCCCACGAACAGCACCACCGCTTCCCCGCCGTCCAGCACGTCTTGCCCGCCCTCGGCGAACGTGGCGGCTATCTGGTCGTTCAGCAGGTCGAGCACGGCGTAGGCGTCGGGCAGGGCCTTGCGCGTGGCCGTGTCGCGCAGGCTCTCCACGATCTCGCTTGCCGCCGGCGCGCCGATGTCGGCCAGGATGAGCGTTTCCTCCAAGCCGTCCCAGAAATCGTCGTCCAGGTCCGGGCCGCGGTCCAGAAGGACGTTCATCTGTTCCTTGAACTTGTCGCGCGAGCGCGCGAGGCCTTCGCTTATGCGTTCGAAAAATCCCATGGGGGACTCCTATTCTGCGGTTTCGGCACGTCGTTTCCGTGGTTCAACAGTGTAGCTCAAAGCGCGCGCCACGTCAGCGCCCCACACACCACAGACGGCACCTTCGCCTTCGCCTCACAGGCGCCCGGCCGCTATTCCGCGTGTTGCAGGGCGTGTTCCAGTTTCTGGCTGATCACCTTCGTGACGCCGTCGGCCTGCATGGACACGCCGAAAAGCACGTCGGCCATTTCCATGGTGCGGCGCTGGTGCGTGATCATGATGAGCTGGGTCCGGTCGCGCAGCGAGTCGATGTAGGACGCCAGGCGGCGCAGGTTCGAGTCGTCGAGCGCGGCTTCCACCTCGTCTAGGATGTAGAACGGCGTGGCGCGGATGCGGTAGACCGCGAACAGCAGCGCCAGGGCCGTGAGCGACTTCTCGCCGCCGCTCATGAGCATCATCTTGGTGATGCGCTTGCCGCGGGGCTGCGCCGACACCTCCACGCCCGTGTTCTCCAGATCGTCGGGGTCCACCAGGGACAGGTGCGCCGAGCCGCCGGGGAACAGCACGCCGAAGATCTCCTGGAAGTTCTTGTCCACGGCCTCGTAGGTGCGCACGAAGTCGTCCTTCATGCGCGCGTCGATGACGCGGTTGATCTTCGCGAGCGTGCGGCGCGCGCCGTCCAGGTCGGCCAGCTGGCCGGCCAGGTAGTCGTAGCGCCGTTTGAGCTCTTCGTACTCGTCGGCGGCGTCCGGGTTGATGGTGCCCATGTTGGCGATGCGGCGGCGCAGCTTGAACGCCGTCCCTTCGGCTTCGGCGCGGTCTTCCAGCTCGGGCAGGGCGAGCGCCGTTTCGAGCGGCGTCTTGCAGTCGTGCACGATGGCGTTCACCGCGGCCTCCACCTGCACTTCGAGCCGCCCCTTGTCCACGCGGGCGGCGCTCATGCGCTCGTTCGCCGCGTCGAAGGCGGCCTGCGCCTGACGGGCCGCCGCGCGCGCCTCGTTCGCGGCCGCATGCAGGCCGCTGGTGGAGTCCTGCGCGGCCGTGGCCTGGTCCTCCAGGTCGCGTGTCCATCGCCGCGCGCTGTCCACCAGCTCTTCGAAGACGGCGAGCAGAGGCTCGATGCGCACCATGGCCGCCTTCTTCTTGCGCAGCGTCGCGCGCGCCTCGGCGTCGGCGTCGGCAAGCTGTTTGATCTCGCGCTCGCGGGCGTCGCGCACGCGGGACGTGTAGGTCTCGCGCTCGGCCAGCGTGGCGGCGGAAAGCTTGGCCTCCGAAAGCGCCTCCGAAGCGCGCTGCGCCTCGTCGCGCAGCGGGGCGACGGCGTCCTGGGCGGCCGCAAGCTTCTCCTTGGTCTCCTCCAGCTCCCGCGCAAGGGCGTCCACGCGCTCGGCGAGGGCGTCCACGTTCGGGCGGGTCTCGGCGATGGACTGCTCGGCGGCGGCGCGCTGGCGCTCCACGTCCTCCAGCTCGCGCCGCACCGCTGCCAGCTTCTCCTCGGCGCGGTCGGCCTCGGCGCGGGCCGCGTCGGCGGCGCCCCGCTTCTGCGCCAGCTCCTGGCTGAGCGCCAGGCTTTCCGCCTGGGCCTTGCGTAGCGCCTCTTCGGCCTCCTCCGCGGCCGCGAGAGCCTGGGCCAGCGCCTCCTGCGCCGCGCCATGGCGCACGCGGGCGTCTTCCAGGCGCCGGGCACGGGCGAGCGCGCCCTCTTCGTCCTCGGCGGCGGTGGCGCCCAGCGTCACCTTTCCCGAAGGCCACACGATGCAGCCGTCGGGCGTGGCGAACCGCAGTCCGGCCGCGTCGCGCGCATGGCCTTCCAGCGCGTCGTCCAGGCTGTCGCACAGGACCACGTCGCCCAGCAGGGCACGCACCGCGCGGGCGGCGTCTTCCGGGAAGGACAGCTGGTCCACCAGCGGCGTGCCGTGCGCCGCCGCGGCGCGCGCGGGGCAGGCGCCCTCGGCGCAGCCGGCCGCGTCCTCGCACAGCACGAGCGACACCTCGCCCGCCTTGCCGCTCTCCGAAAGCGCCTGCGCCACTTCGCGTGCGCGGGCGGCGTCGGCCACCAGCAGGGCCGTCACGTCGGGGCCCAGCAGGTGCTCCACCAGCGCCTCCTTGCCACGGGGCGCCGACACGGCGTGTGCGAGCGGGGCCAGGCCCGCCTGCAGCTCGGCCTCGTGCTCCAGAAGCCATGACAGCGCCGGGCCTGCGGCGGCGGCGCTCGCGCGCTCCACCTCCTCGATGCCCTTGATCTCGCTCGCCACCGCGCGTTCCTCGTCGCGCGCCGCGTCCGCCGCGCCGCGCGCCTCCTCGCGCGCCTGGAACGCCTCGCCCACGCGCGCCCGTGCGGCGGCCTCCCGCGCTTCCAGCTCGGCGAGCGCCTGCTGGCCTGAGGCGGCGGCCTGCGCCAGCGCCTCGGCGTCCTGTTGCGCGCGTTCGAGCTGCAGGCCCAGTTCCTTGCCGTGGCCCTCGATGAGCTTGACGTGCGCGAGCCCGTTGGAAAGGGCCTCCTGCGTCTGCGCCTGCTCGCGCCGCGCGGCGTCCAGCGCGGCGTCCAGCTGCCGGCGCGCCCGGCCCAGCTCGGCCGCCTCGCGTTCCAGCCGGGAGCGCCTGCCGGCGAGCGCCTCGGCCTCTTCGGCCAGCCGCGCGGCCTGGGCGTCGGCGCGGCTGCGCTCGCCCTGCACCTGTTCCAGCTGCGCGCGAGCCTGCGCCAGGTCCCCTTCGGCGACGGCCCGCTTGGCCTTGTTCGCCTCCAGCGACACTTCCAGCTCGGCCGCGCGCGCCTGGGCGCCGCGGCGGCGCTCGCGCATGACCAGCGCGGCCGAGTCGATGCGGTCGGCGGCCTGGGAGGCCAGGCGGTGCCGGCGCGCCAGCTCGCCCGCGTCCACGCTTTCCAGCCGGATCTTCTCCTGCAGCTCCTCGGCGCGCGCCTCGGCGCGCGCGATGGCGCCCCGGCGGTCTTCCAGCTCGGCTTCCAGCGCCTGCTCGCGCGTGCTGGCCTCGTCCCATTTGCGCTGCAGCACGCGCAGGTCGTCCACCGCCAGCTGCAGGTTCAGCTCGGAAAGCTCGGCGGCGAGCCCCTGGTAGGCCCGCGCGCGCTTCGCCTTGCGCTCCAGCGGCCCCAGCTGCCGCTCCACCTCGGCCACCACGTCGCGGGCGCGCGCGAGGTGCTGGTCCATCTGTTCCAGCTTGCGTTCGCTCTTCGCCTTGCGCTGCTTGTGCTTGAGCACGCCGGCAGCCTCCTCGATGAGCGCGCGGCGGTCTTCGGGCTTCGACTGCAGGATGGAGTCCAGGCTGCCCTGGCTGATGATGGAATGCGTGCCCGTGCCCAATCCGGAGTCGTGCAGGATGTCCAGCACGTCCATGCGGCGGGCCACCGTGCCGTTGATCAGGTACTCGCTTTCGCCCGATCGGTACATGCGGCGGGTGATGGCCACCTCGCTGTAGTCGACGGGCAGCGTGCCGTCCGAGTTGTCCAGCACCAGGTCCACCTCGGCCAGGCCCGTGGCCTTGCGCGCCGACGATCCGGCGAAGATGACGTCCTCCATGGCCTGCCCGCGCAGGTGCTTGGCGTTGCGCTCGCCGAGCACCCAGAGCACCGCGTCCGATATGTTCGACTTGCCCGAGCCGTTGGGACCCACGATGGCCGTGATGCCCGGCTCCAACGAGAGCACGCTGCGGTCGGCGAACGATTTGAAGCCCTTCAGGACCAGCGATTTCAGGTACATGGGCGCGCTTACCCCTGCTTCTTCTGCTTCGCGGCGGTGCGCTCGTTCCTCTTGCGGGCCTTCTCCTCGGCGCGCGCCGCGGCCTTCTCGGCGGCCTTCTCGGCCTTGGCGGCCTTCACGGCGGCCTTGGCGGCGGCCTTCTCGGCATTGTCGCCGCCGAACCCGAAGAAGTCGCCCAGGCTGGCCAGCGTGCTTTTCGCCGCCTGGCTCTCGGCCTCCTTCTTCGTGCGTCCCTGGCCGCGCGCAAGCCCCTTCGACCCTGCGAACACCTGCGCGACGAACGTGCGGTCGTGCGGCGGCCCCTGCGTTTCCACCAGCTTGTACGTGGGCGTGATGCCGTCTTCCTGCAGCTTCTCCTGCAGCGCGCTCTTGGGGTTCTCCGGCTCGCGCGCCATGGCGGCCGACATGCGCGGGATGAGCGTGCGCGTGACGAACGCAGCGGCGACGTCGATGCCCCCGTCGAGGTAGAGCGCGGCCACCACGGCCTCGTAGACGTTTTCCAGCGCCGAATGGAGCCCGCGCTTGCCGGTGCCCGTCTCGGACGACCCGAACACGATCACGTCGGCGAAACCCAGGCCGTCGGCCACGTCGGACAGGCTCGCGCCCGAGACGAGCGCCACCTTGATGCGCGTGAGGCCGCCTTCGTCCAGGTCGTGGAAACGGTGGAACGCCGTGGACGCCACGATGGCGCCCAGGATGCTGTCGCCCAGAAACTCCAGGCGCTCGTAGGAGTACTTGACCGACTTGCCCTCGGTCGCGGACGGGTGCGTGATGGCGGACAGCAGCAGCTGCTCGGTTTCGAAGCGGTAGCCCAGGATCTCCTGCGCCCTGTTCAGCTTCTGGCGTTGTTCTTCGGTCAGCGTCATGGATACCAGCCCTATCGCACCGGATCGGAGGCTTCGGGCGCCGTGTCGGGCGCGCCGACGGTCTGCTCGATGGTCTCGGAAACGCGCTCGCGCACGGTGCGCGCCGTGGTCAGCACGCCGTTCTTCACGGCCAGAGGGCTCGAAGAACCGTGCCCCACGATGCACGCGCCGCGCACGCCCAGAAGCGGCGCGCCGCCGTAGGTGTCGGGGCTCACGCGCTCCATGAGCCCTTTCAGGCCGCCCTTGAGGGCGAGCGCGCCCAGCTTCGTGAACAGGGTGTTCATGAAGATGCCCTTGAGGGCCTTGAAAAGGGTCTTCGAGGTGCCTTCGATGGTCTTCAGGCACACGTTGCCCGTGAAGCCGTCGGTCACGAAAATGTCGAACTTGGCCGGCAGGATGTCGCAGCCCTCGCCGTTGCCCGCGAAGTTGGGCACGTGCTCGCGCAGAAGCGCATGCGCCTCCTGGGCGAACGCCGAGCCCTTCGTGTCCTCTTCGCCGATGTTGAGCAAGGCCACGCGCGGGTTCGCCACGCCTACCACCTTTTCCATGTACACGGTGGCCATCTGTGCGAACTGCACCAGGTACGCGGGCTTGCAGTCGGCGTTCGCGCCGATGTCGGTGAGCACCACGGGACGCACCGGGGACGGAATGACCGTGGCCAGCGCAGGGCGGGACACGCCGCGCACGCGGCCCATGACGAGCGTCGCCGCCGCCAGGCACGCGCCGGTGGAGCCGGCCGAAAAGAATCCCTGTGCGGCGCCTTCCTTCACCAGGCGGCACCCCACCACGATGGACGAGTCCTTCTTGCGGCGCACGGCATTGGCCGGGTGCTCCCCCATGGAGATGACCTCTTCGGCGGGCTGCGCCGTGCAGCGCTCGTGCGCCACGGAGAACGGGCCGACGACGTCGGCGGGCCCGCAGAGAACGACGTGCAGGTCGGGATCGGCCGCCAGCGCGGCCGCGCAGCCCTCCAGCACGACGCCGGGAGCGTCGTCGCCCCCCATGGCGTCGACGGCGATGATCACTTTGTCGGGCATTCCAAACCTCACTCTCGCAAAGGGTCGGCGAGAGACCTTGAGATGCCTGATACCACCCAGCGGCGCGCGCCGGCTCGCCGGTCTTGGTGCGAAGCGGCGTGCGCGTGGGCAGGATCGGGCGCCTCAAAGTCTCGCGGCATCGGCATGCGCCGTCGCGCGACGGCGGAGCCTACCAAAAAGCCTCCCGGCGCGTCGCGCGGCGCGCGCGATGTGCGGGGAGGCTTGTCAACGCGCAGATGCTGAAGAACCGCGCAGCTCTGCGGCTAGTCGGTCTCGACGACTTCGCGGTTCTTGTAGAAGCCGCAGTTCGGGCACACGCGGTGCGGGAGCTTGACCTCGCCGCACTGGGGGCACACGGAACGCGAGGGCGCGTCGATGCGGTCGTTGCTGCTGCGGCGGGAATGGGTGCGGGCGCGGCCCGTCTTGCGCTTGGGTACTGCCATGATCTATCTCCTTCTTGAAGTCGAGCGACCTGCTCGCTCGCCACGTTCCTGTTAAACACACGAACTGGTATGTTACCAAAGGCAACAGCGCCCCGCAAGCCTCATCCACACAAATTCGCGCGAATTCGCAAAGTGGCGCGCCTGGGAGCGAAGAGGCCGGCAATGCCCGAATGGACGGGAGCGGCCGCTGCCGGCCACGGCGAGGCATGCGGGAAGCAGGCGGCCGACGGCCGGGGGCGGATCGGCGCCCTCCCCCCCCCCCGTGCGCGACCCTACGCTGAAGGACAACACCGGCCGAAACCGCACCAGCCGCCCCCCGTGCGCGACCCTGCGGCAGGGCCGAGACCGACGCGCGCGTCGAAGGCGAAGCTACCCGTTGCCGAACTGCAGCGCGCAGTAGTGGGCGTACGTGCCGCCCAGGGCGCGCAGCTGCTCGTGCGTGCCCAGCTCCACCACGCGGCCCCCGTCCACCACGGCGATGAGGTCGGCACCGCGTATGGTGGAGAGGCGGTGCGCGATGACGAGCGTCGTGCGGCCGGCGGACAGCTCTCCGAGCGACTTCTGGATGGCGCGCTCGCTTTCGTTGTCGAGCGCGCTCGTGGCCTCGTCCAGGATGAGGATGCGAGGATCGCGCAAAAACACGCGCGCGATGGCGATGCGCTGCTTCTGCCCGCCGGACAGCCGCGCGCCGCGCTCGCCCACCGGCGTGTCGTAGCCTTGCGGCAGGCTTTCCACGAAGTCGTGGATGTTCGCCCTGCGCGCCGCCTCCACGATCTCGGGCATCGTGGCGTCCGGCCGCCCGTAGGCGATGTTCTCGCGGATGGTCCCCCCGAACAGGTACACGTCCTGCTGCACGATGCCGATGGCGTCCCGCAGCGACTTCACGGTGACCGTGCGGACGTCGATGCCGTCGATCTCCACCGAGCCGCTTGCCGGGTCGTAGAACCGCGGCAGGAGCGAGCAGGTGGTGGTCTTGCCGCCGCCGCTCGGCCCCACGAGCGCCACGGTCGCACCCGCCGGCACGTCCAGGTCCAGGCCGCACAGGACCTCGTGTTCGCCGTCGTAGCTGAAATGCACGTCGCGGTAGCGCACGTGCCCGCGCACGTCGGATTCCCCCTTCGAAGCACGACCGGCGCCCACCGCGCCAGAGGCGCCGCCCCGTGGCAGCCCCTGCACGCCGCCCTCTTCGCCGGCTGCGCCCTTCGTCCCTTGCCGCCCGCGTTCGGCCACCGCCAGGTCCACGGCGTCGGGCGCGTCGGCGATGTCGGGCCGCACGGCCAGCACCTCCATGAAGCGCCGGAAGCCCGCGTAGCCCTTCTGGAACTGTTCGGTGAAGTTGATCAGCTGCTCGATGGGCGACAGGAAGATGCCGATGTACAGGGCGTAGATGGCCAGGTCGGTCACCGCCAGGCCTCCCGTGGCCACGAAGTAGCCGCCGCCCACGATGGTGACCGTGTACAGAACGCCCGTGAACGCCGAGTTCACCGCATGGAACGCCCCCATGAACCTATACGAGCTCTCCTTGGTGGCCACGAACCGCTCGTTCGTGCGCGCGAACTTCTTCACCTCCACGCCCTCGTTGCCGAACGACTTCACCACGCGGATGCCGCCGAGCGAGTCTTGCAGCCGCGCGTTGATGTCGGCCATCTTCTTGCGGTTCTCCGTGAAGATGACGCGCTTCTGGTAGTTGCGCCAGAACGCGTAGGCGGCCAACAGCACCGTGGCCCCCAGCATGATGGCCGTGAGCGGCACGTTGATGAGGAACAGCAGCGCGAACGAGCCCACGATCTTCAGGATGCAGATGAACAGGTTCTCCGGCCCGTGGTGCGCCAGTTCCGAGATGTCGAACAAGTCGGTCAGAAGCTTGCTCATCATCTCGCCGGTGTTGTTGCGGTCGTAGTAGCTGAAGCTCAGGCGCTGGTACTGGCCGAACAGGTCGCGGCGCATGTCGGCCTCCATGCGCGCCCCCATGATGTGGCCCCAGCTGGTGATGAAGTACTGGCAGCCCGTGCGCACCGCGTACAGCGCCACGAACAGAAGCGCGATCCAGCCGAGCGAGCCCAGGATGGCCTCGGGAGGGTTCAAGAAGAAGTCCTTCGTGAAGAAGTTGAGGAACTGCGGGAACGCCAGGTCGACGGCCGCGAGCACCGTGGCGCACACGAGGTCGAGCACGAAGAGGAACGTGTAGGGCCGATAATAGCTCGCGAACCGCGCAAGCACCTGCCGTGCGGAAACGTGCGGTTCGGGGGCGTGCGGTTCGGGCGCGCCCGAAGGCGAGCCGGAAGAGGCCGCGCCCGCCGGCCGTTGGGTGTCTCGTTCGGTGTCCATGCCGCTCATTGTAGCCCATTCCCCCGGCCCGGGCGAGCGAGGGCCGCAGTTCATCCGTCCGGCTCTGCACCCGTTCCCCTTCCGTTGCCGTGCCCCCGTGCGTGCGCCCCGCTTTCGCACGTCGCCGGCCTTTTCGCCTTGTCCCCCACGCGCGACCTCCCGCATGCTCGCACCGTCTCGCCGCAAATTTGGCCATGGCGTCACCGCCGATGCTTCGATTTGCAGGAAAATCCTCTATATGAATGGTTTTCGGGTCATTCCGCAAGGCCTGCAGCGAGAAACGCCTGGTGGGCTTTAGCCCTTTGCTCCCAAGCCGTTCATCGGTGGTTTTCCTGCAAAAGACCGCGATCGATGGACAAGGCAGGCCACGAGATGACAAAATTGCAGGCAGCCCGACCTTGACCGTCGTTTTGTGGCATAGGTCGAAAGAGCCGGAGCCGTGCCAAAGGAATGGGAACCGAAGAGCTTCCCGCGATCGATGCATCGTTTTCCGTCTCTGGCCAGAATGCGAAGATGGCGTTCGTTTGCGCGATGATGGCGTTTTCGAAGTTGGTTCCCAGAATCCACTTGCCAGCCCAATGAAAATGCACGACATGGAAAACAGGCAGAAGGAAACGGCAAGGCCGAGTCGAATGTTGGATTCCGACCACGAGGAAGAAACCATGACGAAAGAGATCGACCGGCAGATCGAGTTGCTCTGTTCGAAAAACAATGACGAAGCTTATCAGGCCTTGAAGACGCTTGAGGAAGCGAGCGAGCAAACCAAGCGCGTCTATCCATACATGAACCGTTTCGTCGAGATGATGGACCATGCCAATTCGTACGTTCGCAGTCGCGGCCTGCTCTTGATCGCGTCCAACGCCAAATGGGACGTCGATTTCAAGATCGATGAGGTTTTCGACGACTATTTGAAGCACGTCACCGATGCAAAACCCATTACGGCAAGGCAATGCATCAAATCATTGCCGACGATCGCACTGCACAAGCCCTATTTGGTGGAAGACATCGTCATCGCGCTGGAAAAGGCAGACGTCTCCGCGTATCCCGACAGCATGCGCTCGCTGATCGACCAGGATATCCGAAAAGCGCTGTCCGAGCTGAGGGCGGGGAAAGGATAATCCTCTTTCCTTTCCCCAAGCGAAACCTGCGTCAGTCCTCCCTTTCGCCTGTGCAGCGCACCTGCCCGGACGTGCGGGACAACAATGCGGCCTAGCCGACGCCTCGGCATTGCGGCGCGGCTCACCGCCTTGGCGCCGCGGTGCGCCCGCCGTCTTCGCGTTGCTGCACGCCAGCGCCATCCCCTTGGCTCTGCGGCGCAGGCTCGCGGCCCTCGTGCCGCAGCAGCGGGAGGTCGTCCTCGTGCCGCAGGGCGAGCGCGTAGGTGCGCTCGCGCAGGCGCACCAGATGGCCCACGAGGCCGCGACCGAACACGCCGAAGTCGCGTGCCCAGATAGGCCGCCGCGACGCCCACCGCCAGAAACGGCACGGCAGAAAGCCCGAATATCTCGGCGCCCATGAGGAAGGCGGCGAAGGGACAGCGACTGGCCGCCGCGAAGAAGGCGGCCATGCCCACCGCCGCCAGAAACGGCGCCGACGCGCCCGTGAGCTGCCCGAGCGCGCATCCGAGCAACGCGCCGATGGTGAACATGGGCATGATCTCGCCGCCTTTGAAGCCGAAACCCAACGCGAGGACGGTGAGCAGCGCCTTCACGGCGAAGTCCCCCGAGCCCGCCGTTCCGGCAAGCGCTCCTTGCAGAAGAGGCATGCCCGTCCCCTCGAAGCGTTGCCAGGACAGCGCCAGCACCAGGCCCGCGATCAGCAGCCCGCCCGCCAGCACGGCCAGCACCGGCCGCCCGACGCGCCGGCGCATGAGGCGCCGCAGCACGTTGAGGGCCGCCGCGAACAGCGCGCCGGCGCCGGCGCAGGCCAAGCCCACCACCAGGCACGCCGCCGCCGTGTCCCACGAGAGCGCCGGCAGCGCCACCTTCGGGATGACGTCGCCGATGCCGATGGGCCTCGCGATGGCGAACGCGACGAACGAGGCCAGAAGCATCGTCGCCGCATGGCGGACGACCGGGCCCTTGAACCGCATGAGCTCGAGCACGAACACCGTCGATCCGATCGGGGCGAAGAAGAGCGCGCTGAACGCGGCCGCCATCCCGCAGGCGGCGGCATAGCCTTCGAGCTCGCCTTCGCCCTGCCTCCGCCGACGTATGGCGCGCAGGCGGAACGGCCGGCCCACCGTCGACCCCAGCGACGCGCCCATCTGCATGACGGCGGCCTCCTTGCCTACCGAGCCGCCGCCCGCCACCGTGAGGCAAGTTCCTAGAAGGATGCCCGGCGTGAGCGCCGCCGGCACGCGCCGGTTCTTGCGCATGTTCCCCACCACCGTGTCGGTTGCCAGATCGACCGGCAACCTGAGCAGGCGATACAGAAGGATGGACGCGATGCCCAGGACCGGCAGCGCGAGCAGGAGCCACGGGAAGCGGCCCGAGAGCCTGCCCGCGAAGTCCACGGCGAGAGAGAGTACGATGGAGGCGCCCGCTCCCACGGCGCCGACGACGGCGGCGAACGCGACGTGCCGCGCGACCTGGCCGAAATCGAAGCCGTGCAGGGCTCCTGCAGGCGTGGCCTCGTCGCCGACGGCCTTCTTCCCGCCTGCGTCGCCGCGCTCTTCCATGCCCAGCTCGCCTCCTCGCCGCCGTTTCCTTGTCTGCACCATGGTACGGACACATCGGCCGCGACGAGTGATGCGGGCTTGGCTGTTACCGCCCGGAAGCCGAACGGTTCCCTCGGGTCAGCGCGCTTCGGTCCGCCGCATGATCGCCCATGCGGCACCTGCCGCGACGGCGGCCGCGAGGGCGTAGAGCACAGCCGCCTGCGCCAGATGCACGTCGCGCGCATACGGCGAGCCCGCGACCGTCTCGATCAGCCCGGCAATCGGCACGGCCGACCCCGAAACGAGCGCCGCCAACGTGGGAGCCCCGGCAACGAGCACGGCCACGATCGCGACCAATGCCAGGGCCGTCAGCAGCGCGCCGGCGCGCTTGCGAAGCACGACCCCGGCCAGCACCGAGAACGACACGGCCAGGTTAAGCATCAGCACGTAGAAAAACGCCCCTGCGGAATAGCCGTCGATCTGGAACATGACGAGCGACTGCGCTTTCCAGGCCGCAGGAAACGCGGAGGAGAGGACGCCGTCGAGCAGCGCCAGCGCGACGGACGAGAACACGCACATCGCAGCGAACACGCCGAAGGACTGGGCCCTGGTCAAGCCGTTTTGCAGGAAGAACGGCCAATCGCGGTTGAAGGCGACGATCGTCGCGAACCCGAGGAACAGGAAGGACCACGCATACAAGCCGCTGAAGGCCATTCCCGGATACCCGGAGGCGAGCGCGATCAGATCGACCGCCCCGACGAATGCGGCCACGCCCGCGACGAACAGGCCAAGGTTGCACGCCGTCTTCTTCGTCTCGTACGCCAGCGCCGCCTTGAGCTTCGTCATGACCCGCTCCTCTCCGTCAGCTTCACGAACAGCTTCTGCAGGCTCATCGGGGCCGTGGCCAAACGGTCGCCCGCCGCCTCGGCGTCACAGGCGCCACGCACATAGGCCACTTTGAGGCCGCCGAGCTCGTCGGTGCCCAGCACGTCGCGGCCTTCGCAGTACGCATCCACGTCCTTTGCGCGGCCGGTCACGCTGTGCCCGCTCGCCCGCAGCTCGTCGGCCGAAGCCTGCAAGAGCAACCTGCCGCGATCTATGACGGTCACCTGCTCCACGAGGTTCGCCACTTCCTCGATGAGGTGCGTGGCCACGATCACCGTGCGCTGCTTCTCCAGGTAGTCTTCCAGCAAAAGCCGGTAGAACAGCTCGCGCGCGTTGGCGTCCAGGCCGAGCACGGGCTCGTCGAGCAACAGGTACGGCACGTCGGTGGCGAGCGCGACGGCCAGACGGTAGGCCGTGCGCTGCCCGGTGGACAGCTGGTCGATGCGGCGCGTCGGGTCCACGTCGAACTTCCGCACCGTCCTGAGCGCGGCGGCAGGGTCGAAGCCCTCCGAGAATCGGGCGAGCTCGCGGAAGAGGCGGTCGACGCACATCCACGACGGGTAGAGGTCGGTCGGCCCGAACGCATGGAGCTTCGCAAGCGACGCTGCATGGTCCGTGGCGGGCTTGCCGTCCACAAGCACGCACCCGGACGTCGGAACGAGGCGGTTCGCCACCACGCCCAGCATCGTCGACTTGCCCGCGCCGTTGCGTCCAAGAAGCGCATGCACCTTCCCCGGCTCGAACGCGAGCGACACGTCGTCGAGCGCCGTGGTCCTGCCATATCTTTTGGTCAGGCGTTCCAGCCGGATGCCGCGTTCTTCACTCATGGTCAAATCCCTTCTCGACGAGCGCCAGCACCTGCGCCTTGCCCATCCCGAGCTTTCCCGCCTCCGCAACGAGCGCCTCCACGTAGCGCTCGAAGAACGCCGCCTGCCGCTTCGAGCGGATCCTCTCGAGCGCCCCGTCGCTCACGAACATGCCCATGCCCCGCCGCTTGTGGATGATGCCTTCGTCCACCAAGATGTTCATGCCCTTGAGCACGGTGTGCGGGTTGATGCCGAACAGCGCCGCCACCTCGTTCGTGGAAGGCACGCGGTCCCCTTCGACGTACAGGCCCGTGAAGACGTCGTCCTCGATCGATTCCGCGATCTGGACGAACAGCGGCGTTTCCCTGCCCGGATCGACGTTCATGTCCCTGGTCCGTTTCTAGTTCGATGGTTAGTTACTCAAGTAACTAACTGACATTGTAGGGAGCGCCAACAAAAATGTCAAGAGGGAAAGGGAAAGGGAAAGGGAAAGGGAAAGCCCGGGCCGGGATGCAGGATGCAGGTGGAAGCCTGGGCCGGAAAGCCGGGACGCAGGTGGAAACCAGCACCGGAGCGCCCCCGACATGAAAAGGCGGGCCGTCTCCGGCCCGCCTTCGCTCACTTCTCTTCGAACGGAAAGCCCTTCAGGACCGAGAACGGATTGGGCGGGGCTTCGTCCCCCGTCTCCTCTTCGGAGGCCGGCTCGCAGCCGCAAGGACCCTCGTTCAGGTTGGCGCCGCACGTGGGGCACAGCCCCCTGCAGTCGTCGTCGCAGAGCGGCACCAGCGGGAACTCCAGCATGAGCGCGGCCTTGATCAGCGGTTCGAGGTCGATCGTGTTGTCGTCGGGCAGCACGTCGAACTCGTCGGCGTCCATGTCCTGGGGCGCCTCGGTTTCGGACCCGATAAGATAGTAGCCCTCTATCTCGCCCGTGACGGGAAACGAGAACTCGTCGAGGCAGCGGGCGCAGGACGTGGTGGCCTCGCCCTCCACGGTGCCCGCCACCAGAAACGCGTCGCCCGTGTTCGTGACGTCCACCTGCCACGCGAGCGGCTCGGAAAAGGAATGCAGGTCGGGGCCGGCCTTCATGACCGGCAGGTCGAAGGTGCCTTCGAAATGAGAGCTCTCCGCAGGCGCGAAGAGCTCGGAAGGGACATGGATGCGGACGGCGTCCATCAACGCCCCACGGAAATGGAGTTGGCGTTCAGGCGGTCGCGGCAGCGGCGCACGTTGCCGAGCAGCGTGTCGAGGCTCTGCTCCACATGGCCGAACACCTCGTCGGCGTAGTCTTCCGCACCGGCACGCGTCTGGCGCTCGAGCTCGCGGGCATCGGCCAGGATGGTGTCGGCCTGCTGCTGCGAGATGCGCACGATCTCCTGCTCGCTGGCGATGGTCATCGCCTGGCTGCGCGCGTCCTCGATCATGCGGTTCGCCTCGGCCTCGGCGTCGTCCAGCAGGCTTTGGCGCTCGCGCACGATCTGACGGGCCTGGGAGAACTCGGCCGGGAACGTGTCGCGGATCTCGTCTATGATCTCGAAGGCCGCCGCAATGTCCACCTGGCGCATGTTGCTTTTGCCGAACACCGGCTTCGAGTCTTCAAGCAGAATCGAGAGCTCTTCGAGCAGCCCCAAGACTCCTGTTTCGTCCATGACTTTCCTTCCACCCAAGCGTGCCGCGTTTCATCTGCGTGAGGGCATGCGCATCCTACCTGCGCGCATGCGTCGTAACATTCTAGCATGGTTGTCAGGGATGACAAACTTCGCTGCGCAAACCGCACACATTTCGCCCGGTGGAGCCCGGTAACGTTACCTGCCCGTCGCCTACTCGGCGAACTTGCGCGCCAACGCGTCCCGCACGCACGGGGGCACGAACTGCTCCACGTCGCCGTGCAGGCTGGCGATCTCGCGCACCACCGAGGACGACAGGTACATGTACTGCGGCGGCGACATGATGAACAGCGTCTCGAGAGCCGAGTTCAACTGGTAGTTGATGGCGGTCATCTGGAACTCGTACTCGAAGTCGGTGATGGCGCGCAGGCCCTTCACCACCACCGTGGCGCCCAGCTTCTCGGCGAAGGTCACCAACAGCTCGTCGAAGGGCTCCACCCGCACGTTGGGAAGGTGCGCCGTGGCCTGGCGCACCAGATCCGTCCGCTCTTCGAGCGTGAACAGGGGGCGTTTCTTCGGCGAGGCCGCCACGGCCACCACCACCTCGTCCACCAGCTGGGCGGCACGCGTGATGACGTCCAAGTGCCCGCTGGTGATGGGATCGAACGTTCCGGGGGTCAGGGCTCGTTTCATCGGATGCTTCGCTTCCCTTCTTCGGGCGCGGGGACCGCAGCGGCGCCCCGCACGACGGCTACTCTTCTTCGGGCGCGGGGGTCGCGGCTGCCGCCCCGCACGACGGCTTCAACAGATCCACGACAGTATCCCCGTACTTGCGGCGCGACGCAAGGGACAATCCGCATGCGGCGGCTGCGGCGTCCGCCGCGCCGTTTGCCGCCGCGGCGTGCTCGTAGGACACGATGGCCTCGGGCGCAAGCGCCCCGGCGCCTGCAAGCACGGCCACCATCGAAAGCGCGCTTTCGGCAGGCAGCGCGTACGGCGGGTCCAGCAACACCAGGTCGAAGGGAGGGCGCGCCCACACGGGCGGCCTCTCCAGCACGTCGGCCCGGTGCAGGCGCGCCCGCGCGCCGGCGCCCAACGTGGGCACGCCGAGCGCCTCCACGTTGGCGCAGAGCGCGCGCAGGGCGACGCCGTCCTTCTCGAAGAAGTGCGCGGACGCCGCGCCCCGCGACAGCGCCTCCAGGCCGAGCGCACCCGACCCGGCGAACGCGTCCAGCACCACCGCCCCCTCGAAGCCCCCGCGGGCGCTCGAGAGCGCGCTCATGAGCGACTCGCGCACGCGGTCGGTGGTGGGGCGGGTGGCGTCGCCCTTCGGCGCCTGCAGGCGCCGGCCACGGTATTCTCCTGCGATGATGCGCATGTCCGGTTTTCCTTCCTCCGCCTGCAGGCGCTGCTGCCCCAGACGCTTCTGTCCCTGTCCGAAACGGCCTGCCGTGCGCGCGGCCTCGCCTTGCGCGGGGCCGTCAGCCCCCCGCCTGTGCGCGCTCGCCTTCGAACACGATGCGCATCTCGCGCGCCAGCGCACGGTGTTCGGGCGCCTCCAGCTGCGGGTCGGCCGCCACGATGGCGCGCGCGTCGGCATGGGCCGCCTCGATGATGCGGCCGTCGCGCACGACGTTCACCAGCTTGAGCACCGAGGCGCCGCTTTGCCGGTTGCCCAGGATGTCGCCCTCGCGGCGCAGCGACAGGTCGAACGCCGCCAGCTCGAAGCCGTCGTCGGTGGTTTCCATGGCCTGCAGGCGCGCCAGCGCCGCGTCCGACTTCGACGCGGATATCAGGAACGCCGCGCCCGGCTTCTCGCCGCGGCCCACGCGGCCGCGCAGCTGATGGAGCTGGGACAGGCCGAAACGGTCGGCGTCCTCCACGATCATGACCGTGGCGTTGGGAACGTCCACGCCCACCTCGATGACGGTGGTGGCCACGAGCACCTGCGTCTCGCCCGACCGAAAGCGTTCCATGACCTGTTTCTTCTCTGCGGAACCCATCTTGCCGTGCAGCAGTTCCACCGTATAGTCCACGAACGTCGACTGCTGCAGCATCTGCGCCTCGCGCGTGGCGGCCGCCACGTCGTCTCCCGCCAGGTCGGCATCGTCCTCGATGCTCACCGCCGGGTGAAGCGCCTCGTCGGCGTCCTCTTCCACGCTGCGTCCATGCACGGCCTTCGCGTCGCGCTCGCCTGCGTCCTTGCCCACCAGCGGGCACACCACGTACACCTGCTCGCCGCGCGCGAGGGCGGCAAGGGCCGCGTCGTAGGCGTGGCCGCGCTGCTGCTTGGCGTACACCTTCGTGGTGCGGCGCGCCGTGTCGTGCGGCCGGTGCTTGAGGTAGGACAGGGTGAGGTCGCCGAACAGGGCCAGCGCGAGCGAGCGGGGAATGGGCGTGGCCGTGAGGAACAGCGCGTCGGGCGCGGCGCCCTTGCCCAGCAAACAGGAACGCTGCTCCACGCCGAAGCGCTGCTGCTCGTCGATGACGGCGAGCGTCAGGTTCGCGGGGGACACGTCGTCTTCCAACAGGGCGTGCGTGCCTATGAGCACGTCCGCCGCGCCGTCCGCGAACCGCTCGAGCACGGCGGCCCGCTCCCCCGGCGCGGTCGAGCCCGTGAGCACCCCGTACGCGACGCCCGCCGCTTCGAACAGCGGGCCCAGGCTGGCCGCATGCTGGCGCGCCAGCACCTCGGTGGGCGCCATGAGGAAGGCCTGCCCGCCCGAATCGGCCGCAGCGGCCAGCGCGAAGGCGGCCACGACGGTCTTGCCGGTGCCGACGTCGCCCAGGATCAGGTGGTTCGCCGCATGGGGCGCGGCCATCTCGCGCAGCACGTCGTCGCGCGCGGCAGCCTGCTCGTCGGTGAGCGTGAACGGCAGCGCCGCGGCGAGCGCACGCACCCGGGGGCCGTCCGTCACGTGCTGGACCGGCTGGCGCCCGGCGGTGCGCGCCGCGGCCTCCCGCATGAGGAACAGCTCCAACATGAGCAGCTCCTCGTAGGCCAGGCGGCGACGCGCCTCGGCGGCCTCGCCCATGGCCTGGGGGAAATGGATGCACGAAAGCGCCGTCTGGCGGCTCATGAGCCGGTACTTCGCACGCAGGGAGAGCGGCAGCGGGTCGTGCGCGCCGCACGTCTGCGCGAGCGCGTTGCCCACCAGGCGCCGCATCCATGCCGTGGACACCTTTTCGGTGGCGGGATGCACGGGGATGATCATGCCCGCCGCGCCGCCCACGCCCTCGCCCACCACCTCGATGAACGGGTTGGTCATGCGCTTGAACCCATAGTCGAACTCCAGCTTGCCCGCCACGGCTATGCGCATGCCCGCCTTGAGCGAGTCCATGAGCCATGGCTGGCGGAACGCCGTCACCATCAGCACGCCCGTTTCGTCCACCAGGCCTATCTCCACCAGCGAGAGCTTGGGGCGCGGACGCTTGAGCTTGATGTCGTGGATGGCGCCTTCGATGGTGCACTGCTCGCCGATGCGGGCAGACGCCACCGTCTCCTTGGAGGAAAGGTCGATGTAGCGGCGCGGGTAGTGCGCCACCAGGTCGCGCACCGTGCGGATGCCCAGCGCCTCGAGCGCGCGGGCGCGCGCCGGGCTCACCAGCCGCACGCGCGTCACCGGCTCGTCCAAGGCCAGCGTCGCCGCCATGCGGTCAAGAGTATATGTGCTGCCGGGTTGGGTCATTGCCTTCTCACTGGTCGTTCGCAAGGACAGCGAGGGGCGTGGAGGCGAGTGCAGCTGGCGTGAAGGCTTTTCGCGACGTACCTGGGTACGTCGCGAAAAGCTTGGAGCGTCAGCTGTGCCGCCTCCACGCCCCGCAGCGTCGAGCCGTTCCGCCGATCGTAGAACGGCGGAACCATGATTATTCCACCAACAAAACGACCGGGTACAAAGGCTGCTCGCCGCGGTGGGCGTCCACTTCCAGGTCCTCGTAGGCCTCCTCGATGCGGGCGACCAGCGCCTCGAAGGACGCGTCGTCCATGTCCTCGCCGGCGAGGATGGTCAGCGTGTCGGCGTCCTGTGCGTCCATGGCTCCCAGCAGGTCCATCACCACGCCTTCCACCGTCTGGCCCACCGCGTCGATGGAGCCGTCGGCGATGCCGATGACGTCGCCGGCATGGATGGCGTTGCCCGCCGCGTCCTTGGCGTCCTTGATGGCGCGCGTGACCTCGCCGGTCTTCACCTCGGCGAAGGCCTCCGTCATGCTCTCGACGTTCTCTTCCAGGCTGGCGCCCTCGTCGACGCCGAACAGGGCGGCGAACGCCTGCGGCACGCTCTTCGTGGGCACCACGGCACAGGGGGTCTCGGACAGCCCGCACGCGGTCTGGGCGGCCATGATGATGTTGGAGTTGTTCGGCAGGATGACCACCGCGTCGGCGTTCACCCGCCCGACGGCGTCCAGCAGGTCCTTGGTGGAGGGGTTCATGGTCTGCCCGCCCGACACCACCTCGTCCACGCCCAGGCTCGCGAGGATCTTCGCATTGCCCTCTCCTGCGGCCACGGCCACGAAGCCCAAGGGCTTGCGCTCGGCCGTCTTCTCGGCGGCCAACGCGTCGTTGCGCGCGGCGCTCTGCAGCTGCATGTTGTGGATGTGCACTTCCGAAACCTGCGCGTCGTGGTCCAGGAACCAACCAAGCACCTTGTCGGAACGGTTCGAGTGCACGTGCACCTTGAAGTTGGGATGCATGCCCACCAGAAGGTCGCAGTCGCCCATGGTGGTCAGAAAGTCCTTGGCGGCGTCCACGTCCAGCGTGTCGGAATGCACCAGGAACTCGGTGCAGTAGCGGTACGCCGAGCCTTCCCAGTCGTTGATCTGCTCGATCTCCACCTTGGGTGCGGCTCCGCGCGCGAAGGCCAGCTCGTCGCCCAGAGGGCCTTCCTTGCCCGTCAGGGCCGCCGTGAACGCGTCGAAGAAGATGGCCAGGCCGTAGCCGCCCGCGTCCACGACGCCGTTCTCCTTCAGCACGGGCAGCAGGTCCGGCGTGCGCTGCACCGAGGCGTAGGCCTCGGTCACCACGGCCGCGAGCGCCTCGTCGGTCTCGAGCTTCTTCTTGCGCGCACGCTTGGCGGCCGCGGCGCTGTCGCGCAGCACGGTGAGGATGGTCCCCTCGACCGGCTTGCGCACCGCCTGGAACGCCACGTCGACCGCCTGCGAGAACGCGGCGTCGATGCTGACGGCGTCCAGGGCCTCGGCCCCCACGCTGCCCTCGCACAGGCCGCGCAAAATTTGCGAGGTGATGACACCGGAGTTGCCCCGGGCGCCCATGAGCGCTCCGGTCGTGATCGCCTTGCGAATTTCCGCGCCGTCGGCCCCGATGGGCAGCCGGGCCAGGTTCTCCACGACGGTCTCCAGCGTGAGCGACATGTTCGTGCCCGTGTCGCCGTCCGGCACGGGAAACACGTTCAGGCGGTTGATCTCCTCTTTGCGCTCGCTGAGCGTCTTGCTTGCCGCCGCCAGGGCGTTGAGAAGATCGTTGGCGGTATAGGTCGTTGACATGGTGGACTTCAGTCTCCTTAAAGCTTCCGGCGCGTGCCTTTGCAACCCCGTCCCCGCGAAGGCCGCGTGCGCCCGTCTCTCGTATTGCGAAGCGCTACTTGCGCACCTTGATGCCTTGGACGTGCACCTCGACGCCGTCGAGCGGCACGCGCGCGTACTCGGTCAGCGCGAAGCTCACTTGGTCGACGAGGTTCTGAGACACGGTGGTGATGTTGGTGCCGTATTCGATGACCACGTAGAGCTCCACATGGACGCCCTTTTCGGTGGTGGTCACCACCACGCCGCGGCGCAGGCGCGACGCAGGAAGTATCTTGGCGATGCCGTCGACGGCCGTGGGGGCGGTCATGCCCACGACGCCGTAGCATTCAAGCGCGGCGTTGCCCACCATGTCGGCCAGGACGTCGTTGGCTACGTGCAGGTTGCCGGGTACCGTTGTGCTCATTGTGTTCCTTTCACGATGCAGACGCACTCCGCTCGAAGCGAACGCCACGCCGCGCGCTGCCGGCGGGCCTTGCGAAGGCCGCACGGCACGGACGCGCAGACGCGCACCTTGCCCTAGCAGTATAGCGCAAGGTCTTCGAAGCGTGCGACGCGCCTGATTGGAGGCACGTTCATAATACACGAAAAATTCTTTGAAACGCTCAAATCCTTATGGTATAGTGTTAGGGCTTTTTTGTCATCAAGCGGTTTGAGCCGAGACGTACATGGAGTTGATAGAGATGTCGAAGGTATGTGAGATTTGCGGGAAGCATCCGGTCGCTGGTCGCAGCATCAGCCACTCCCACCGAGTGACGAACCGCGTGTTCCGTCCGAACGTGCAGAAGATCACCATCAAGGACAAGAGCGGCCGCGTGCGTCGTGCCAACGTGTGCACCCGCTGCATGAAGGCCGGCAAGGTCGAGCGAGCCTAGGGTTCCGCCGGCCTACGGCCGGCGGAATAGGTCGACGCTGCGAAGGGCTCACGCCCCGAATCTGCTCCCTTTCATGCTTGCCCTCGCGTACCGAAGTACGCTCGGCCGCATGACGGGGCATCTTCGGGGCGTGAGCCCTTCTCGCTGACTTACTACGCCAACCGGTAGGCCAACGGCCAACCTGGGAGCCCTGGCGCTCGATAAGCGAGTCCCATTGAAAAAGCCCGTTTGCACGGGCTTTTTTGCGTTGGGACGGCGTGGGACAGGCGTTGCCGTTTCAAAAGTCGCAGCCTCCGGCGAACGCCTGGAGCAGCTGGGCGAAAAAGCGCAGATGGACGTTGCTGGACCGGGCGAGGACCTCGCGGGACACCGCAGCCGCGAGTTCGCCTGCGTGATCGTCGACGAAGCGCTCGCGCAGTTTTTTGAGCTCGCGTGCGCTTGCCGCGTCCCCCGCATCGAGAACGTCCGCCTCCGCGGCAGCCAGAAACGAGATGAAGTCGAGCTCGCAGGAAAGATGGTCGCTCGGATTGGTGGAGGCCGGCTTCCGCACCACTCCCATGCGGAGGTATTCTTGCTCGACGGCGCTGCGCTCGCCCGTCTTGCGCGACAGAAGGTTCCGTTGTTCGACCCATTTCGACCCGAGAAGCGGAACGGGCTGGAACGGCGCGTAGAACAAGCGCGTGCATTCCCGCCTCAGCGCCGCGGCGGCCCGCTCGCCCTCGTCGTCTTCCCCAAGCGGCCGTGCAGTCTGGCCCGCCGCCTCGTCCACGAGCGCCGCTGCCGCAACTTCTTCGCCAGGGATCGGAGGGACGGGCCGCAGCCCGTGGACGGCTTCGGCGAAGAGGGCTCGGCAACGCTCGGCGCATTCGGTGGAAACGGCCTCGAGCGCCGCTTCGCGCGAAAGGTACGAGAACAGCCAACCGAGGGTGCATGCCAAAGAAGACAGGGCACGCAACCGGCCGGCAAGCGAATTCCCCTCACCACCCCATTCTTCCCTCATCAAGCCTCCCGACCATCCGACGCCCCTACATCAATGCGTAGATAGCGAAATCGCACAGGTCGCACAACTCGTCGACGAACGCTTCGCTGCGGGCATCCAGCATACCACCCAACCGGGCGCGGACGCCTTGGCAAAACGCGTCCGCCCGCGCAATGCCTTCTTCGCTCAACGCCGCGCCTTCGGCGTCGACGAGTCCCTTGCCACGCAATTCGTCGAACTGCTGTTCCAGGATGCTTTCCGCAACAGGCCACCGAGCCGCACCTTGCAACACGCCTTCTTCGGCATCCACCGCACAGAGCAAAGCGGCCTGCAGCGACGACATGCCTAAAAGCAAGCTCTCCCGAACCGCGATTTCGTGATACGCGCACAGGGCCCTCAGAAGCATGCTCGGGAACAGCGCCGCAGTGCCGCTCACGCCGTCCGCCTGCGAAGCAAGGGAAGACATGCGCCCCACCAGCTGCTCGAACGTGGTTTCGGTCAAGTCATGGGCGTACCCGATGATGCCGAGCGCAAGGGCCCCGTCGACGCGCTCGACGTGCGCCACGCCACGGCGGGTGGCGCAGAGCGCGAACTCCCGACGATTGTCTGCGTTCCTCACCCGCTCTGTCAGTTCGCGCTGTTCGAGGACCGATGCAAGGCAATCGAAGCCGAACAGCGCATCGAACCTTGCACGCGCGACCTTGAGCGGCAGCCCTTGCTCCTTTTCAAAGGCGCCGACAAGCAGGGCGTAAGCGGGAAGAGAGACGTCGCCCGCACTGACGCAGGCGGATTCGAGCACGGCATGCAGTTTCCAGGCCATCGTCACCATCTGCGGCTCGACCAACCGTCCACCGCCCGAAGCGCTTCCTGGCAATCCCCCGTCCATTCCCGAGCATCACACCTTCCACGTCCGGGCATCAATGCCGCCCGCCCTACCTCTTCGCCCGGAGAAAAAGGCGCTCATTTGGGCCCTGACCCGTCCGGAAACGAGCTTCTTTCCCGACCTTGCGACGCACATCCAGCAGAGGGCGGCACCGTCGGAACCGGATGCCGCACGGCTTTTGAGAACAGGCATGCCGCAACAGCTGCACGGCACCGCTTCGGCATGGAAAAGCTCGCGTCCCGAAAACGGCTCGCCGGAAACGTGATATTCACGCGACAAGGCGCCGAACTGACACGATGCGATGCACAGCCCGCAGTCCACGCATATGCCGGCCTCGAAGCCATACCCGAAGCGATGCCCGTCGAAAGCATGGAATATCGCACCTGTGGGACAGAGTTGACGGCAGATGCCGCAGGCATGGCAGCGATCGGCGTCGACGGTGAGCGTCGGCCACGCGACATCGTGTTTCGGCGCCTCGCCAAGCGTGCCGCTCTGCCACAAAGACCGCAGCCGCCCGCGCCACTGCGGCACCCGCTTGGCCTGCTCGCGCATCTTGAAGACGGTGCTTGGCGCATCGGTGTTCTTCCGGGCGCCATGGAACAGCGACCGCATCTTCATGGACATGCGGCGGGCATGCGTCCCGTTCGCCGCATCGCACGGTGCGCCTTCGCCTTCCACGTCGCCCGCACCATCCCGCCCGTCCGCTCCATCGGCGGCGGCGCCTATGGGCCCGTCCAGCACAAGCGGCACGCTTTCCTGCAGGTTCCTTTCGCGGTGCCAATTTCCGAGCAGGCTTTTCGCCGTCTGTACGTTGCATTGGAAGGTGTTCCGTGCGCGAGAGAACACGGCGCAGGTCGAGCACCGTTCCGTCGACAGCGTCACCGGACGGTCGAACGCCATCTCGAACAGCACGCCCGGAGACAGCGCCGCCAAACAGACGCCCAGCTGGTAGGTGGAGTCCAAGGCGTCGAGCCCATCGAGCTGGCCGTAAGGAAGGAAGCATCTCAGGCGCACCGCGCCCTTGTCCGGCATGCGCGCGACAAGCTGGCGCTCGGTGAACTGCGACGACCGGAAGGCTTCGAGCGGGCAGGCGGACAGGCATTGGCCGCAATGCAGGCATCGGGACGGATCCATGGCAGGCAGCGACTCCCTTTTGCCGGACAGTTCGAGCGCGAAGCTGGGACACGAGTCGACGCACAGGGTACAGGAAGCCCACCTGCTCCTAGAGCGCAAGCATCTGTCGGCCTCGAACACGATCTCTATCCTGTTCGAGCTGTCTCCCCTCGTCATGCCCCTACCAACCATCCCCAAACGATGCGCAGCGCGCAAGCCTTGCGTCAGTCCTCCTGAAGCTCCCGCAGGAAAGCCGCGAAGAAGGCCGCCGACGCCGTGTGATACGGGCTTGCCGTCTCGCGCGCCACGTCGGCGCAAAACCCCGGAAGCCACCGCGTCAAATGCTCTTCCACGAACTGGTCGAGCAAGGCGATCGGGTCCTTTCCCGCCTTGGCCAAATACTCCGGGCCGTCGGCAAGCATTCCCGCGAACTCGCATTCGGTGTGAACGTAGTCGAGGCATTCGTTCTTGTCCTGGGCCTTCACCACGCCGCACTGCCGCATGAAATCGGCGACCTCGAGCGAGTACGAGTTGATCATGAACGACACTATTTTATAGCCTTCCGCCTTCTTCCGCCATATCCCTTCGGTGTTCGCCACAAGCGCCTGAGGCGTCAGGAACAGCCGGGTCTCCTCGCGGCGCAGCTCGTGCATCACTTCGTTCGCGTCGCGGCCGAGATACGACGACAAATCGTCCGCGAACGCTTCGACGGGCGCGGCCGGCAGCCCCAGCGCCTCCCATACGACCTTCGCGTCGCTTTGCAGCGTGCCGGAAACCACCAGGTCGGCCTGCCGCAGGGAAACGGGCTCCCATACGGTTGAAAACAACCGGAACATGTTGCCAAGATTGGTCTGCGCCATCAGCGAGCTCCCTCTCTGTACTCCCACGCGCCCGCCGCCCCAGGGGACGCCGGCGCAGCGCAGAAAACGAAACCGTGCGGCCGCATCGTTTCGCGGCGCACACCATGGTCAGGGGCCGAAGGGTTCGGGAAGCGGCACCGGGCGGCGGCCCAAGCGGCGCTGGCACAAAAGCCGCAGGCGTCGCAAGATGCCTTTGCGTCCCGAACCCCGCGACCTTAGATGTAATAGACGTTGGGGCCGGTTCCTTCTTCAGGAAGGAGCACTTCGTATTCGTGCTCTGCCAGAAGCTTGGAGACCTCGCTTTCGGGATCGTCGAGATCTCCGAAGAAGCGGGCGCGCGCAGGGCAGCCCTCCACGCAAGCGGGCACGTCGCCGGCGACGACACGATGGTGGCACATCGTGCACTTTTCCGTCGTGTCGGCCAGATGCACAGGCGCATTGGGATGGCCGACGGGCCAGTCGAGCACGGCGATGGGGTCGCCGTTGATGTAGGTCCGCACGTCATAGGGACACGCGGTGATGCACGCCTGGCAGCCGATGCACTTTTCGGCATCCTGCAGAACGAGGCCCGTCTCGTCGTCCTTGTACGTCGCGCCCGTCGAGCAGGCGGCAACGCACAGGGGCATGTCGCAGTGGTTGCATTGGACGACCACGTAATCGAGCGTGTTGTTGCCGTACTCGCCCGCCGGCGTGTTGGGCGCTTCGCCTCCGATGGTCTCCACCCTGCTGTACCACACTTGGTCGGGAAGGTTGTTCTCGAGCTTGCATGCGACGCTGCACGACGAACAGCCGATGCAACGACGCGTCTCGACGACGATGGCATACTTGGTCATGGCTTACTCCACCTTCCCGTCCCACGGCTGCACGTTGCAGCGGTTGTCGAAGAACGAACAGTTCACGGCATAGGGATCCGCGTAGTCCGTCGTGATCGCGCCCATAGAGCCCGCCTTGCATTCGCTTTCGGCATAACCCTTGTAGTAGACCGACGAGCCTTCGCGGATGCCCGTGTGGAACTGGGCCTTCATGACGCAGTAGCCTTGGGGCGTGGTCACTTTGATGTCCATGTCGTTTTCGACGCCGTACTTCTCGGCATCGACGGGGTTGATGAACAGCACCGGCTCGGGTGCCACGTCGCGCGCCCACGTCTTCATGAACTGGGTCATGTGCACGCGGTTGGGGTTGCGCCACGAGATGCACACGAGGGGATACTCGGCTGCAAGCTCGCTGTTCTCGCCCGCGACCTTGTTCTCGAAGTACGTGGGCATGAACTCGCGCTTGCGCACCGCTTCGACGTCGTAGTTCGACGGCGTGCGGGGAGTCGGGCTGTCCTCGTAGAAGCGGATGCGGCCGTCGTTGGTGATGAAGTTGTTCAGCCCCACGTTCCCGATGTAGGGCTCCTCCTTCACGTAACGCATCAGCTTGTTCTCCTTGAGCGTTTCAAGCGTGATGCCGCATTCGACAGCAGCGGGAACGTCGTCGAACGTGCCCTTCCACCAGTCTTCGTCGGTCACGTCGCACACGGCGTCGGCAAGCCCGAACGCCTCGCCGAACAGACGCGCGATCTCGGAGTCGGTCTTCGCCTCGTACATGGGCTCGATGCATTTTTCCGAAATGCGCACGTTCTTCTCATGGGACAGGGGCACGACGTCCATGAATTCGTACATGTCGCACACGGGGAGCAGGATGTCGGCGTACAGGGCGGTGTCGGTCATGAACGGGTCCTGCACCACCACGAGCTCCATCTTGTCCAGGAATTCCTTCTTCACGCGGTTGGAATTCACGTTGCCGCCGATCAAGCCGCCATGGGAGACCCACAGCGTCTTCACGGGGTAGTCTTCGCCCGCGAGCTTGCCCGTGTTCACGATGTCGCATGCGGCCAGCCACGTGACGGCCTTCGCCATCTTGCCGTTCGACGGCGCGCACAGGGCGTGGCCGAAGAAGTTGCCGTACATGGCGTCGAAGCCGCCGACGCTGCGGCCAGGCTCGCCGAAGTTTCCCGTCATGCCGATGAGCGCCGTCAGGGCGTAGGCGGCATGGAGGCCGTTCTCGTAGGCGCCAGTGCCGAAATTGATGTAGTGGGCCACCTTGTTGGCAGGTTGCAGCACGTCGTACAGGAAATCGAAGTCCTCCTGCGAGATGCCGCACACCTCATGGACCTTGTCGAACGTCCATTCCTGCACATGGGCCTTGAACTTGTCCCACGCCGTGGTGTACTGCGGGTCGGGGCATTCCCACGCCGGATCGTCGCACTCGTCGAAGCACACGGGCTTGCCTTCCGATTCGCTCCAGACCATGTAGGGATCCAGCTTCGTGGGCGCGCCGGTAGCCCAGAACGGAGGGCCGTCGTGCTCGGGCTCGCCGAACTCGCTGCCGCGCAGGTACATATCGTCTTGCTTGACCAGGTACGGCGCGCAGGAATGATTGAGCAGGAAGTCCGCATGGTACGTGCCTTCGTCCATGAAGCGCTTGATGAGGCCGAGATAGAGGGCGGTGTCGCAGCCGGGCTTCACCGTGATCCACTTGTCCGCCTTCGCCACCGTGCGGCTGAAATGGGGGTCGACGACGACGAGCTTCGCGCCCGCGTCCTGGGCGTTGGCGATGTGCTGCCACATCTGGATCTGGGCATCGATGGGGTTGGCGCCCATGAGCAGGATGTAGTCGGAATTCACGAAATCCTTGGGTTCGCTTTGATCGAACCACTGGATGCCGCCACGCGTGAGGCCGGCGTTCGTCGCCGCGTCGAAAGAGTAGTCCCATTTCGTGCAGCCGAGCGCATTGAACAGGCGCATGATGAGGCCCGCGTTGCCGTTGAGCGAGCCCTGGGCTCCGCCACCGCCCTGATAGTAGGTGTTGGCGAGCGGCCCGTACTCCGCCTCGACCTCTTTCCATTTGGCGACGATCTCGTCTACCGCCTCTTCCCACGTGATGCGCTCCCATTCGCCGCCGCCGCGGGGCGTGCCGTCGACGCGGCGCATCGGATACTGGATGCGCGCATCCGAATAGGCGCGCTGGATGCGCGAGCGGCCCTTCAGGCACGTGCGGTAGTCGAAGTCAGGCTTCGGCAGCATGTGGCTCACGTTGCCGTTTCGCGTGAATATGCGGTACTGGCAGAACGAACAGGACCAAGAGCAGGTGCAGTAGAACTCCTCGCCCAGATCGGCAGGATTGGCGGCAACGTTCTCGTCCACCTCAAGATTGCTCGTGCCCGAAGGCTGGCAGGACGTGAGTGCGCATGCGGATGCGGTGCCTGCCGCCACGGCGGCGGCAGCTTTGACGAAGTTGCGGCGCGTCAACGACTTTCCCATATATCCCTCCTCCTTTGATTCAACAGCGTAGATAAGGCGTGCTCTCTCTGCACGTCAGGCGTCCGGATCGCCGTTGCGCCCATGATAGCAAGATGACGCCCGAGCCGCGCGCCACGAGGCCGCAGACGTGTTTTTTAGTTTCAACTTTGATGTAAGAGAGACAGGGAGGAGGTGCAGGCGTTCAAGGAAAAACGATGCGCCCGACAATCGGAACCGGAATTCGGAGAAAGGCCGGATTCCGAAGACACGAGCCCTTTTCGCACGAGGGCGCGCAACGCCATGGAAGTCTTCGGTTGCTGGCAGCAACACGCCTGCGAGAGCTCCCCCACGCGCAGAGGCCGGTCCGCTGCGGCAAGCGTCGCGACGAACCCCCACTCGGTAGGCGTCACCGGCACGTCCAAAGCCGTGGCGGCTTCCCGGGATTCGTGCTGGAGCCGAAGGAAGAGGCCGAACGCCGAGACCATCCGCTCGCGCCCGAACGTCCGCTCGAGGTCGAAAACCACGTCGAAGCCGTTGTTGGCTAGCCGGAAATCGAGCTTGCGGCGATCCGCCTTGTCGACCGTCTCCGACACCAGCCCGAACGAGACGAGCCTGCCCAAACAGCGCGATGCCTTTGCGGGAGAATACCCCAGGGTCTTTGCCACTGCGCCTGCATGGGCGCTTCCCGCACGGTCAATGGCCAAAAGCGTCATGAAGTCCGATTCGGAAAGCCCGGTGCGGGCAAGAAGGGCGCGCAGTTCGCCCAAGTCCGCAAACGCCTTTGCAAGTTCCTCAAGCCCCTGCACGCACGGCCCTTTCTACAGCCTCTGCCGCCCGGTCGGAATGCGCGGAGCCTACGCCCGGTACGTCACCTTCGCGGCGGGGCTTTCCCATATGGACACTTCCTTCAACGCGAGATGCGCGGGCAGCGTGGCGGCAAGCTCGTGGAACACGACGCGCGCCAGGTGCTCGGCGGTGGGGTTCAGCCGGTCGAAGGGCGGGACCTCGTTCACGCAGCGGTGGTCGAAGTTGTCCAGCACCGCGTGCAGGTCGCGCTTGACGTCCTTGAAGTCGTAGAGCATGCCCACGTCGTCCAGCACGTCCCCCGCAACCACCACCTCCACGTCCCAGGTGTGGCCGTGCAGGTACTGGCAGGGCCCGTCGTAGCCGGGCAGCGAGTGGGCGGCGTCGAAGTGGTCCTTGACCGCAAGTTCGTACTGGCCGCCTTCCCATTGGAAGCCGTCTCCCGAAAGCTTCCCCGGCCCTTCGTAGGGCCCGTTGTGCAACAGGTCGGTCATGTGGTCTCCTTGTCGTTCGAAGGGGCGTTGCGCCGCACGCTCCCGCTGCGCCACGCAGCGCTCGGCAGGAACCGCGGTGCGTTCAGCAAAGGCCGCCGGCCCGGTCCGGCGCGTCCGACAGGGCTCGCAGGCTCGATACCGCGTGCCCGCCACGGCGGCGCCGGGCCGTTGCTACGGGAGGATGAGCAGCCGCTTGCAGGCCGGGCACACGCCCAGGGGGGCCTGGGCCTTCAGGTCGATGAGGCGGCCTCCCTCGATGACGGCGCGGCAGGCGCCGCACTTGCTCTCCAGCAGGCGGGCCACCGCCACGCCGCCCGAGCGGGCGGCGGTCTTCTCGTACGTCTTCAGCAGGTCATCCGGCAGCTGCGCGGCCAGGTGGGAGCGCTGGGCCTGCAGCCGCGCCTCGTCGTTCTTGAGCGCGCCTCCCTGCTTCTGGAACGACGCGGTCGCCTCGGCCTCCTGTCGTTCCACGGCGGCGAGCGCGGACGTCACCTGCGACTCCACTTCCTCTATCTTCGCAAGTTCGGCGCCCAGCCGGTCCAGCTCGGCCTCCAGCGTGGCCCGGCGCTTCGCGAAGCCGTTCATCTCCTTCGTGCGCGCCTCGACGTTGCGGTAGTTGCCTTGCGCCTTGTCGACGGCCTCCTGGGCGGCGCGCTGCTTGTCGGCAAGCGACGCGTCCTCGTCGCCGACGCGCGACAGCTGCGCCTCGGCCTCCTTCTTCAGCGCGGCCACCTTGTCGCGCTTCTGCTCGATGGCGCGCCTCTTCTCGCGCGCGGCCACGATGGCCTTGCGCTGCGGGAGTTCGGAAAGCTCCTTGTTCACCCGCGCGATGCCCATGTCGATCTGCTGCAGCTGCAGCAGCGTTGCCAGGTCGTCCCGGTTAGCCTGCATAGAACCCTCTCGTCCGTCGCCTGTTTGACTTTCAGTATGCCATATCCGCACGCGCCTTTTGGGCAGGCACACAGAAAAAGGGGCGCCGCGGCGCCCCTTCCCTATACCCGGATCGACTCCGGGTACGACCAGTTCTCCCGCTGGTCGATGACCGAGATGCGCTCGCGCGGCACGCCGGCGTGCTCGGCCAGGTCGGCAAGCACCGCCACAAGGGGCAGCTCGCTGGTGTCGTGCCCAAGATCGACAATGCAGAGCCCCGCCTGCGACAGCGCGAGCGCGTCGTGGTACTTCACCTCGCCGCACACCAGGCAGTCCGCTTGGGCGCGCAGGCATTCGTGCGCCACGTCGCCCGCCGAGCCCGTGCAGGTGACCACGCGATCCAGCTCGCGCGAGAAGTCGCCCCACACGCGTGGCGCGCGGGCGAACACCGACGTGCAGCGCGCAGCCAGGCGCCCCAGCGTGAGCGGGTCGTCCTCGGGACGCACCGTGCACAGCTGCCCGTAGCCCTTGCGACGCGACCGCGCCACAGGCACGAGCACCTGGCCCTTGAACGCCAGCTTCAACATGCCTGGCAGCACGCGCGCCGCGCGCGGGCTCACGTCGAGCGCCGTGTGCAGCGCGATCAGCGCCACGCCGCCCTCGACGGCCGCCCACACCCCGGCGCCGGGGTTGGCCGCCACCGACGAGGCCGGGCCGAACGCGTCGGGCGCTTCCAGATAGGCGGGATGATGCGTGAGCAGCACGTTCGCGCCGCGGGAGGCCGCCTCGCGCACGGCGTCCACCGTGGGGTCGAGCGCCACGGCCACCCCTTCCACCAGGCGGGCGGGATCGCCCACCGTCATGCCCGTGCGGTCCCAGCCCTCCGCGTCGGACGCCGGCACCTCGGCCAGAAGGGCCGCCTCCAGCGCGCCGACCGTGAGCGTGGACACGGGCTTGGACAGAGGGCCCGAAGCCCGCCTGCTCAGCCCTTCCTGTTTCTTCTTGGCCACCGCCATGGCTGCCTCCTTATCGACGACGTTTCATGCAATGGTAATGCTTCGCCGGCCGCCGTCGCGCGTCGGGACCGTTACCGTTCGATAACCGGCTTGCGCCATGAGTCGGTAGCCGGCCTCGATGTCGCGCGCCACGTTCGCTGGCGTGTGCGCGTCGGTGCCCACGGTGCAGGGCACGCCCGCACGGCAGAACTCCGCCAGAAGCGCCGGCGCAGGGAACATCTCCTTGCAGGCATAATAGGATCCCGACGTGTTCACCTCCACCATGCGCCCGGCCGAGGCGGCCGCCTCGGCGGCCTGCCGGTAGAGCGGCCCCACGTCGTAAGAGGGATAGTGGCCGAACTTTTTGGCCAGGTCGGGATGGGACATGACCGTGAAGGGGCGCGTGGACGTGACGGCGTCGCACCACAGCTCGAAGTAGCGCTTCCAAATGGCGTCGGCCGCACCCGGCTCGTCCCAGCGGCCCCGCTGCGCCGGGTCGTCGAAGGGCCACGCGTCCACGAAGTGCACCGATCCCAGCACGATCTCGAAGGGGGCCAGGTCCTCGTCGGAGATGGCACGGTCCTCGAAGTCCCCCAGCCAGTCCAGCTCGGTGCCGAAGACGATCTCGATGTCGGGATAGGCGTCGCGGGCCGCCTCCAGCGCCTCAAGGTAGGGACGCACCGACTCCTGCGGCATGGCCAGGTAGGCCTTCGGGTCGAAGGCCGGCGTGAGCGGGTAGTGCTCCGTCACGGCCAGCGTCGTGATGCCGGCCGCGCGGGCGGCCTGCACCAGCTCGTCCACCGTCCCCTCGCCGTGGCCGCAGAATTCCGTGTGCGCGTGCGTGTTCACCAGTTCCATGGATGCCTCGAAGCTCCTTTTCGTCCAGCGCCCGGACGGCCGCGGTGCGCGGCGCGTTTCATTTCCAGTTCAAGACCGTGTCCATGGCCTCGGCGAAGGCCACTACGTCCCGCTCGGTCGTCAGGCGGCCCATCGAGACGCGCAGGGCGCCGTGCGCCCGGTCGCCCGGCACGCCGAGCGCCTGCAGCACATGGCTCGGCCCCAAATCGCGCGACGAACAGGCCGACCCGCCCGAAACCCCGAACCCCAAGGCGTCGAAGCGCAGGACGAGCGTCTGGCTTTCCAGGCCCTCCACCAGCACGTGCACGATGTTGGGCAAAAACTCGTCGCTTCCCGGGCGAACGTCCACCGTGGCCGCCACGCCGGGACGGCGCGAAAGCTCGGCGTACAGCCGATCGCGCAGGGCCCGCTGGCGTGCGGACTCCTCCTCCCCGGACGCGCAGGCGGCGTGGCAGGCCGCCGCGAACCCTGCGGCGCCGCACACGTTCTGCGTTCCGCTGCGCCGCGCGTCCTCCTGTCCGCCGCCCAGCAGCTGCGCGGAAAACGGCGTGCGCGCCCGCAGGTACAGCGCGCCCACGCCCTTCGGGCCGCCCACCTTGTGCGCAGAGAAGGACGCCGCGTCCACGCCGAGCGCGGCCAGGTCGACGGGCATCTTGCCGAGCGCCTGCGTGGCGTCGGTGTGGAAGAGCGCGCCGGCCTCGTGGGCGATCTGCGCCAGGTCGGCCACGGGCTGGATGCTCCCCACCTCGCTGTTGGCCATCTGCACCGAGACGAGCACCGTGTCCCCGTCCACGGCATCCGCGAGCGCGCCGGCCTGCACGAACCCCCGAGCGTCGGGCGCAAGGCGCGTCACGCGGTAGCCGGCGCGCTCGAGCACGCGCACGGGTTCGAGCACCGCCTCGTGCTCCACGGCCGTCGTGACGACGTGCGGCACGGCGACGGCGCGTCCCGCCTGGCGGCGCGCGTCCACGGCGGCGCGAGCCAGGCCGAGCACGGCCGCGTTGTCGGCCTCGGTGGCGCCCGACGTGAGGACGATCTCGCTCGCCCGGGCGGCATGCAGGTCGCGGGCGAGCGAGCGACGGGCGTCCTCGAGCGCGGCGAACGCGGCGCGTCCGGGAGAATGCAGCGAGTTCGCGTTCGCTCCCAGGGCCACGTTGACGCGTCCCGGCACCAGGAAAGGCGCCATCGCGCGCGCGGCCTCTTCGCAGAGCGGCGCCGTGGCCGCCCAGTCCAAGTACACGTAGCCCTCTGCGGAAAACGCCGTCATGCGCGCTCGTCCCCCTGTGCGCCGTACGCCTCGGCAGAAGCGCCTTCCTGCCCGCCCGCTTCGGCAAGCGCCCGTTCGCGCGCCTCGTCGGCCGCGCGGGCGATCTCGGCCACGGCGCGCGCGGGGTCCTCGGCGCCGAACACGGCGTTGCCGCACACCAGCACGTCGGCGCCCGCCGCAGCCACGCGCGGCGCGGTTGCCAGCCCAATGCCGCCGTCCACCTGCACGAGCGGGCTCGCGCCCGCCGCGCGTGCCATCTCCACGACCCGGGCCACGCGCGCCTCGCTGCCCTCGATGTAGCGCTGTCCCGAAAAGCCCGGCTCCACGCTCATGACGAGCACCATGTCCAGATCGGCAAGGAAGGGGGCCAACGCCTCGACGGGCGTGCGCGGCTTGACGCTGACGGCCGCCTTCGCGCCGGTCTCGTGGGCGAGGGCGAGCGCTTCGGCCATCCGTCCCTGCTCTGCCAAAGGCTCCACGTGCACGGTCACGGAATCGGCCCCGGCATCCAGGAACCACGGCAGCTGCTCGAGCGGGTTGTCGACCATCAGGTGGACGTCGAGCGGCAGCGCCGTGGCGCGCTTGAGGCGCTTCACCACCGGCACGCCCATGGACAGGTTCGGCACGAAATGACCGTCCATCACGTCGACGTGCACCATCTTGGCGCCCGCCTCCTCGATCATGCGGACGTCGCGTCCCAGATCCATGAAGTCCGCCGACAGGATGGACGGCGCGATCATCACCGGTTCGAACATGCTGGCCTGCCTTCCACGCTCACGCTCATGGCTTTCTTCCCATTCTAGCGCAAGCGCCGCGCGGAGGCAGTCGGCATGCAGCCGCGGCGCCGAAAAAGACGCGAAGAACGCAGGCGGGCACGGCCGCATCGCAGGTCGAGGCGAACAGCCGCCGCCCGGCTTGTTCCTGGAAAAGCACGGAATGTCGTGGTACCATGCATGGCGGATTTCATACCTGCGCGAAAGGCGTGCCCTTGCGATCGAAAGTCGCCGCCATCATAACCGTCTTCCTGTTCGGCGTCGGGCTGCTCGTGTTCATCATGGTGCAGATGCAGAACTACGCGAGCATCATCAACGATGCCGGCTCCGTGCGCGGCGCCACGCAGCGGGCCGTGAAGCTGGAGATCGCCGGCCTGCCCAACGAGGATGTGGTGGAACGCGTCGACGAAGTGCTGGCCTCGCTCATCGACCGCGAGGACCAGCGCCCCCTCAAAAACCGCGAGACCCGGGAGTTCGAAGAGGCGCTCTCCCGCATAGAGGACGAGTGGGGCCTCATCAAGCAGGAGTTCGCAGAGCCCAGCCCTTCGGAAGAGCGCCTGCTCGCCTTGAGCGAAGAGCATTTCCAGCTGGCCGACACGACGGTGTTCCTGGCGCAGCGCAGGGCCGAAAGCGACTTCTTGTGGATCGCGGCCGTCGGGGGCGTGCTCATCTTCGGCGCGTCCCTGCTCGTCTCGCTGTTGGAGCGCCATCACCGCCTGAAGCTCAGAAAGGCGCTCGTCACCGACCCGCTCACGGGCGGCCGCAACCAGTTCTCGTTCGAGGAGGAGGCCCAAAGGCTCGTGCAGGCCGCAGGGGCCGGGGCGTACCTCGTGGCCTACAGCAACGTCGTCGGCTTCCGCTCTGTCAACGAGTCGTTCGGACGCATGGCGGGAGACGGGGTCATACGCACGCTCAACGCGCTGTTCGAAAAGGCCTGCGGCCCCGACGAGCTGGTAGGGCACGTAAACGCCGACCATTTCGTCATGCTGCTGCGCAATGACGAGAACCGCATGGAGCAGGTGGCGGCTCAGACCGCCGCGCGGCTGCGGGCCGACGACGCCCTGCCCTTCTCAGACCGCATCGTGTGCGGCTATGGCACCTACGAGCTGGCCGACGGCGGCGAGGACATCGCCACTGCCGTCAGCAACGCCTCGGTCGTGCTGAAGGAGGGCACGATCACCAACCTGATCGCCCGCTACGACGATGCCTTCCGGGCGAAGCTCGCGTTCGAGCGCCACGTAGAGGAACGCATGAGGAAGGCCTTGGCCGCCGGCGAGTTCGCCGTCTACGTGCAGCCGCAGTTCTTCCTGGACGACGGCTCGCTCGCAGGCGTCGAGGCGCTGTGCCGCTGGGACTCCCCCGACCTCGGGCTCTTGATGCCCGACCGGTTCATCCCCCAATTCGAACGCAACGGGTTCATCGCCGACCTCGACTTCTGCATGCTCGAGCGGGCATGCAGGCTCTATCCGCTGACGGCGCAGACGAAGCCCGGGGGCGGCCCCGTCCACGTGGCCGTCAACTTCTCGCGCGTCACCATGCTGCAGAACGACTTCGTGGAACGCTTCGAGCGCCTCGTCGGGCGCTTCGACTTCCCCCCTGCCTTCCTGCACGTCGAGGTCACCGAAAGCGCGCTCACGGCGGACGACCAGGCGCTCGTCGGCATTCTGAGCGAGCTGCGGCGTCACGGGTTCCCCATCGCCATGGACGACTTCGGCACCGGGTACTCGTCGCTTTCGCTTTTGCGGAACATGCCCATCGACGTGCTCAAGATCGACCGCAGCTTCCTTTCCGCCAGCGAGGACGACGAGCGGTCGCGCCGCGTGCTTGAGCACGTGCTGGCGCTCGCGAACGACCTTGGCATCGACACCGTGTGCGAAGGCATCGAGACGGCCGAGCAGGCCGACCTCCTGCGCCGCCTTGGCTGCAGCATCGGTCAGGGATTCCATCTGGCCCGCCCGATGCCTCTCGGCGAGTTCCGCGCACGCTTCGCCTCCGACGGAACGACGCCGTCGGCATCGTGAAAGAAGGCCCCATGCCCGCCTGCGCACCTTCGTACTTCGTATACCGCACGCCCTACGGGCCGATGACCATACGCGCCAGCGCCGAAGGCGTCACCGACGTGGCGTTCGGCGACGTGGCGCTGGACGGCCGGCGCATGCCGACCGAGCTGGCCAGCCGCACGGCCACCGAGCTGCTGGAATACTTTGCCGGAAAGCGCCGCGCCTTCGACGTGCCCGTGTCGCCGCGCGGCACCGCGTTCCAACGTGCCGTGTGGGACGAGCTTGCGCGCACGCCTTATGGCGAGACGCGCACGAGCGCCCAGCTGGCGAGCGCGCTCGGCGTTCCCGGGTCGTATCGCGCCGTCGGGGCGGCCGTGCGCAGGAACCCGGTGGCGGTGCTCGTGCCCGACCACCGCGTCGTCGGGGCCGACGGACGCACCCCGGGAGCCGGCAAGGCGTCCCAGCTGCGCCGGGCCCTGCTCGCATTCGAACGAAAGGCCGATCCTTCCGCATGAACGTCTACACCTCGAACATCCTTGCCGCCACCGTCGCCTTCCCTTTCATCGCCGCACTCGTCACGGTGCCGTACCTGGTGTACCAGTACCGCAAGTTCGGGTCGGTGCCGTGGCTGCGCACCCTGGTGGTGTACTCGTTCGTGTTCTACCTGCTGTGCGCCTACTTCCTGGTGCTGCTGCCCCTGCCCGCCGACCGCACGGCCTTCGTGCCCTATGCCGCCACGCCGCAGCTGGCGCCGTTCAACTTCGTGCGCGAGATCGTGGAGACCACGGCCCTTTCGGCCGATCCGGCCTCGTGGCTGGGCTTCGTGCGCACGCCCGCCGTCTACGAGGCGTTCTTCAACCTGCTGCTCACCGTGCCTTTCGGCATGTACCTGCGCTACTACTTCCGCCGTCCGTGGTGGCAGGTGCTCGTGTTGGGATTCTGCCTGACGCTTTCCTTCGAAACGCTGCAGCTCACCGGCCTGCTCGGCATCTACGAGCATCCGTATCGCCTGTTCGACGTCGACGACCTGATCGTGAACACGCTGGGTGCCATGGTGGGGTTCTGGCTCGTGGGCCCCGCCCTGCGCGTGCTGCCCGACATGCGCCTCGTTAATGCCGAGGCGCGCGAGGCCGGCGTGCATGCCAGCGTCACGCGGCGCGCCCTCTCGTTCGGCATCGACCTCGTGCTGGCGCAGCTGGGCGCTGGCGTCGTGTCCCTTCTGGTGGGGCCGGCCGCCGTGCTGGGAGCGTCGCTTCTCCAAAGCGACGTCGCATGGGACGCGGCCTCCCAGGCGACCGAGACGCTGTCGCTCGCTTTGTTCTTCGTCGCGGTGCCAACGCTCACGCGCGGACAGACGCTCGGACAGAAGCTCTTGCGCCTGCGCATCGTGCGCCCCGACGCCCGCCAGGCCGGCTGGTACCAGTACGCGGGGCGCTACGGGCTTCTGTTCCTGTTCGCATGGGCGCCCTTCGCGGCGCTGTTCGGGCTGACGGGCCTCGACCCCTCCACGGCGTCGGAGGCGGGCGCGCTGGCGGCGTTCGCCGCCTCCCACCAGCAGGCGCTCGCCTGGGCATGGCTGGCGTTCATGGGCGCCTGGGCCGTGACGCTTGCCGTGCGGGCGCTGCGTTCGGCCTTGCTCAAGCGTCCCTTCGTGATGCTTAACGGGCTTTTGAGCAATACCCGCGTGATGACCTGTGCTGCCGTGGAGCGGGAACGCGAGCGGCGGCATGTGCTGGACGTGGCCGAGGTGGCGGCCCTCGAACGGACCCTGGCGGAAGCGGGAACGCCTCTTTCCGAGCTCATGGCCCGCGCGGGCGCTGCCGTGGCCGAAGCCGTGCGCACCTGGGTGCCCGACCCCTCCCCCGTCGTCGTGCTGGCGGGAGCGGGCAACAACGGCGGCGATGGCTGGGTGGCCGCCCGCCTGCTGGCGCAGGCGGGCTACCCGGTGACGCTCGTGACGCCCGATCTGGCAGAGAGGCTGCACGCGGAGCCCGCACGCACCACGGCTCAGGGCGTGTTCGCCGAGGCCGCGGCGCGCAAGCTGCCGCTGCGCGTGCTGGTGGCGCCCGACGCCGACGTGCTGTCCGACGCGGTCGACGGCGCGCAGGCCGTGGTGGACGCGATGCTGGGCACCGGCTTTTCGGGGGACGAGGTGCGCGCGCCGTACGCGGGCTGGATCGAGGCTGCAAACCGTCGGCGGTTCGAAGGGGCGCGCCGAAGCGGGCGCGGACGGCACCGCAAGCGCCTGCACGAGCAGGGCGACCACGTGCGCGGCGCTCGCCGCGCACTGCCCCGCAAGGCGAAGGACGCCCCCTTCGCGGTTGCCGTCGACGTGCCGAGCGGCCTCTCCGCCCAGACCGGCGCCGCAGCGCGCCCCTGCTTCGCCGCCGACGTGACCGTGACCATGCTCGCGTTCAAGCCGGGGCTGGTGGTTCCCGCCGCCGCCCGGTGGACCGGCGCCGTGCGCCTGGCCAAGCTGGAAGGGCCCGAGGCCTTGGAAGCGTGAGCCCCCCGGCGCGCGCGCACCGGCGATGCCGGGCCGTCAATGCGCAGCCCTCGCCTTCGGCCGCCCAGCCCCCCGGCGCGCGTAGGCCGGCGGAGGTGCCGCCTTGCGCTCAAAGCACGCGGGGCGCAAAAAAACCTCCCTTGGGATGGGGGGTCCCAAGGGAGGCTATGCAGTGCGCGCTGAGGAGAAGGGGAAGGGCGCGCATGCTCTCGGCCCGTCGGAGGTTGAGAGAGAGGGGGGGGTTCACACGAGAGACGAGACGACGGGCACTCGGATAGGTAGGGTTGGTCACTCCTTGCTGTTCCGGCCCGCGTCGAGCTCCTTTTCGGTGCCCTCGTCGTTGCGGATCACGGAACCCATGAGGTCGCTGGCGACGCTGGGGTCGATGCCCAGCTCTTTCATCATGCCTTCAACTTCGCCCACGCCTTCGGCCATGTGGTCGGCCTCTTCGGAGTCGAGGTACTGGAGCAGCGCGAGCAACTCGCCCATGTGCTCCTTTTCCTCGTCGGCAATGTCCGAAAACACCTTGCGTGCCACTTCGTCGTCGGTCGCCGCGGCATGCGCCTCGTAGAGCAGCTGGGCTTCCACTTCGCCTGCGATCTCGATGCGGACGGCCTGGACGAGCTCCTGCTTGGTCATGGTGCGCGGCACAAGGGCCACGAACGGATCGGCGATACCTGGCATTGAAGGCTCCTTTTCGTCCGCCGTGGCGCTTGCCGGCAGCGGAGAAGTTCGTCGTTTTCGGACAAGAAGCACCTTAAGCCAGGAAGCGCCTCGCGGCAACGCGATCGCCGCTTCGGTAAGCCCCCGGTCAACGCTTTGACACCGGGGCGTTAGAAAAGACCGTCAGAGACCGTAGAATTCCGTGGTCAGGGGCCGCGAAGCGAGGGACTCGGCGGCCGCCTGCGCGTCCAGGCCCTCCCACACGATGCCGCGCACGACGTTGGCGATGGGCAGCTCCACCCCGTGGGCGTCGGCCAGCACGCCGATGGTCTTGCAGGCGAGCGCCCCCTCCGCCACCATGTGCGTCTCGGCGGCGAAGTCGTCAAGCGTCCTGCCGCCTGCCAGCATCTCGCCGAAGCGGCGGTTGCGCGAATGACGCGACATGCAGGTGGCCACCATGTCGCCGGCGCCCGCCAGCCCCATGCAGGTGAGCGCCTGGCCGCCGCAGGCCACCACCAGGCGGCTCATTTCGGCCAGCCCCCGCGTCAGCAGGAGCGCCGCCGTGTTGTCGCCGTACCCCATGCCGTAGGACAGGCCCACGGCGATGGCGATGACGTTCTTGAACGCCGCGCACAGCTCCACGCCGCAAACGTCGTCGCTGGTGTAGGTGCGGAACGCCTCGGTGGCAAACAGATCTTGGAAGAACGCGGCCGTGTCCGCCGAGGGGCTGGCCACCACCGTGGCAGCCGGCACCCCGCGGATGACCTCTTCGGCGTGGTTCGGCCCCGAAAGCACCGCGAAACGCTCGCGGCCGCCCATTTCGCTTGCCATGACGTCGATGGGCAGAAGGCCGCTGCCTTCCTCGACGCCCTTCGAGCAGACGACGATGGGAAGGCGCGGGTCCGCGGCGGCGTCGAGCGCACGGCCCACGCCACGCAGCAGGTTGGACGGCGTGACGATGACGGCCGCCTTTGCGCGCAGAAGCGCGTCCTCGTGCGACAGCGTGGCCACGATGCGCTCGGAAAGCACCTCGTCGCTCAGGTAGCGCGGGTTGTGGTGCTCGGCGTTGATGGCTTGCACCACTTCCGGCTTGCGCGCCCACAGCCCCACGTTGTGCCCGTTGCCGGCCAGCACCTGAGCCAGCGCCGTGCCCCACGAGCCTGCTCCGATGACCGCGATCTTCATGGCGAGTCCTTTCGCGCGTTCCCTCCGTCGGCGGCCCTCAGGCCTCTTTCTTCTGCCCGATGCGGCTTTCCGTGCCGGCACGCAGGCGGGCGATGTTGCCGCGATGCGCCCACACCACCGTCACCGCCGCGATGGTGCAGCATGCCCAGGCCAGCCAGTCCCCCCAGAAGAAGTACAGCGCGAAGAACGGGCACGCCGCAGCGGCGGCGATCGACCCCACCGACACGTGCTTCGTCGCCACCACCAGCACGGCGAAGATGAGCAGCTCCAGGCACGCGCCCACCCAGCCGAACGTCACGAACAGGCAGCCCACGGCCACCGCGATGCCCTTGCCGCCCTTGAACTTGAGCCACGGGCTGAAGATGTGGCCCCAGGTGCAGCCGAGGAACGCCACGGCCAGCATGGTGTCGTAGGAAACGGGCGCTCCGGGCACCAGCCCGGCCCCCGGCAGCAGATACTGGCTGAACGCCCACGCGAGCACGCCCGAAAGCAGGCCCTTCCCGAAGTCGAGCACGAACACGGCCGCGCCGCCCGCCTTCCCGATCGTGCGCATGGCGTTGGTGGTGCCGATGTTGCCGCTGCCGTGCTGCCGTATGTCGGTATGGAAGAACACCGTGGAAATGACGAGCCCCCAGGGGATGGAGCCCAACAGGAACGCCGCGACGAACAGCCCGGCGGCCACCAGAAGATCCTGCATGCCCTAGTCCTTCTTCTTGAATTTCAGCGTGATCGGCGTGCCCACGAGGTCGAAGCTCGCGCGCAGCCGGTTTTCCAGGAACCGCTCGAAGTTGTCGTTCACCAGGTCCGGACGGTTCACGAAGAACGTGAAGTGAGGTGGGCGCGTGCCCGTCTGCGTGACGTACTTCATGCGCAGGACGGCCTTGCCGTTGCTCACCGTGTGCCCCGTCTCGCGGATGTCGGCCAGCCAGGTGTTCAGCCGGTTCGTGGGAATGGTCTGGCAGTAGCTGGCGTACGCCTGGTCGATGGCCTCCCAGATGCGGTCGACCCGCTTTCCCGTGAGCGCGGAAATGGCCACCACGGGCGCATAGCCCACGAACGTCATGCGGTCGGCGATGCGTTCCCGTATGTCGGCCTTGGCCTCCGGGCCTTCCACCAGGTCCCACTTGTTCAGCACGATGACCATGGCGCAGCCACGCTCGGCCGCATAGCCCGCCACGCGCTGGTCCTGGTCGGTGAGCCCCAGCGTGGAGTCCACGACCAGCAGAGCCACGTCGGCGCGGTCGATGGCGCGCATGGCGCGCACGAAGCCGTAGTATTCCACGTCCTCGTCTATCTGGCTCTTGCGGCGCAGGCCCGCCGTGTCCACGATGGTGTAGCGCTTGCCGTCGTGCACCACGGGCGTGTCGATGGCGTCGCGCGTGGTGCCGGCCACGTCGGACACGATGGAGCGCTCGCCCGAGGTCATCTTGTTCGTGAGCGACGACTTGCCCGCATTCGGGCGGCCGATGATGGCCACGTTGACGGAAGGCTCGTCGTCGAGCTCCTGGGGCACGTCGAGCTCCTGCAGCTTGGCCACCACCTCGTCGAGCAAATCTCCCGTGCCGTGGCCGTGCATCGACGACACCGGCCACGGGTCGCCGAGCCCCAGCTGGTAGAACTCCCACATCTCGTCGTACTTGTTGGGCGTGTCCAGCTTGTTGACCACCAGGAACACCGGCTTGTCGGCCTTGCGCAGGATGCGCGCCACCTCTTCGTCGTCGGCGTTGATGCCGGTGCGGCCGTCCACCAGGAACACAATGACGTCGGCCTCGCGCGTGGCCTCGAACGCCTGCGCGCGGATGGAGCCCTGGAACGCGTCGTCGTCGCCCATCTCGATGCCGCCCGTGTCGACGAGCGTGAAATGGACGCCGTTCCAGTCGGCCTCGTGATAGGAGCGGTCGCGCGTGACGCCGCGCATCTCGTGCACGATGGCCTCGTCGGCCTGGGCTATGCGGTTGACGAAGGTGGACTTGCCGACGTTCGGGCGTCCCACCACCGCGACTATGGGTAAGGGCATGGCGTATCCTTTATGTTCGGGGCCGCGGCGCGGCCGAGATGGATGAAGGGGCGGGCTTCTGGCCGGACGCTTACGCCCGGGCCGCGAGGTGCCGGGCCAGGGCTTCGATTTCCGGCAGGAATTCCGATGGGTTACAGGATACCACGGCAAGCGGCACGCCTGCCTCCTTTTCCATATCCTTCAAACTCATGTCATCCAACGTGAGCCCGTCGTCGTTGAACACCACGCGCGGGATCACGAAGAGGTCGCGGCGCCCTCCCGCCCCCTCCGCGCGGACGCACCGGTTGATGGCGGCCGTCATGTCGCAGCCGCACAGAAGGCCGGTCACGTCCACGTTGCCGCCGAAGAAGGCGTTCGCCACCGTGAGGGGCGCGAAGGCGCCCGCAAGGGGGCCTGCCTCCACCAGCTGGTCCAGGAACGGCTGCATGGCCTCGCCCACCACGAAGCGGGCACGCACGCCGGCCGCGTGCAGCGCCTCCGCGCAGGCGGCGGCCGCGCCCGAGGCGCAGGCGGCGCGCCAGTCGTCCACGTAGGAGCGGACGATGCCGATGCCGTCCTCGAACATGCCGAAGTCGCCGTAGCGTTCCGCAGGAGGCAGGTTTTCCAGCAGGTCCGCGCCGAACGCGTTGCGGTAGAACTCGTCGGCGGCGAACGCCCAGGGCGTGCCCCGCTCGGCGAGCGCGCGGTCCTGGAAGGGCGCGACGGCGTCCAGCACCGCACGTGCGTCGGCCGGGTCGTTGAAGCTGCGGGCGAACGCGTCCTGATGCTTCGTGAACCCCAGAGGCACGATGCCCACGTTCAGGATGCCGGGGCGCGCGTACGCCCAGGCGAGCGTGTCCTCGAGCACCGCGCCGTCGTTTTCACCTGGCACGAGGACTATCTGCGCGTGCACCTGGATGCCGGCGGCCAGCAGGCGGTCGAGCGCGGCCAGCCCGTGCGCGGCGTGCCTGCCCATGAGCCGGCGGCGCACGCGGGCGTCGGCCGCGTGAAGCGACACGCGCAGGGGCGAGATGCGCTGTTCCAGGATGCGCGCCTCGTCCTCGGATGCCAGGTTCGTGAGGGTGACGAAGGTGCCGGACAGAAAGCTCAGCCGGAAGTCGTCGTCGCGCAGCGTGAGCGAGGGGCGCATGCCTTCGGGCAGCTGGCGCATGAAGCAGAACAGGCACGCGTTCCTGCATTGCTTGACGCCGTCGAACACCACGCCTTCGAAGGCGAAGCCCCAGTCCTCCCCTTCGTCGCGCACAAGCTCCACCTCGCCCGCGTCGCCGTCCAGATCGACGTAGCCGATGCACGCGACGTCGTCGGCTGAAAGCCAGCGCCAGTCGATGACGTCGCGCACGGGATGGCCGTCCACGTGCGTCACGCGGCAGCCCGGCTCGAACCCCGCGTCGTCGGCGGGGCTGCCGGGTTCCACGTCCACGACGAGCGCGCCCAGCGCGGCGGCCTCCCCGCCCGACGCCGACATGCTGTCAGCAGCGGCTTCGATGTCTTTTGAAGGATAGATGCCGGAAGAAGCGTGTTCCATCATGCGGATTTCGCACAGCTCTTCGTCGGACAGGCATGAGAAGCGCTCGCCGCCTATGCCTGCAAGCGAGGCAAGGGCGGCTTTTCTCCTGTCGCGCTCTCCGGAAGGGTCAGTCATGACGGCTACAGCCGCTCCAGCGTCTCGACGACGGCTTGGATGTGCTCTTCGGGGGTGGAGGCGCCGGCGGTCACGCCCACGGTCGCGCAGCCCTCGAACCACGCGGGATCCAGCTCGTCGGGCGCTTCCACGTGATGGGTGCGCGCGCAGGAGGCGGCGCAGATGTCGGCCAGGCGCGTCGTGTTGGACGAGTTGCGCCCCCCGACGACCACGATGGCGTCC
>CAJFVW010000155.1 GCA_904420575.1 uncultured Gordonibacter sp.
CAGCACGTCGTCGATGCCCTTCACCACCACGCCGTTGGACGTGTGCGCCTCGTGCTTCTTGGGGCGCTTCACGCTGGTGAGCATGGGCGGGAGCACGCCGGTGGATATCTCGGACGCGCCCAGACCGGGCAGCTCGTCGGCCTCGGTGCCGCGGTCCACCAGGATCTTCAGCAGACGGTTGGCCACATGCTGGGCGCTTTCCTTGTTCGTGCCGATGTTCACCAGCATGTCGTCGGGGTCGTTGTAGCCCAGATGCTCCGACACCGTCTTGATGGCGCGCATGGACTGGGCGCTGGAGATGCCCAGGCCGTGCTTGCGCATTTCGCGCGTGAGCTTGTCGCGGCCGAACTGGAGGTCGTCCGAGCGGCTGATCTTGGAAAAATACGAGCGTATCTTCGAACGAGCGCTCGGCGTCTTCACCAGGTTGAGCCAGTCGCGCGAAGGGCTCGCGCTCTTCTGCGTGAGGATTTCCACGCGGTCGCCCAGCTGCAGCTCGTAGGTCAAAGGCACGATGGCCCCGTTCACCTTGGCGCCCACGCAGTGATTGCCCACCTCGGTGTGGATGGCATAGGCGAAGTCCACGGGCGTCGATCCTGCGCGCAGGCTCATGACCTCGCCTTTCGGCGTGAACACGAACACCTCCGTGGGCGCCAGGTCCACCTTCAGGTCCTTCAGGAACTCGCGGGAGTCCTGCGTCTCGTCCTGCCAGTCCACCATCTGGCGCAGCCACGAAAGCTGTTGGTCCAACGCGTCGCCGCCCTTGCCGCCCTTCTCCTTGTAACGCCAGTGCGCCGCCACACCGTACTCGCTTTGGCGGTGCATCTCCTCGGTGCGTATCTGAACCTCCAGCGGGCGGCCCGCCGGCCCGATGACCGTGGTGTGCAGGCTCTGGTACATGTTGAACTTCGGCATGGCGATGTAGTCTTTGAAGCGGCCGGGCATGGGATGCCACAGCGTATGCACGGCGCCCAACGCCGAATAGCAGTCCTTCACCGACTTCACGATCACGCGCACGGCAATGAGGTCGTAGATTTCGGAGAAGCCCTTGCCCTTCTTCGTCATCTTCTGATAGATGGAATAGAGGTGCTTCGGGCGGCCCATGATCTGGGCCTGGATGCCCACCTTCTCCATTTCGCCGTGCAGGATGCCGATGATCTGTTCTAGGTATTCCTCGCGCTCGGCGCGGCTTTCGGTGACCATGCGCGAGATCTGCTTGTACTTGTTTGGCTCCAAATAGAAGAACGCCAGGTCCTCCAACTCCCACTTGATGGAGTTGATGCCCAGGCGATGCGCGATGGGCGCATAGATCTCCAGCGTCTCGCGCGACTTGAAGATGCGGCGATCTTCGCGCAGGGCGGCCAGCGTGCGCATGTTGTGCAGGCGGTCGGCCAGCTTGATGACGATGACGCGGATGTCCTTGCTCATGGCCACGAACATCTTGCGGATGGTCTGCGCCTGCTCGTCCGACAGGCTTTCCACCTCGATGCGCGAGATCTTGGTCACGCCGTCCACCAGATGCGCGATGCGCTCGTTGAAGGTCTCTTCCACCTCCGCGAGCGTGACGTCCGAGTCCTCGACCGTGTCGTGGATGAGCGCGGCGCACAGCGTCTCCACGTCCATGCGTAGGTCGGCAAGGATGAGCGCGACCTCCACCGGATGCACGATGAACGGTTCGCCGCTCTTGCGGCACTGCCCTTTGTGCGCCATGTCCGCGAACGAGAACGCGCGCGCCAGCAGCTCTTCGTCCTCTTCGGACAGGTAGGCGCCGGTCACTTCCTGCAGTTCGGCGAAGCGCTCTTCGGGCGTCTCGGTGACGTGCAGCGGATCGGTCGCGTCGGGGCGGCCTTCGGAGGCGAAGGCCTTTTCCGCCACGTGCGGACGGCCCAAAAGCTCGTCGTCGACGGTCTGCTTCTTCGTGGCTTTGAGGGGCGCGCCCAACAGCTCTTCGCGCTGCTGGCGCTTGCCGCCGTGCTTCTTCGAGGCCGAGGCAGGCTTCTCTTCCGCAGGCTTCTCTTCCTGCCCGTCGGCAGGCTTCCTGGCAGCGCTCATGGGCGACCTCCTTCCCTTTTCGTGACGTCTTCGCCCTCTCCGGGCACGATGGGGCGCGACACGCGCACGTGCAGGCTGGCCCGGTCGCAGTGCATGGCCCAGTCCTTGAACGCGTCGAAGATGTCCCGTTCGCCCAACCCTTCACGATACCGCACGCTGTCGGTCAGTTCCACCTTCGATTCCGTGTCGTTGACATGGATGGAGCGGGTGACCTCTCCGGAGGCGTACGCCACGTGCGTCTCGATGAGCCCCAGTTCGCGGAACACCGCCACGCCGCAAGCCACCGACGTGGGGCTGACCTGACATGCCCGCGAACTCGCCAGCGCGGCCAGCTCCGCGTTGCCCAGCGTGAAGAACGGCGAGCCGCTCATGCGCTGGACGGCGCGCAGGCGACGGTACACCTGGGCCAGCACGTCGTGGTCGGGCGTGGAATCGTGCAGGATGCGCTCGTTGATGCCGGCGTCGGCGCGGCCGAACAGCAGATGCACGGTGGCCGCCTTGCCGTCGCGGCCGGCGCGGCCGCTCATCTGGTTGAACTCCACCTCGTTAAACGGCAGGTGGTACAGCACCACGTGGCGGATGTTGGGAATGTCCACGCCTTCGCCGAAGGCGGACGTGGCCACCAACACCGAAAGCGCGTCGGTGCGGAACAGCTCTTCGATGCGCTTGCGTTCAGAGCGCGTAAGCCCGGCGTTGTAGAAGCCGATGAGCGGCGCCAGCTGGGGGACGCGCTTGCGCAGGGCGCGCGCCACCGTGACCGACTGCTCGCGGGAATTCACGTACACGACGGTCTTTTCGCCGCTTGCCACCAGGTTGGCCAGGTAGTCGTCGCGGTTCTTCAGGTTGCGCTGGTCGTCCACGAACAGGTTGTCGCGCGCCGTCTCGTCGATCACGCGGTCGTCCACCGGCAGCACGGCATGGATGTCCTCCACCACCTGCGCGGGCGCCGTGGCCGTCAGTGCCAGCACCGTGGGGTTCCCGAGCCTGCGGATGGCTTGCCCTATCTGGGCGTACGCCACGCGCTGGCCGGCCTTCGCCAGTCCCACGTGATGCGCCTCGTCCACCACCACGAACCCGACGCGCCCGCTTCGGGCGAACTCGTCGGCATGGTAGCCCAGAAACTCTGGCGTGGTGAGCACGATGTCCACCGCGCCTTCGGCCAGGCCTTCGAACACCTGCCGACGTTCCTCCGGCGTGCTTTCGCCCGTGAGCACCTCGGTGACGATGCCGAACGGCGCCAGCGCCTCGTTGATGTGGAACGCCTGGTCGGCAATGAGCGCGCGCAGCGGGTACACGAACAGGCTCGCCTCGTGCGCCAGCAGCGCGCGGCAGGCGGCGTGCACCTGGAACGTGAGCGACTTGCCGCGACCCGTGGCCATGACGGCAAGCACCGAGCGGTCGGCCGCCAGGCGGTCGAGCACGGCGCGCTGCGAGGCGTGCAGCGTCCCGTTGCCGATGATGGCGCGCACGACGGCCGTCTCCAAATCAGCGGGGTTCGCCTGGGCCTTGGCCTCCCACCGGCTGCGGTTCTTCTCGCGCTGCGCCTCGTAGGCGTCGATGTCTTCGGGCCGCTTGGGGCTGTCGGCGCACAGGTCGGCGTCGCTGGTGGCGTACAGGTCGGCCACGAAGCTGAGGTTTTCGGGGTTGAGGCAGGCTTCCAGGGCGCCGCACGCGCGGGCGGGCGCCAAGGTGCGCAGCATGGCCTTCACGCTGCGCCGGCCGCGCCATTCGTCTATCTGCACCTCGAACGCGGCGCTGACCACGCTGTCGGTGTGCATGAGCGCCTCGATGTCGGTGCAGTGGAACATGATGCCGGCCACGCTGTTGCGGCCGTTGGAAAGCATGCACGAGAAGTGGTTCTTCTCGGCGCCCACGGCGCGGCAGTTGGCCAGCGTCACGTCGCGTGCCAGGAAGCAGGGCACGGCGTTCTCCTGCCCGAACGGTGCCAGCGCGTCCAGCTTCTCCACGTTTTCCAGCGTGAGCTCGTCCAGGTCGACGCACGTGTCGATCTCGATGAGCGGGTGGAAGGCGTCTTCGGGCAGGGCGTCCATGTAGGCGCACAGACGCTCGGTGAACGCCGGCAGGTTCTTTGCGGGCAGGGTGACGCCCACGGCCGCGTCGTGGCCGCCGAACCGCGTGGTCAGGTCGGCCACGGACTCGATGGCCTTGAACAGGTTGATCTGCCCCACGCTGCGCCCCGACCCGCGCGCCTCGTCGCCTTCGATGGCGAACAGCAGGGCCGGCACGCCGTACGTGTTCACCAGGCGGCTTGCCACGATGCCCTTCACGCCCTCGTGCCAGCTTTCGCCCGACACCACCAGCGCGCGCTGCCCGTGATAGATCTCGGCGGCCTGCGCCTTGGCGATTTCGGACAGTTCGGCCTCGATGGCGCGGCGCTGGTCGTTCACGGCCTCCAACCGCTCGGCCAACGCGCAGGCGTCGCTGTACTTGTCGCACATGAGCAGGTCGAGCGCCAGCTGCGCGTCGCCCATGCGGCCTGCGGCGTTGAGGCGCGGGATGAGCGAGAAGCTGAGGTTGGAGGCGGAAAGCGGCTTGCCCGCCGCGCCCGACGTGCCGACGAGCGCCGCGATGCAAGGCCGCGGCGAGGTGTTCATGCGCAAGATGCCGTCGGCCACCAGCGCGCGGTTCTCACCGCGCATGGGCATGAGGTCGGCGACCGTGCCCAGGGTGGCCAGGTCGGTGAACGTGCGCCACAGGTGCGGATGGCCGAAGCGCCCGCCCAGCACCTGCACCAGCTTGAGCGCCACGCCCACGCCGGCAAGGATGGAGCTTTCGCACGCGTCGTCCATCTTCGGGTCGGCCACGGGGACGCCTTCCGGCACCAGGTCGACCGGTTCGTGATGGTCGGTGATGGCCAGGCCCACGCCGGCCTCCACGATTGCCGCGGCCTCCACCTTGCAGGCGATGCCGCAGTCCACGGTCACGATGAATTCCGGATTCAGCGCCTGCATGCGCTCGAACGCGGCCTCGGTCAGGCCGTAGCCTTCTTCGAAGCGCAGCGGGATGAACGGCGTGGCATGGGCGCCCAGCGTGCGCAGGCCCCGCGTGAGCACCGTGGTGGCCGATATGCCGTCCAGGTCGAAGTCGCCGAACACGACGATGTGCTTGCCGGCGCGCATGGCCTCTTCCAGCGCGTCGGCCACCTCGGACAGGCCGGGGATGGTGTAGGGGTCCAGCCAGTCGCGTTCCAGCGAGGGGTTGAGGAATTCGCGCGCGTCGTGGGGCGTGCGGATGCCGCGCGCGACGAGCGTCGCGGCGATGAAGCGCGGAAGCCCCAGCTCGCTTTCGAGCAAAGAGACCGAAGCCGGATCGGCCGCGCGAATGTTGAACTGCGCTGACATGGGGAGATACCTCGCATGCTGTTGGTCCGCGCGCCCTTCTGCCGCCCTCGCGCGAACTCCGTCTGTTTCACGACGTATTGTCCCACAATCGCACGTCCCTGTCACCGCACGACCGCCCATTGCCGCGAGTTCCACATGCCGCTTGCTGGACGCAAAGGCACCGATCCTTTTGGGTCGCAAGACCAAATGCAAAATAAGAACCATTTGCTGGATTCAATAGCCAATTGGAATTAGAAGGAATTGACAAGAGAGTTGATCTCACCCTAGTCATTGCAAATTGTTCAGCAGCGCAAACATTTTTGCAATTAATGTAAATAAAATTTGCTTATTTACCCATTATAATCAGAAAAATATGATAGTCATTAAATTTTGTTCACCAAGCAAGCCGCGAGCTTGGTTCTCGGCTTCGATCTTCTGGCGCTCGACCTTTTCCCAGCGGCGCTCCTTCTTGCGGTAGCCGACGAGCGCGATCATGCGCGTGGTGGCCAGGATGAAGCGCGGAGAAGACCGAAGCACAAGCGGCATCAGGCGAACGCCGCTTGATGCCTGGCGTTCGGAAGATGTCGACCCAAGCGACGCAACGTATGGCAAACAGGCGCATCGTGATTATCTGAATGGGAATCGCCTCACGCCGGTAGTATAGATACTTTACGGGCATACGTATTCCCTACATAAGATTTTATGCGTATATGCTAAAATAGGCTCCCCAGAAGAAAGAGGTGACACATGCCGACAGTGATGCCCGTGAGCGAGCTCCAGAGGAATTTCAAAAAGGTGGTCGACGAGTGCGAGCGCAGCAGCGATCCCATCTATCTCACGCGCAACGGGTCGGCCTCCCTCGTCGTCATGGACGCCGCCGCGTTCGATCGGGAGATGGCCATCCACGAACGCGTGCGGGATCGGGAGATCAGGGTGCAGAAGTCCATCGAACGCGGCTACGAGGACTACCTCGCAGGACGCTACCTACCCCTGGACCAGGCCTTGGACGAGGCTGACAAGGCAAGGGACCTCTGACGGTGGACGCCAGGGACGTGGTCGTCACCCAGGAAGCCCAGTACCAACTCGTCCGCATCCCGTCGAACGCGGATTACAACGAGGTCAAGAGGATGCTGCGCGCGCTCGGGATCATAGCAGATGCAGGCTCGGTCTACGATCCCGCATACGAGGCCGCCAAGCCGCCGGTGGAATGCCGCGTAGTGTATGCCGGTCATTACGGAATCTACTACACGTCTGAGGATCCCGGCTCCCCCGTCGTGGTCTTCGCCATCGAAGACCAGAGGCGCAATCCCAAAACGCGCTTTTCATGATGCGTCGCCGAGGACATTGCCGACACCGCCCCTTCGCGCAGGTATGACGGCCCCGAACACGGCGTAGACGACGAAGAACATGATCATGAAGGGCACGTTAGAACAAACCCGTATTTTGCAGAAAAAGGCCGATATCGAATTTGAATTTTGCAGATATTCAGCCAAATCCAATTGATATTTTGCAGATCACGGCACATACTGAGCCTCATTCAGCGACCTATACGCCCAGATCAACAAAGAAAACTGTTGATCCATCGTGACGGGAATCGACAAGAAAAAGCGTTTTGAGCAGTTCCACAGCGCAGCGCGAACCGCAGCGTGCCCCGTCCAACGGCATTGGAGCGCCAAAAAGTCCTATTGCCTGCCATGCATGAGCGAATGCCGGCGACCACTAAGCCGCCGGCATTCGTCTTGCTGACCGTCAATGCGCTTTGCGGGACTTCAAGCACGGTCCCGCCATGGGACTCCCATTACGCGGTTTGCGGGGCGCCGTCTTCCAGGGGAGACTTCGGCGTGGGGTCGCCCGGCAGTTCGGGGGCGTCCTCGCGACGGGCCATGGCGCGGTCGTAGTCGCGCGTGCCCACGAAGACCTCGTTCAGCCACGGGTTCTTGCCCAGCTTCTTCGCGCGGTACAGGATGTAGGCGAAGGCAGCCACGTTCGCCACCAGCGCGATCACCGACACGGTCAGGTTCACGTTCGGGTTGTTCACCGACTGGGTGCTGAACACGCTGTAGTCCTGGAACATGGGAAACACCTGCGCGAACATGCACCAGATGGCCAGCGTGAACGCGCGGTTCTGAATCCAGCCGCCCTTGTTCCAGATCATGGCCGCCACCGTGGGAGCCAGCAGCAGCGCCAGGCCGCAGTACCAGGAGTGCGTCGGCAGGCAGTTGTAGGTGTAGCAGAAGTTCCACAGGTCGTAGGCGATGATGAACACCCACGTCATGTCAGGCCACAGCATGTCCTGCTTCTTCTTGGACACGTATATGCCGAACCAGCCCGTCATGCACGCGATGTTGATGATGCCGGCCAGGCCGTTGAACACGTTGTGCCAGCCGCCGTAGAGCGTGACGCCCTCGGAGGACACCCAGGTGGTGCCCCAGGCGCGAATGGCGCTTTCGAAGTCGCTCACCACGGCGATGAGGATGTTGATGGCCACGATGACGAACGGGAAGCACTTGAACCATTCGGCCTTGCCCAGCTTGCCCCACTTGTACTTCAACGCCATGAAGCCGATGCAGCCGATGGTGGCCGCATAGAGCTTCGCGTAGTGGAACCAGCTGTTCATGTGCACGTGCGTGGGGTTGGTGACCGCCCACTCCGCGCCCATGCCGGCTCCCACCGAAATGGCTACGAAGTACACGGTCAGCACGATGGGCAGCACGATGAAGCAGCATACCCCGCCCACCTTCGTGCGCCGCGCGATCTCGTTGATCAGGATGAGCCCGACGAACACGACGGCCCAGCCTATCCACTGGTACAGGGCGTTTTCCCCGTAGACTTGGAACAACATCTCCTACCTTCTTTCTCTCTGTTCCCCCGGGCGGTTCCGCCTGCCGCCGCACGCGGCCCTGCCCGCTTTCCCGGGCGGCGGCCTGTGGTTCCACCGCCGCCGCCCCACTTTCCCAACTTTCCGGGTGGCGCCCGCATCCTCCGCTGCGGCCCTGCCCGCTTTCTCGAGCCGCGCCACCTGTTGCCACAGGCAGTCGCGCCCCGCTTTCGGGCGGCGCTGCCTGCCCGGCGCGCCGCCCGCCTTCCTCCGACTCTGCCTATTTGGCTTCCTGCGCGCTCGCTGGCCGCGCCAGCCGCACGGCCACGCCCAGCAGCACCAGGTTCGCGACCGTGTCGAGAACCAACCACCCGGCGCACACTAGGCCGTCCAGGTGCGCCACGTTGATGGTGGCGAGGGTAGGCACGGCGAACGCCATGACCACCAAGCCGCACACGGCAGCCGCCACCAGCACGTTCGCCGCCAGGCTGCCGCGGCCGCGTTCGGCGCGCACAGCGCACATCGCCATGACGGCGCACGCGGCCGCGTTGAGCGTCACGATGGCGGCCAAAAACGCCACGCCCATGAGCGCCATGCCGCCGTCCAAGACGAGCTTCGTCTTCATGGAGGCCAGCTGCACGGCCGACATGATGCCGCTTGCGAACACCAGGGCGCACACCAGGCCCGCCACGGTCACGGCCCCGCCCGCCGCGAGCGCCGGCCCGAAGCCGCCGAGCTTGCGCGCGCCACGCTGGAACCAGTAGCCGTAGAGCATGGGCGCCGCCACGGCAAGCGCGCACACCATGCCGCCGAGCGCCATGAACGCCACCAGCGCCGGCCCGGTGAGCGCCGAGCACACCTGGTTCAGCAGCGTGCCCGTGGACGCCGCGATGTAGTCGTAGGTGAGCACGCCCGCCAGGTCCATGACGGCCAGCCCGATGCGTCCGACGACGGCCACGACGAGCGCCACGCCGAACAGCGCCAGAAACGAGCGCCGCACGTCCTTCATCCGCGCCTCCATCATGCCACCTTGCCTTCCATCTCGTTTTGCACGGCGAACGTGCCGCACAAGTACCCGCCGCAGAATGCCAGGCTCACGTCGCCCAGAAGCGATCCCAGGATGGGGTCGCCGATGTAGCTGTTCTCGCCGCACGCGCCGCCGGCCGTGTGCCACCCGGCGTACAGGCCGGGAATCGGCGTGCCTTTCGTGGAGATGACCTGCATCTCGTCGTTTATGAGCAGGCCGGCCTTCGTGCCGTACAGGTTGCCGCCGATGCGGCAGCCGTAGAACGGCGGCGTGCTGATCTCGTGCAGCCACTCGGGCGGCATCGGGTACATGAAGTCGTCCTCGCCGCGCGCGCACGTCTCGTTCCACTTCCGCACGGCCTCCACCAGCACGCCTTCCTCGAAGCCCAGATCGCGTTCCAGCTCTTCCAGCGTGTCGCGCTTCTTCAACACGTCGGCATCGATGGCGTCCTGCACGCCGTGGTGCCAGTCGCGGTAGTGTTCGGGCACCTTGTCGATCTGCTCCAGGTCGGGCGTGATGAGCTTGCGGCAGTGTTCCTGCGCGAAGCCGGCCAGGTGGTCTTCGTAGTTGCCGTCGAAGATGATGTAGCCGCGATGGCCCGGAGGCGTCATCTGGATGGTGGCCAGGTCGCCCAGCGCGTAGATGGCGTCGGCGCCGTCCTTCTTCACGCGGCTGTCCATGTAGCGCAGGCGGTTGCCGCAGCGGTCGACGGTGAACCACGGCTGGCGCGACAGCTGCGTCATGCCGTCGTAGAGGAAGCGCGCCCACGGGCCGCCCTCGGCTTCCCAGTCCACGCCGCCGTCGAACGAGGCCGAGCTGTTGAAACCGGACACGTCGGCGTCCACGCCGCGCCCCATGCGGAAGCACTCGCCCGTCTCGCCTCCCACCAGGTAGCTGGACGCGCAGCCCATGGCCGCCGTGGGAATGTATTCCTTGAGCAGGGCCTTGTTGTTGCAGAAGCCGCCGGCCGTGAGGATGACCGCCTTCGTGGCGTGGATGAAGACCTCGCGCTCGAAGTCCTCGCGGGCGACGACGCCCACGATGCGCCCGGCGTCGTCCTGCACGAGCGCCTCGGCCGGGCACTGGAAGTGGTAGTCCACGCCGTGGCGCTGGCCGAAGCTGAACATGGCGTCGGTGGCGTCCTTCATCTTGAGCACGTGATGGTCCAGCGTGGAGTTCTTCGGCGCCACATACACGGGCACCTCGCCCAGGCGCCATTGCACGCCGCAGTCGGCCATCCAGTCGATGCACGGGCCGCCCGACTCGGCTATGCGGTAGATGAGGTGCGGGTCGGCCGCGTAGTGGTATTCGTCCATGGCCCAGTCGGTGAGCTTGCGCGCGTCGAACGGGTATTCGGGGAAGGCGAAGCGCTTCGACTCCTGCAGCTTCGATCCGCCCAAAATAGCGCACATGCCGGCCGACTGCGCGTTGCCGCCGTGCAGGCCCATGGCCTCGATGCAGATGACGTCCGCGCCCAGCTCGGCCGCGCGCGCCGCGGCATTGAGCCCGCCGCCGCCTGCGCCCACGACGCAGATCTCGCATTCGTAGTCCCACTTCGCCGGCACGGGGCGCGGCGGAATGGGCGTGGAGTCGTTCGCGGGGAACGCCGCCGCGTTGTGCTCGCGGTACGTGCCGTCGGCGCCGGAAGCGTTGCCCTTGCTGCTGTCGGGAACGGCGACGTCCTTCGAGCCGTCGGCCGTCCAGTCGCCGATGACGCCGGGCTCCACGGCATACGCCGCTGCCGGAGCCGCGGCCGCCAGTGCCGTCCCGCCCACGAGCGCCGCCGCTCCCGCGAGGAACGAGCGACGGGTGAGCCCGCCGTCACCGTCCCGGCCAGAAACCGCAGCCGGCCCTCTGTCATCTCGACCGGAGCGCGCAGCGCGAAGCAGAGAGATCCCGCGCTGGTTCGCATCGTCGCTCTGCATGAGCCTATCCTTCTTCACGTTCATCACTCCCCTATGCCCGCGCCTGCTCGAGGGCGCCCTCGACGGCCTGGCGGATGCCGGCCGTCGTGATGGTCGCGCCCGACACCGCGTCGATGTCCGAGCCCTGCGCCGCGTCGATCATGTCCGCATACACGCCGTCGCGCACGGCCTCGTAGCCACCGACGCTCTGGCTTTCGCCTTCTTGCGCGGTCTCGATGCAGGTGATGTGGTTGTCTTCGATGAGCAGCGTGACCGTGATCAGGCCGTCCATTCCCTTGCCCGTGCCGGTGTACACGCCGTCGCGCAGCGGTTCTGCAGCCTTGGCCGCCGGGTCGGCCGTCACTTCCACGGCCCACGGGTCGTCGGCACGCATGGCCAGCTGCTCGGCGCTCGCGGCCTCTTTCGAGCCCGAGCCGTCGAACCCGGCGCCGCTGCAGCCGGAAAGCCCCAGCGCAAGCGCCGCCGCGCCGCACGCCACCATTGCGCCTTTCTTCTGAAGCCGCACGTCCATGGTCGCCTTCCCTCCTTGTTTCGCCCTCATCGCGGTTCCTCCCATCCGCTGGGCACCGCGTAGTCGTGGCAGGTGTTGCAGTACATATACGACGTCTCGTGCACGCCATGGCAGTTGCTGCAGTCGATGGCCTCGCCCTGATGCGACAGGTGCGGGTTCACGCCTGCCTGGCCGCCCCAATCCTGCGTGGAGGCCACGACGTCTTCCCATTCATGGCAGCCGCTTTTCGCGCAAAATGCCTGGTCGGCCGTCACGCCCACCGTGGCCAGGTCGCCGGACTCGTCCACGGCATAGGCCCTCGTCACCCAGCTCATGCCCTCGGCCACCTGTTCGGACAGCTTCGCCTCATGGCATTCCAGGCACGTGACGTTCGCCTTCTTGTGCATGTTGGCCATGAGCGTCTGGTCGTTGAAATAGCCTTCGACGTAGTTGTCCATGGGCTCGTGGCAGATGGCGTTGCAGAAGCTGGGCTGCTCGTGCCACGTCCAGAAGCCCACGCCGGCCACCACTATCACGACGGCCACCACGCCCACGACGATGGGCCATTTCCGCTTCCGGCGCGGACGCTGCGCCTGCGCTTCCGGCTGTGCGTCCCGTCCGCCGGGCGCCTTCGCGCCCGCCGTGGCAGCCGGCGGATGCGGCTCGGACACTGCTTTGGGCGTCGCCGCGTGCGAGGCAGGCGCCTTCGCGCGCGCCGCAAAGCCTTCCTGGGCCGCCTGCGCCTGCCCTTTCGACTTTTCGTCCATGTGCTCTCCTCTCCTTCGCACGTGCGAGCCGGCAAAAGACAAGGCTTCGCCGCGCCCCCTGCGGGGCGTTTTTTCGCTCGCTGTTTTCCGATCCCCTAGGAATGCGCCCTCGGGCGCGTCCCCCTTTCGTCGGCACGTCTCGTGCCGTTGCTGCCGCTTGCTCTGGTGCTGGTGCTTGTTCTGGTGCTGGTGCTTGTTCTGGTGCTGGTGCCGGCGTGTGCCGTGCCGGCACCGGTTCCCGCGAAGCCGGCGCCTTGCGCGCCGCCGTCCAGATACCCTTCGATATGCAGGGTCTGGGCAACGATGCGCTTGACCACGTCGTCGCTAATTTGGGGATTCGCCCTGATGAGTCCCGTCATGCCGACGATCATCATGTAGAACGTCTCGTATACGTGTTCGATCTCCACGTTGTGGAACCGCTCGAAGTCGCGCACGGTCGAATCGACGATGTAGCGCGCCACCCGGTCGGCCACGGTCTGCACGAAATGCAGGTAGAGTGCCGAATTCTCGGTGTTCGCCAGACTTCGCCGGAACGACCCGCTCTCGAAGATGCCGTTGCGGAAGATGCGCAGGCAGTCCGTGAGCGCCTTGTCGACGTTGCCCCGTTCGCGCCCGGCGTTCCAGTAGCGCAGCGCCTCCAGAAAATCCTCCACGATGTCGTCGAGGACGGCCTCGGTCACAGCGTCCTTGTCGGAGAAGTAGTGATAGAACAGCGACCGCGTCACGCCGACGCGCTGGGTGATGTCCTTGACGGTGGTGCGCGAAAGGCCGCGCTCCTCGTACAGCTCGCGCGCAGCCTCCACGATGTCGTCACGGCGCGTCGACGCGCCTGTCGCGGCGTCGTTCGCCCTGTCGGCGAAGACGGTCGAAGACTTGGCCGAGCCCATAAGCCCTTCTTTCCCCGAACATCCCCGCACGGGCATCTGCCCGCGCCTTTCCATCCTTAGACGTGTCGCCTGTTCGAAAGGCGGTTCGTCGGTGTTGGCGCGAGTGTAGTCCCCGTGGTGACGCCGCGTCAATCTACACTTTTGACAAAGCGTCAATTCCCCTGATGACGAAAGGATCGCAGGGCCATGCGGGGGGTTCGAAGGGGGGCGACGGTGTGGCGGGATTCGAAGGGATGCGGCGCCGCGCGGAGGGCTTGAAGGAGTGCGGCGACGCGTGAAAGGGGTACGGCGCCGTGCCGCTCGGGCTGCGCAGAATCACCGCTGATGGGAGTCTGCCTGTGGCAGGGCGCCGTCGCCCTCTGACGCAGGTGCAGCCGCCTCTTCCTTGCGCAGTCCGCGCAAGCCGTGGCCAAGCACGCGCCACGTCGCCAGTCCCAAAGCGAACGCCGCGGCCGCCGTGCCCAACGCCACGGGCACCAGGTCGCCGCGCAAGGCGTCGAACAGGGTGCCGTACAGAAGCTGGCCCACCGGCTGCGCGCAGTTCGCAAGCGCCATCGTGAGCGCGATCACCTTCCCGATCAGGTGCGCGGGCGTTTCCAGCTGCACGAATGAAATGGCCTGAATGCTGAACATGGTGGCGCAAGCCATGGACACGAAAAGGCAGCCTACGAACAGGCCATACGCCAGCAGAGGATCCATCGGCACGCCCAGCACCACGGCCATGGGCACCAGCGCCACGGCTGCCACCAGCAAGAACAAGGCTGCGCGCTCGAGCCTCATGCGCTTCGCCAGCACGCCCACCGTGATGCCGCCCACAAGACCGCCGAGCGCCATGGCGCCCTCGGCGAAGCCCATGTACTGGTTCGGCAGCCCGAGTATCTGCGTGACGGTGACGGGAGCGCCGATGATGATGAACGCCGTCAGCGTGAGGTTGATGCCCGCCACCAGGAAGATCACCTTGAGGATGACGGGGCGTTCATGGCGCAGGAATGCAAAGCTTTCGGCGATGTCGCGTGCCACTGTGCGTACGACGCCCACGTCGCTGCGCTCGATGACGTCGCGCGGAATGCGCACGACGACCACCATGAGCGCGGCCGACACCGCGAAAGCAATGCCGGAGACCATGACCACCGGTTCGATGCCGAACAGGCCGAACACCAGGCCGCCGATGACCGGGCCCACAAGACCTGAAAGCGCGCTGATCTGGCTCACGATGGCCGTGGCACGCACGATGTCCCCACGCGGCACGATGAACGGCACGGCCGCCTGCACGGTGGGCTGGTACACGCTCTGCGCTGCATACAGGATGATGAGTGCGCAGATGGAGAGCCCGATAAGGTCGACCGTGCCTTCGAGCGCCAGGTACGCGGCGCATGTCAGGGCCAACAGCACGTCGAGCACGGCCATGATGCGCCTCTTGTTCACGCGGTCGGCCGCCACCCCGCCGATAGGCGTAAGCACGATGTAAGGCAGCCATGCGGCGGCGGCCACCGCTCCCATGAGCGCCGCCGACCCCGTGAGGTTCAGCACGTAGAGCGGCAGCGCGAAACGCAGCACCGCGTCGCCGAACAGCGATGCGATCTGTGCGAAGACCACTGAGACAAACGATCGATTGAACAGGGATTTCATACGTCTTCCTTTCTATTTACATACCTTCGGTTGGTATGTATAACTAGTAACAAGAAGGGCTCTTTTCCGAGCCCGCATAAACCATATGCCAAAACCGCGTTCAGGTTGGGGCGCCTGGTTGTCCGACCGCCTGCCCCGGCCACGCCAGAGTCAGAGCGCTTGATTGCCCGACGTCAGCATCTGCACGAACCGGCGCGCCCGCTTGACCGGACACCAACCGCCGGGCCCTGCCAGACCCGCACGGCAGGCAAGGTCGGCCGCAGACAGCGGTGCCTACCCCGTCGCGGCGTCAACGCGCTTCACCTCCCTCATGCGTTCGTGGAAGCGGCGTCGGTAGTTTTCCAAGACGACGCCCAGGCCGTTCTCTTCAAGCGACAGGCCGAGCGCCTTCACGACGTCGATGTAGTAATCCACCCGGCAGCGCAGCTGCTCGGCGGTGCCCGGGCGAAACATCGGGCCGGCCCACAGGTTCGCCAGCAGCACGATGACCTCGCTGAACTCCTGCGGATGGTCGGTGCAGATGCTGCCGTCGCGCACGCCCTGCTCCACGATGGGCTGCACGAAGTACGGCACCGTCTCCTCGAACACCGCCTGGTACTGCAGGCCCAGCAGCCGCGCGTTCTTCACCGGATCCATGTCGGGCGCCACGTTCGCCCACATGTCCATCTGCGGGCCCATCACCGACGCCTCGAACAGTGCCTGCAGTTTTTCGGCCCCGTTCATATGGCCGTCGTCGCGGATGCGGCGGAGCTCTTCGTACAACCCCGCGTTCTCGCGGGCGAGCGCCGCCGAAAGGATGTCTTCCTTCGACTTGAAGTGGTGGTACACGGCGCCCTTCGTCAGACCGCCCAGACCATCGATGATGTCCTGGATGCTCGTGTTGTCGTAGCCCTTTTCGAAGAAGAGCGCAAGCGCCACGTCGAGAATGCGGTTCATCGTCTCTTCGGGATGCTTGTTGCGCGCCATGTTCACCACCTTCCTTCGCCGTCATTGTTGCGGGATCGCCTGCCCGCCGCAGGTCGCACGATGCCGCGCCCCCTGCGGCGCGCCGCGCGTGTGCGCCGGGTCGTGCGGCAAAAGCGCACCAGCGCCGCGCGACCCTTGCGCACTCAATTACATACCAGCAGTATGTATCTTAGCGCTTCCCCTTGTCCGAGGCAAGCCCCGAAAGCGATGGATGCGGCTGCCCTCTCTGCGCCCACGCAGGGATCTGAGGCAGGGTTCGTCACGATCTCAGTTGATTGAGCAACCACGCTCTTCGCAATAGGCAATGCAGAACTGCTCTAGTTCGGGAAAATCGTATTCGATGCTTGCCCAGATAATGACGCGGTCGGCGCTTCCATAATCGTGCGCAAGGATGTTCCTCATCGTATGGATACCACTCCACTCGATGCCCGGATAAGCCGCCTTCACTTCTTCCGACATGTTGCCGGCTTCTTCCGTCGCGCGGAACACGCACATGAGAAGCCCGTCGGCAATCATGCGATTCCGAACGGAATCGTCTTCCAGAAACTCCTGTTTCGTGATCTCGAATTCCTTGATGCGCCGTTTCGTTTCCTGGATGACCGCGTACAGTTCTTGAACGCGCTTGAGATCGGAATTCTTAGCGTTCATAGACAACCACCCCGTCTCTCTTAATCGCCTCGCGTAGCTCGTCATTGTCGATGACGCGCTTGGAAACGATGTCCACCGACTTCCCCGTGGCCTGTTGGATGCGATTGCCGAACGCGGCCAGGTTCATGATGCTGAACCTTCGGTCCTCGTCGCAAAGGATGCGGAGATCGATGTCGCTGTCTGTTCTAGCTTCGCCGCGCGCATACGAGCCGAACAGAACGACCTGCTTTATTGCGGGGAAGGAGCGCGCAGCCGCGTCGACCGCACTTCGAATCACGTCTTGGCCGACCACACATTTCGCTCGCTCTTCATCCTCGCACAAAGAGATGACAAACGGCATTTTGCGGTACCGAACCGTTTGCCGCGCGAACAGGTTGATTGCGGTCGAAACGCTCATGCCGGCTTCTTCGCAGAATCCGGCGAACTCGCGTTTGGTCTTCTCGTCCATGCGGACGCTGAGAACCGATTGCGCCATGGTTGCCTCCTTTTCTGTATGACATTATATACCGTTTGTCATACAGTTGCCAACCTTGGAGGCAGATCACCATCAGCCCCCAAACGCGATGCGGGGCCGGTCTTTCGATCCGGCCCCGCAGATGGGCGCTTGCTGCTTGTGTGGCTGACGCTCGATGTATGCTCGCGGTACGCCCGTTGGTCGACCGGCAGGGCTGGCTGCCGGGATGACAGGGCTCTTACGCCACCACCTGGGCTCGCAGGGCGTTGATCTTCTGGAACACGGCCGCCGCGCCCGCCGTGATGTCCACCGTGCCGTCGGCCGACACCTCCAGGAGCGTCGGGGCCTGCATGATGCGGAAGCGTTGTGCCAGCTCCACGTTCTCTTCGGCAAGCAGCTCCTCGTAGGCGATGCCGGCCTGGTCCATCTGGGCGGCGGCATGCTTGCAGTTCGGGCAGGTGCGCGTCGCCACCAGATAGCGGCCAGCCGGAAGCATGCTGCTTTCGGGAGCGTTGCCGCACGCGGCCGCCATCGGGACGGCCTCGCCCATGGCAGCGGCCACGGCGTCCGAAACCGTCACGGCCTCCCCTTCGCCCGCCACAGCAGCGCCCGCGGCGCCTGCCGCCCCCGCCACGGCGGCTGCAGCGGCAGCCACCTGCGCGTCGCCCTTCACCAGCTTCGAATGACCCAGGTCGTACACCACGCGGTCGGCGAATTCCTGG
>CAJFVW010000156.1 GCA_904420575.1 uncultured Gordonibacter sp.
CGTGGACACCTACGGCGGCATGGGCCGCCATGGCGGCGGCGCGTTTTCCGGCAAGGACTGCACGAAGGTGGACCGCTCGGCCGCCTACGCCGCACGCTGGGTGGCGAAGAACGTGGTGGCCGCCGGGCTTGCCGACCGCTGCGAGATCCAGGCGGCCTACGCCATCGGCATGGCGCGCCCGGTGAGCGTGATGGTGGAGACGTTCGGCACGAACAAGGTGGACGAGGCCGTCATCGAGCGCGCGGTGGGCGAGGTGTTCGACCTGCGTCCCGCCGCCATCATCGACGGGCTGGACCTGCGCCGTCCCATCTACCGCAAGACGGCCGCCTACGGCCATTTCGGCCGCGAGCTCCCCGAATTCACCTGGGAGCGCACCGACAAGGCCGACGAGCTGCGCCGCGCCTGCGGGTTGGCATAGGCCGCTAGCCCGTGCGAGGGCCCGGCCGCGCCGCAAAGGCGGGCGGCCGGGCCAACGGCGCGCCCATGGGGCCAACGGCGCGCCCATGGGGCGAAGGAAACGTCATCGGTGCAGCCGGTTCGCAAAGAGCCGCACCAGCAGCACGCAGACCCATGGTGCATGCCTCCCGCTTTCCGCGTCCCTCTGGCGTGCTGGGCGAAAAGCACGCGCTTGTGGTAGGCGGCCTTCCGACCTTCGCGCCTTCGAGGCAAGCTGGACGAAATTGCCTCGATTCTTTGTCCTTTTAGATAAATAATGAATTATTTGCTTTGCTGATCAGGGGTTTCCCTCAAAGCTTTCGGTGGAGAAGCCCCAAGAGACGCGGAATCCACGGAATGGACGCGATTTTGTCCACGCCGCCCTTGTTGCGTGCCGAAGCGTCCCGCCGCGTAAGTGCCAGAGGGGAAGGGGGCCGACCGTCGGTCTCGCAGGGCCCGCCCCGTCGTATTCCGTTTCAGGATCATGGGAAAGAAAGGCCCGATGTTGGACGACAGGCACTGGACTGCGGTCGTCACCGAGAGGAAAGGGTCGATTCGCATCATCTCGGTGCGACGGCCACAGACGAAGACCGTGTACGTGAGACCACGAAATGAGCCGGGCCTTGATAGAGGTTCGAAGGAGCAGGGCGCCATGCGCGCGGAGCCCGGCTTGGCACGGGCGGGGAAGCGGTATACTGCTGCATCATGAGACTCGCATCGGTCATACTGGACATCCCCACGCAGGCGCTCGACACGCCGTACACCTACCTCGTGCCCGAAGACGCGCAGGCGGAGGCGGCCGAGCTGCCCGTCTTGGTGGGCTGCGCCGTGCTGGTGCCGTTCGGGCACCGGCAGGCGGTGGGTTTCGTGGTGGCGCTCGAAGAGGCGGGCGCCGCGGCGTCGGAAGGGCCAGGCGCGGACTCCGAGGAAGCGCCGCATGAAGCGCATTACGGTTTCGGCGCCCAATACGAGGACGCCGGCCCGCGCCCCCGCCGTTCGCATGCCGGCATCGACCTGGGCAGGCTCAAGCCCATCGTGCGCGCGCTGTCCAAGCCGTACTTCGACGAGGAAGGCGCCGCGTGCGCGCAGTGGCTCTCCGAACGCTACCTGGCGCCGCTCTCGTCGTGCGTGCGCCTGTTCACGCCGCCCGGCGGCGTTCCGCGCATGGTGCGCGCGCGCGAGGGCTATTGGCGGCTGGAGGAACCGGCCGTGGGCGAGGTGGACGACCGCTGGGTGGTGCCCGGCCCGGCGTTCGGTTCCTTCGAGCCGCGCAAGAACGCCGTCAAGCAGGCATCCATCGTGGCGGCCTTGCGCTCGGGCGAGCTGCGCGTGGCAGAGCTGACCGCCGAGTTCGGCGCCGTGTCCTCGCCGCTCAAGGCGCTGGAGCGTCAGGGCGTCGTGCGTGTGAAGCGTCGCCGCAGGATGCGCGGCTTTCGCGTTCCGGCTGCCTGCCTGCCTGCCGGCCGGCAGGCAGCCTTCACGCCCAGCCCCAAGCCCGCCCTCACACCCGGGCAGGCCGAGGCGCTGCGCGTCATAAACGAGGCGAGAGCGGCCGCGCGCGGGGACGTGGTGGTGGTGGACGGCGTCACGGGCTCGGGCAAGACCGAGGTGTACCTGCAGGCCATCGAGGCGACTCTGGCGGCCGGGCGCACGGCCTGCGTGCTCGTGCCCGAGATATCGCTCACGCCCCAGACCGTGGCGCGCTTCCGCGGCCGCTTCGGCGACCTGGTGGCCGTCATGCATTCGCGCATGGGGCAGGGCGAGCGCTACGACCAGTGGGACTTCATCCGCAGCGGCCAGGCGCGCGTGGTCGTAGGCGCCCGCAGCGCGCTGTTCACGCCCCTGCGCGACGTGGGGCTCGTCGTCATCGACGAGGAACACGAGGGCTCCTACAAGCAGGACAGCGCGCCGCGCTACGTGGCGCGCGACGTGGCGGCCTGGATGGTCCGCCGCAGCGGAGGGGCGCTCGTCCTGGGCAGCGCCACGCCCTCCATAGAGGCGCTGTACGCGTGCGCGAAGGATCCGTGGTGGCATCACGTGGCGCTGTCCGAGCGCGCGAACGGCAAGCCCTTGCCCAAGGTGGAGGTCGTGGACATGGCGCAGGAGTTCCATGCCGGGTCGCGCTCCATGTTCTCGGGGCGCCTCGTGCGTGCGCTCGGCGAGGAGCTGGCGGCCGGCCGCAAGGCGGTGCTGCTGCTCAACCAGCGCGGGTTCGCGAAGTTCTTGCTGTGCCGGGACTGCGGGTTCGTGCCGGAGTGCCCGTCGTGCTCCACCTCGCTCACCTACCACGAGCGGGGCGCCCTTCTGGCGTGCCACCACTGCGGCTACCGCATCCCCGCGCCTCCCGTGTGCCCGGAATGCGGCAGCCCGTACCTGAAGAAGTTCGGCGCAGGCACCCAGCGTGTGGAGGCCGAGCTGCGCGCGCTTCTGGACGGCCTGCCGGGCGTGGGCACGGACGTGCCCATCGTGCGCATGGACGCCGACACCACCACGGGCAAGGGCGCGCACCAGCGCCTGCTGGAGCAGTTCGCGGCAGCCGACGCCGCCGTGCTGCTGGGCACGCAGATGATCGCCAAAGGACTCGACTTCGACGACGTGACGCTGGTGGGGGTCATCAACGCCGACACGCAGCTGCACCTGCCCGACTACCGTGCGGGGGAGCGCACGTTCTCGCTTGTCGAGCAGGTGGCCGGTCGGGCGGGCCGCGCCGATCTGCCCGGCCGCGTGCTCGTGCAGACCTACGAGGCCGACGCCGTGGCCATCCGCGCGGCGGCTTCCTACGACCGCGCGCTCTTCCTGCGCGACGAGCTGCCCAAGCGCAAGATGCTCGGGTATCCGCCCTACGTGCGCATGGCCAACGTGCTCGTGTGGGGCAAGGACGAGGACGCCGTGCGCCGCGCGGCGGCCGAGCTGCACGAGGCGCTTTCCGCCCGCGTGCGCGACTTCGGCGGAGAGGCGTGGGACGTGCTTCCCGCCAGCCCGTGCGTGCTGGCGAAGCTGCGCGGCGCGTATCGCTGGCATATCGTGGTGAAGTGCCCCCTGGAGGGCGACCTGTCCGGCGTGCTTGCGCCGCTGTTCCGCGCGCGCAAGGCCGACCCAGCCGCGAACGTGGCCGTGGACGTGGATCCCGACGACCTGCTGTGACCGGACGCTAGAGCGCGGTTCTCCGGCGATTTCATGGAGGACGCTTCATCTGCCCGAGGGGTTTGTGGTATATTGTTTGGCTGTATCTTTGTGCCCCTGCCGTGACATGGCGGCAGGCGTGCCGTCCTGTTGGAAAGGAAGCTCACGTGGCCCAAGCCCCTGTAAAGCAACCACAAACCCCTGAAAACGATCTGGCGGAAGACGCCATCGACAACGAAGAGATACTGGACGACGACGATTCCCTGGACGTGGAGCCCCCCGTCGCAATGGAAGGTCCGGCCGACGCCCTCGACGACGACAAGCTGGACGTGGGGCTCGACGAGGACGAAGACCTGCTGGAAGGCATCCCCGAAGACGAGCTGAAAGCCACCGTGGAGGTGCAGCTGCCGCGGGTGGGCGGGCGCGCCTCCAAGGCGAAGGCCCGCAAGCGCACCGCCGACGCGGGCGTGACCATGCTCACGGGCGATCCGGTGCGCATGTACCTGAAGGAGATCGGCAAGGTGCCGCTGCTCACGGCCGCCGAAGAGATTGACCTGGCCATGAAGATAGAAGCCGGCGTCGCCGCCACCGAGGAGCTGGAGCGCGCCGAGGACGAGGGCATCGAGCTCGAACGCCGTGAGAAGCGCCGCCTCGGCCGCATCGAGCAGGTAGGCCTGGACGCCAAGCAGCAGCTCATCGAGGCGAACCTGCGCCTCGTCGTGTCCATCGCCAAGCGCTACGTGGGACGCGGCATGCTGTTCTTGGACCTTATCCAGGAAGGCAACCTTGGCCTCATCCGCGCGGTGGAGAAGTTCGACTACACGAAGGGCTTCAAGTTCTCCACGTACGCCACATGGTGGATCCGCCAGGCCATCACGCGCGCCATCGCGGACCAGGCGCGCACCATCCGCATCCCCGTGCACATGGTGGAGACCATCAACAAGCTCGTGCGCATCCAGCGCCAGCTTCTGCAGGAACTGGGCCGCGAGCCCACCCCGGAAGAGATCGGCAAGGAAATGGGCCTGCCCGCCGAGCGCGTGCGCGAGATCCAGAAGATCTCGCAGGAGCCCGTGAGCCTGGAGACGCCCATTGGCGAGGAAGAGGACTCCCAGCTGGGAGACTTCATCGAGGACGACGCCGCCGTGGTGCCGCCCGACGCCGCGTCGTTCAGCATGCTGCAGGAACAGCTGGGCAAGGTGCTCGA
>CAJFVW010000157.1 GCA_904420575.1 uncultured Gordonibacter sp.
GCTGCTCACCACGCTGTCGCGCTATCCGGGCCGCGTGTACTCGCGCATGGAGCTGGTGGAGAAGGTGCTCGGCTACGACTTCGAGGGTTACGAGCGCACCATCGACAGCCACGTGAAGAACCTGCGCGCGAAGATCGGCGACAATCCTCGTAGCCCCAAGTGGCTGCATACGGTGCACGGTGTCGGATACCGTTTCGAGGATCCGACCAAGGCCGCGCAGTAGTCGCGCGCCGTGCGCACACGCGTCGAATACTCGAACGCATCCGATTTCACGAACGAAGAGGGTTCTTCCGTGAGTTCTGAAGCGACCAGCGGTCCCACGCGGGAAAAGCGCCGGCTCCGGTTGGGCTGGAACAACCTGTCCTATACCTCGCGTGTCACGCTGGCGTTCGCCGCCATCGCGGCCATGACGGCGCTCGTGGCCATCGGCGTGGTGTCTTTCGTGTGGGAGCAGCATTTCCAGACGTACACGACGGAGAACATGGAGACGCTGGCGAAGCGCACGGCCGACAGGATTTCGGCAAACTGCGAGACCGAGGCCCAGGCGCTGCTGCCTCCCCCCGCGGAAGGCGAGGAAGGAGCGGAACAGCCCACGGTCGAGCTGACGCAGGCGCAGGTCAACGACATCCTGCGCTCGGCTTCGCAGGGCCCGGCGAATTCCGCGCTCGCCGCCACGCCAGGCATCGGCATCCAGGTGGTCAACAACGAAAGCAACGCGCAGGTGCTGTTCGACTCGTCATGGGCCATCGACGATGCGGAAGGCGGCTCCACGGGCAAGTCGCTGGCTCCGCTCAACACCGCATTCGCCAGCGACAGCATACAGCTGGGCAACCAGGTCATCGGGTCGGTGCGCATCTGGGTGCTGGGATCCGACACGCTCATGCGCCAGCCTGACCAGGAGTTCCGCAACAATTCGTATCAGGCCATGATGTTCGCCACCGTGGCGGCCATCGTCCTGGCCTCCTGCATCGGCTTCCTGTTCGCACGCAACCTGGTGGCACCCATCAACCGCATGACCAAGACGGCGCGCGCCATAAAAGAAGGCGACCTGTCCGCACGCACGGGGCTGCAGGGCGAAGACGAGATCGCGCGTTTGGGCGAGACGTTCGACGAGATGGCGGAATCGGTAGAGAAGGACCGCGAGCTGGAACGGCGCCTGACCACCGACGTGGCGCACGAGCTGCGGACGCCGCTCATGGCCATCCAGTCGACGGTGGAGGCCATGGTGGACGGCGTGTTCGAAGCCGACGAGGAGCGTCTGGAGACGGTGAACTCCGAAGTGCAGCGCCTGAGCCGCCTGGTGGACGCCCTGCTCAAGCTTTCGCGGCTGGAAAACCGCGCGAACCCCATGAAGGAAGAAGTCGTCGACGTAGGCGAGCTCATCACGGGCATCGTGGCCACGCACGAGGCCTTCGTGGCCGATTCGGGCCTGACGCTGGAGTACATTGCGGAAAAGAGCGTGCGGGTGCTCGGCGACGCCGACATGATCCGGCAGGCCACCGCGAACCTCATCTCGAACGCGGTGCGCTATACTCCCGAAGGCGGCCATATCACGGTGCGCGTGAAGAAAGGCGACCTCATGGCCTCCATCGCCGTGCAGGACACCGGCATCGGGCTTTCGCCCGAGGAAGCCAAGATGGTGTTCTCGCGGTTCTGGCGCGCCGACGCCGGGCGCGACCGCGAAAGCGGCGGCCTGGGCATCGGGCTGGCCGTGGTGAAGGAGATCGTCGACCGCCACGGCGGTTGGGTGCAGGTGGAAGGCAGGAAGGACCAGGGAGCGTGCTTCACCATCCACATCCCGCTGTACGACGAGGCGAAGGCGCGCAGCAAGGACCGTTCGCAGAAGCAGCAGAAGCAACAGAAGCAATCGAGCGGGCGCAGCGGCAAGATCATGTCGCGCGACCGCAAGAAGTGACGCCAAAGGAGAAGCGCGCGAGGCGCCGGTCGCAGGCAGGCGCGGCGTTCGACGTGTTGGGGAACCAGGGAAAGGACCTAGAGAGACATGACCGGAATCGACATCAAGCCCGATGCGCAAGGAAAAGTGCGCGACCTGTACGACCTGGGGGACCGCCTTCTGCTGGTGGCCACCGACCGCATTTCGGCCTTCGACTACATCCTGGAAGACGAGATACCCTGCAAGGGGCAGGTGCTCACGCAGCTTTCGTGTTTCTGGTTCGAGCTTCTGGACGGCGTGGTGGAAAACCACTTGATCTCGGCCGACGTGGCCGACCTTCCCGGGCAGTTCAAGCCCTACGCCGACTACCTGCGCGGGCGTTTCATGCTGGTCAAGAAGGCCGACATGTTCCCGCTCGAATGCATCGTCCGCGGGTATCTGGCCGGCAGCGGTCTCAAGGAATACCAGAAGCAGGGCACGGTGTGCGGCATCGAGCTGCCTTCCGGCCTGGCGAATTCGTCCAAGCTCCCTGAGCCTATCTACACGCCCTCGACTAAGGCCGAGATCGGCGGCCACGACGAGAACATCAGCTTCGAACGTTCGGCGGAGCTCGTAGGCGAAGAGGACGCCTCGCGCCTGCGCGACCTGGCCATCGCCGTGTACTCGAAGGCGCGCGATCATGCGGCGGCGCAAGGCATCATCATCGCCGACACCAAGTTCGAATTCGGACGGGTGGACGGCAAGATCATCCTGGCCGACGAGGTGCTCACGCCCGACTCGTCGCGGTTCTGGCCGGGCGACCAGTACGCAGAAGGCAAGGACCAACCCAGCTTCGACAAGCAGTTCGTGCGCGATTGGCTGGACGCCAACTGGGATCGCCAGGGCAATCCGCCGCGCCTGCCGCAGGAGGTCGTCGAGAAGACGAGCGAGAAGTACATCCAGGCATACGAGACGATCACCGGCTCTCGGTTCCGCTGATCTAACGATCGGCGGAACGGGCCGACGCTGCGGCTTTCCGTGGCAGCCCATCTTGCCGCTCCAAGCTTTCGTCGCGTACCGAAGTTGCGCTTCCTCAAGCTTTCACGGCAACCTGGGCCACCACGAAAACCCTCGCTGATCGTGCATGACCTGCAAGTTGTCGGGATGCGAGCTGTCATCCCGAGCGGGGCGCAAAGCGCGGAGTCGAGGGATCTTTCGGCTTCACGCGTTCGCCCAGTGCGTTTGTATAAAAGTTGTCACGAAACAGAAGGAACCGATTCCATGTCCCAACGAAACCCGATGAACGACCGGTACACCACCGACGAGCACCAAGGCAAGACACGCAAAAGTGCCGCGGCCATGAAGCCGAAGACCAAGGCCGCGGCCTCGGTGCGCGTGCAGCCGACGGTCAAGACCAAGCAACAGAAGAAGGCCGAGCAGAAGGCGCAGCGCGCGAAGCAGTCCGAACTCGACCGCAAATACTACAACCCGCCCACCGCCGAATACAAACGGCTGCGCAAGATGTGGTGGGGCTGCCTGATCGGCGCCATCGTGTGCGTGGCCCTTTCATGGGTGGCGCGCTCTTGGCAGCCCGAATGGATCAGCTACGTGGCGCTAGGCCTGTCCTACGTGCTCATCATCGCGGCGTTCTACATCGACTTCTCCAAGATACGCAAGGTACGCCGCGCCTATCAGGACGAGATGATGGCCAAGAAGTCCAAGGAGATGCGTGCGGCGGAGAAGCAGCAGAAGGCGGCGCAGCGGCAGGCGGCGGCCCAGAAGGAAGAGGCTCCCGCCGAGGAGCAGCCGAAGAAGCGGGGGCTGTTCGGCAGCGGTTTCCGCCTGCCGGGCGGAAAGCCCAAGGACGATGCGGCGACAGACGCCGCGCCCGAAGCGGCGCCGGCGGGCGAGAGCAACACCGCATTCGAACGCGGGAAGGCGAACGCGAAGGCGGCGGCCGACGCGGCCGCCAAGGCATCGGGCGTGCAAGGCAAGAAGTAGGGCGCTGCGGAAAGCGGTGTGCGGGGCGGAGGCGTGCGGGGGGCTTCCGCCGTGGCGTTTTGGCAAGGAGTCGCAGGTTGTGGCGGTTGGCTTGCAGGCGGTAGCGGGTTGGCCGCCTTTTGTGCGACGAGGAAGGTTGAGCTCATGGTTTCCCGTGTCTATGTGGAGAAGAAGCCCGGCTTCGACGGCGAGGCGCAGGCGCTCGCGCACGAGCTGCGCGACATCCTGGGGATCGAGCGGCTTCGCGGCCTGCGGCTGGTGAACCGCTACGACGCGGAGGGCATTTCGGACGAGCTGTTCGAGCAATGCGTGCCCACGGTGTTCAGCGAGCCCCAGTCCGACGTGGCGACGTTCGAGATGCCGGACGCGCGCGGAGCCGCGGTGTTCGCGGTGGAGTATCTGCCCGGGCAGTTCGACCAGCGCGCCGACTCTGCCAGCGAGTGCATCCAGCTGATCAGCCAAGGCGAGCGGCCCGAGGTGCGCAGCGCGACGGTGTACCTGCTGGAAGGCGACCTCTCGGACGAAGACGTCGCAGCCATCAAGCACTACGTCATCAATCCCATCGAGGCGCGCGAGGCGTCCCTCGAGGCGCGTGCCTCGCTCAGGACGGACTATGCGGAGCCTGCGATGGTAGAGACCGTCGACGGCTTTCTGGAGCTGGACGAAGCGGGCCTTGCGGCGTTCGTGTCCGACCGAGGCCTGGCCATGGACCTGGCCGACCTTGCGTTCTGCCAGCAGTATTTCGCCGAGGAGGGGCGTTGCCCCACCATAACCGAGATCAAGATGATCGACACGTACTGGTCCGACCACTGCCGCCACACCACGTTCGGCACCGTGTTGGACGACGTGCAGATAGAGAACGAGGCCGTGCGCGAGGCCTTCGAGCGCTATCTGGCGATGCGCCACGATCTGGGCCGCGACGAGAAGCCCGTGTGCCTCATGGACATGGGCACCATTGGGGCGCGCTGGCTGAAGGCGCAGGGCATCCTGACCGGTCTGGACGAGTCCGAGGAGATCAACGCCTGCACCGTGAAGGTGAAGGTGGACGTGGACGGGGAAGATCAGGACTGGCTGTACCTGTTCAAGAACGAGACGCACAACCATCCCACCGAGATAGAGCCCTTCGGCGGTGCGGCCACCTGCGTGGGCGGCGCCATCCGCGACCCCTTGAGCGGGCGCAGCTACGTGTATCAGGCCATGCGCCTCACCGGCGCGGCCGACCCGCTGGCGCCCGTGTCCGAGACGCTGCCCGGCAAGTTGCCGCAACGCAAGCTGGTGACCACGGCGGCCGCAGGCTATTCGTCCTATGGCAACCAGATAGGCTTGGCGACGGGCCAGGTGAACGAGCTGTACCACCCCGGCTATGCGGCCAAGCGCATGGAGATCGGCGCCGTGGTCGGCGCCACGCCGGCCGACCACGTGCGTCGCGAGACGCCTGCGCCGGGCGACGTGATCGTGCTTCTGGGCGGGCGCACCGGCCGCGACGGCATCGGAGGCGCGACGGGTTCCTCGAAGGCGCACGGGCTGGAGTCGCTCGAGACGTGCGGGGCCGAGGTGCAGAAGGGCAACGCGCCGGTCGAGCGCAAGATCCAGCGTCTGTTCCGCCGCGGCGACGCATGCCGGCTCATCAAGCGCTGCAACGACTTCGGCGCCGGCGGCGTGTCGGTGGCCGTGGGCGAGCTGGCGGACGGCCTGTTCATCGACCTGAACAAGGTTCCGAAGAAGTACGAGGGCCTGGACGGCACCGAGCTGGCCATCGCGGAAAGCCAGGAGCGCATGGCCGTGGCGCTGGCGCCCGAGGACGTGGACGCGTTCCTGCGTTACGCGCACGAGGAGAACCTGGAGGCCACGCCCATCGCCGAGGTCACCGAAGAGGCGCGCGTGCGCATGGTGTGGAACGGCGCCACCATCGTCGACGTGAGCCGCGCGTTTCTGGCCAGCAACGGAGCGCCGAAGCATCAGGCCGTGCGCGTGCTGCCGGGCGGTTCTTACGAGCGCACGTGGGCTGGCGACACCTTGGCCGAGCGCATGGAGGCGCTGGTCACCGATCTGAACGTGTGCTCGAACAAGGGCCTGTCCGAGCGCTTCGACTCCACCATCGGCGCGGCCACGGCGCTCATGCCTTTCGGTGGCGCGCGGCAGCTGACGCCTGCGCTTGCCATGGTGGCGAAGCTGCCCGTGTTCGGCGAGACCACCACGTGCAGCGGCATGGCCTGGGGCTTCAACCCCTACCTCACCGAGGCGGACCCGTTCGTGGGGTCGTACGTCGCCGTGGTGGAAAGCGTGGCGAAGCTGGTGACTGCAGGCTTTGCACGCGAGGACATGTACCTTACGTTCCAGGAGTATTTCGAGAAGCTGCGCGACGAGCCCGAACGTTGGGGCAAGCCGGCCGCGGCCGTGCTCGGCGCTTTGATGGCACAGGTCGACCTGGGCGTGGGAGCCATCGGCGGCAAGGACTCCATGTCCGGCAGCTTCGAGCAGTTGGACGTGCCGCCGACGTTGGTGTCATTCGCCACGGCCGTGGGTTCGGTCGACCGCGTGACCTCGCCCGAGTTCAAGCAGGCAGGCAGCCGCATCGTGCGCATTGCGCCCGCCGCGTACGACGGCGTGGTGCCCGAGGCCGCAGGGCTGCTGGAGGCCATCGCCCTGGTGGAGCACCTGATCGGCGACGGGACCGCGCTTGCGGTGTCCACGCCGGGCTATGGCGGCACGGCCGAGGCGCTGTTCAAGATGTGTCTGGGCAACGGCATCGGCGTGAAGCTGGACGACGGCGTAAGCGCCGACGAGCTGTTCGCACCCGCGTATGGGAGCTTCTTGGTAGAGCTGGCCGCGCGCGCCGAGCTGCCTGCGGCATCCGACGCCGTGGGCGTTGACGTACTGGGCGAGACCACCGAGGCGTACGCGTTCGTCGCCTGCGGCGAGACGCTGGACATGGCGGAACTCCAGGAAGCGTGGGAAGCCAAGCTGGAGCCGGTATTCCCTTATAGGAGTTCCGCCAATCTACGATTGACGGAACCGGCCGGCGCTGCGGCTTTCCGTGACGCCCAATCTCGCGGCGATGCCGAAGGCACATGCCCCGAAGTACGCGCCGCCTCCGCCATCCCCACGATCTCGGGCACCATGGAAAACCTCACCGACGCAGGTGGACCTATGACGGTGGAAACCGTCAGCTACCGCGACGGGCTGCCGCTCGTATACAACGGCACCATCGCGCGGCCGCGCGTGGTCATCCCCGTGTTCCCCGGCAACAACTGCGAGTACGACAGCGCCCGCGCGTTCGAGCAGGCCGGTGCCGTGGTGAAGACGTTCATTGTGAACAACCTCTCGCCCGCGCACGTGGCCGAGAGCACGGAGGCGCTGGTCAAGGCCATCAACAACAGCCAGATCATCATGATCCCTGGTGGCTTCTCCGGCGGCGACGAGCCCGACGGCTCGGCGAAGTTCATCACGGCGTTCTTCCGCGCTCCCGCCGTCACCGAGGCGGTGCGCGACCTGCTGCAGAACCGCGACGGCCTGATGCTGGGCATCTGCAATGGCTTCCAGGCCCTCGTGAAGCTAGGACTCGTGCCGTTCGGCGATATCCGCCCCATGGACGAGAACTGCCCGACGCTCACGTTCAACACCATCGGCCGCCACCAGAGCCGCCTCGTGCACACGCGCGTGGCGTCGAACCTGTCGCCGTGGCTTTCCCGCTGCGAGGTGGGCGACATTCACACGGTGCCCGTGAGCCATGGCGAAGGCCGCTTCGTGGCGTCGCCCGAACTGGTGGCCGAGCTGGCAGCGAACGGCCAGATCGCGACACAGTATGTGGGCGCAAACGGCGCGCCGTCCATGGACCTGGGCGTGAACCCGAACGGATCGGTGCTGGCCATCGAGTCCATAACCAGCCCCGACGGCCGCATCCTGGGCAAGATGGGCCACAGCGAGCGGCGTGGCAGCGGCCTGTACCGAAACGTGCCGGGCAACCAGTTCCAACCTTTGTTCGAAGGCGGCGTGGGCTACTTCACGGACTAGCCCAGCGGCGGGGGGCACCTTTGGGAGCCCCCCGCGCTTTCCCTCCTGCTTCGCACCTGCATCCCCTGCGCGTCGCGCCTGCATTCCTTTTCGCCGCGCGCCCTGTGCCAACTTCCTGCGGCTCGCACGCCTGCACCTGCCACCGTCCGCCATACAGCTTGCGCGTTGCGCACCCCAGAGAGCATCCTCCGAGAACGCTCTCCCAGGAGCGCGCGCAGCCTCGAGAACGTTCGTTGCTGCGAGCCCGCGGGTCCCCGCGCGGGCGTAGGGGGGGGCGAGCACCAGCTGCGAGCATGCACCTTGGAAAGCATACCCCTGCGGCATATTCCCCGTCGAAGACCCCCCCTTTTTTTCCCTTTTTCCGAATGGATCGGATGCATTTTTGATTGCACGAGAAAAATGTGGCAAAGATGAACGGGTATGGTGCAGATTCGTTTAAGCAAACGGTTTGCATGGCCGGTGCAGCATCAGCGACCAGGGGTTTCGGTACTTCGTGTTTTTCACGCCATTCCCGCAAGCGAAAATTTGCGCCATATCCGTACATCTCTGCCAGATGTGGTAACCTTGATCCATGGATATCGTTGTCGCATACGATTCGGCGCTTGCCTATTGGCGCACTGTCGGGCCGCGGTGGCTGCGGGGCTATCAGCAACGCGACCAGGCGACGCGACGCGCCAGGCGTTCCCTTGCCAAAGGAGACCGCCCCAAGCTTGCAGGTGGGAATCGTCGTCCTGCTGGTTGCACCCTGCCCATCCAAGTGCTCGTAGCCGGAGTCGAGGCGCGCACGCGGACGTCGAGTGTTCTGAGCCATGTGTGGCCCGATCTCCCGGATCGCTCGCTCGTTGATGCAGGCGAGGGTTTCTTTGTCAGCACGCCGGAATTCTGCTTCGTGCAAATGGCTTCCCAACTTAAGATTGCTCAGCTTGTCCAACTGGGTTTCGAGCTCTGCGGAACTTATGCCATGTCGAGTGAAGGCCCTGCTCAACAGAGGGAAGCGCCGCTGACGTCGGCGGCGAAGCTGAGCGCGTTCGTGAAAGCGAATCCTCATATTCGCGGTTGCAAGCAGGCTCGTCGGGCGCTGAACCACGTGAAGGACGGCGCGGCGTCTCCCATGGAGGCCGTTTTGGCCATGCTGCTATGCCTGCCGTATCGGCGGGGAGGCTACGGGCTGGAATGGCCGATGCTCAATTATCGCATCGATGTTCCCCCAAGCAAGCGAAAAATGGCCGACCGAGGCTATTGCAAAGGAGATCTCTGCTGGCCAGAGCGACATCTTTGTCTGGAATACGATAGCGAACTCTATCATGCGGACGCCGAACGCCGGGACAGCGACGCGCGTCGTCGCGGCACGCTCATCGCGCTGGACTATACGGTTGTCACCGTCACGACCGGGCAGGTGATGGACAGCGGAGCCTTCAACCGGCTGGCCCACCAGATTGCGAAGCTTCTGGGAAAGCGCTTGCGTTACGAAGACCCGCAGTTCACGAGGTCGCATCTCGCGTTGCGTGAAGAACTGTTCGCTGCGTTGGGTATGGCGAGGGCTAGCCAACAGGGGCGTTCGTCGGAAATGGGCAGCGACTCGGTGGAGTCCGACGCGAACTGACCGATCGAGCGGCGCAGCTTGCTCAGACGGCGCTCTTCGGCTTCGGCGCGAAGCGCTGCATGAGACCCTGGGCTGCCTCGCGCGCGGCGACTTCCGCAAGCGATCCCAGAGCGTCCAGCAGTACGTCGCGCGCATGGGGATCGATGTTCTTCGCCGCTTCGCTCAAAAGGGCGATGGATTTCGTGCCGCCTGACAGCACCTCGGTGGCGTTCTGTGCGCCAGACGCTTCGAGCGCCTGGAACAGGGCATCCACCACCACAGCCGCTTCCTCGTCGGAGAAGCCGGCCAGCCAGTGGGTGATGACGGCATCGGTGAAGCGCGCGCCGTCGGTGAGCCCGTCAACGTAAACGAAATCGTCGCCTTCGACGTCCCAGGTGAACACGCTGTGCTGTTGAACGCCACGGTCCGAGCTATGCACGACGCGCAAATCCAGGTTGGCCGGCGCGTCCATAAGCATGCCGACGAGGGAATCCTGCGGCACCGTCTTGTGCACCCGGTTGCGGACGGCAGCATACTCGGCGGCGTCCACGGTACCCGCCTTGAAGCCGGGCCCGTCGTGGGTATACACGCGCTCGATGCGTTCCTGCACGGCCGGCTTCGCCCGTAGCGCCGCGTACAGCGCCAGGTTGCCGCCTTTGGAGTGTCCGCCTACAATCAGGCGCTTCGGTAGCCTTAACGCGACGGCTTCCAGGTAGCGCACGGCCTGCTCCTGCGCCGGGACGGGCGCGTCGTATACCATGTTGAAGTTCTCGCGCCAACCGGTGAACGAGGCATCGGTGCCTCGGAAGCCCACATAGGCGAACTCCTTCTTGTACACGAACGAAACGGCGGCGAACTGCGTCTGCCGCTCAGTGTCGAACAGCGACAGGTAGTCGCGCACGGCCAGATCGCGGAAGCGTGGGCTGGCGGCCAGCGCCAGCAGGTTCTGTTTCACCATGTCAGGAGCCAGCCCGGTGAACATGTTGCCGTACGCCTCGGCGCGCAGAAGATCGACGAAGCGCACGGACCGTCCGGCGGGTGAGAGCAGGTTCTCCACGATGGTTCCCAGGTCAAGAAACGCTTTCCGCTCGCGCAGCGCCGGGATGATGCCGTCGCCGCGCACCATGCAGAACTGCGAAAGCGCTGCGGAATCGACGGGGTTGAACGGCTTCTCTTCGAACGTCGCGAATTCCGTGGCAAGGTAGTGAAGGAGGTTGGGCATCGTTGCTCCCTGGCTTCGACGGGCGGGTTGGGCTGCTCGCCATTGTACCAAGGGATGCCGGCGCTCGGTGGGCGAAGGGTCAAACTCTTTTCGGACAAACGGCGGGGCGCGCTTGCATCATGGCACGCCCCCCCCCTTTTTTTTGGCGCCTGCATGCTCCCGGTGGGGACGTGCCGGCTTCGTGGGAGGGATCGCCGGGAAGGGGTCTGCCTGCAAACGAAAGGCCCGCCTCGCGTGAGCAAGGCAGGCCTTTTGCGGCTGGGCGGACGGGGCGCCCGGCCGAACAACGGCTGTTCGGCGGCAAGGCATATGGAGAGCGCAGGAGCGCGCCTATGCGCCTCACCCGTCGCCGTTGTTGGGACGGGCTAGTTGTTCGAGCCGTCCTGAGCGTTGTCGTCGTCGTTGTTGCCGCGCTTCTGGTTGAACTCTTCCTGGTCCATCACGTCGACCACGTTAACCGTCATTTCGATGACGTTGAGGCCGGTCATGTCTTTGATGTCTTTGGCAATGACGTCCTTCAGCTGGTCGAACACGTCCGTTGCCGACTTGCCGTATTCCAGGATGATGGAGAGGTCCACTTTGGCGTTGTTCTCGTCCACCACGTCGGCGTCGACGCCCTTCTTGCGGTCGTTGCCGCCCAGGCCTTCCTGGATCATGGACAGGACGTTGCCCTTCATGTCGATGATGCCGTCCACCTTCTGCGCGGCCAGGGAGGAGATCTTCTCCACCACGTTCTCGTCGATGGTGAGCTTGTACTGAGGCTCGGACGACTTGGAGCTGGCGTCATCGTCGAACGACAGGGATTCCAGCGAAGAGGTGTCGATCGTCTCGTAGGGATCGTAGGCGGTCGAGGTGGACGGATTGGTCATGGTGCTCTGAGTCATGGTAGGTCCTTTCGTTAGCATGCTGACGGATGGTGCGAAACGTGGGCGGGGGCGTCGGGACCGCGTCAGGCCCCGATGCCGTCCCGCCGCGCGGGGTCGCTCGGTGGATGGTGCGGCGCGCCCGAGGGCATGCAGCCTATCTCGCTATCTCACGCGGTTGAGCAGGTTCTTCATGGCAGCACGTGTCTTCTGGTCACCGTCGCGGTAGCGCCCGATGGCCACGCCGACGGCGGCGAACAGCACCAGCAGCACGGTCGGCCAGAAGCCTGCAAGCAGGATGAGCGCCGCGATCACGAAGCCGACGATGCCGTAGAGCACCGTGTGGCTGTGGCCTTCCACGTAAGGGGCCATGGCCTGCTTCATGCTGGCGAACACGCCTCGCTTCTCGTCCTTCGTCTGCGAAGCCGCGTTGGCTATCACGTCGGAAGGCGTGTTGGCGGTGCGGGCAGTCGAGCTTTGCTGATTGCTGCGCTTCTGCGAAGACTGCTGGTCGGAGCGCTTCTGCGCGTCCTGCTGGTTGGGGCGCGATCCCGCCATGTTCATCCTCATAGCAGATTGGGTCATGATGCGCCTCCTTACTGGGCCACGTGGGCCGGCACCGGCTGCGTCTTGTGCTGGCGGTGCGTGTCCTGCGTGTACTGCGTGGCCTGCTGCGTGAAGGCAGGCGTCACCACGTCGGCGTCGCCTGCGAACGTGATGCGCACGGAATCAACCGGATAGCCCGTGAAGGCTTCCAGCGTCGCCGCAATCTCGTCCTGCAGCTTCGCGCCCAGCTGACCCAGCTCCGCATTGCGGCCGGGATCGATCTTGGCGTGGATGGCCATGCGCGGATCGTGGTTGCCCAGGATCTCTACGCGCACGCTGTCGGTCTTCAGCCCATGATGGGCCTCGACCACGTGCTTGACCGTCGACTGGATGGCGTTTTGGGTGATGGCGATGCTTCCGTTGCCGCGCTCGAGTTCCAGCTGGGAATTCTTGCCCGGCGCCGTCAATGCGCGGATGAGCACCACCAACAGGCCGATGGCCGTGATGCCCAGCAGGATGGCTTCGACGACGAAGAACCAGTCCATGCTCACCAGCCACGCGATGAACGGGAACAACGGCTCCCACGCGAACCACAGGGCTGCGAGCACGCCCACTCCCAGCACGGCAGCAACGACGAAGACGATCATGGCAGTGCGTCGTAACTTTCCCATAGATGCCGCCTTTCTTGATACCTGCACGCCGCCTGAAACGGCATGCTGTCGGATAGAGTGGACCCACTCTAAAAGAAAGGGGAAAGCCACGAAACCGCTTGTACGGACTTGCAGCCGGGCTATTGCCTTGTCGTTGCTGCCCTAGGGAAGGGCGTGGCGCGCGGGCGTGCGAATGCAAGAGCGACCCGCACCGTGCGGGTCGCTCTTGCTGCAAACGCTCAGTTGACCGCTGGGCTTATGCGTAGATCTCCTTTTCGACCACCAGGTCGTTCTTGATCTTGCCGACCAGTTTCTGCAGCGCGTCGATGCAGTTCGGGCGGATGTCGGCGCCAATGAGCACGTACATGATGGAGTCGCCCACCGAAAGCACGCCCTCGTTCAGCCACACGCGCACGTAGTACACGCCCGGCCACGTGAGCGCTTCCTCCACGGCCGCGTCCACGCCGGCGGCGTCGTAGGAGAACTCCACCTGTGCCACGTCGCCCAGCCCCTCCACGCCTTCGCGCACCTGCTTTTTCGGCGTGACGCGCACGACGCCGTTGTGCGTCAGGAACATGCCGCACTGGGCGGCCTTGGGATCGGCCTTGGCCTCGGCAAGCCACTGGTCCAGAGAGGGTTCGGTTTTTGCCACGGGGTGCTCCTTCGTTTTCGGGCCTCCATGCACCGCGCATCGCACGGCAGAGGGGCGGTTTTCCTTGCCGCATCGATTATAGTCTATCCAGAACAAGGAAGAGCGGCCATTCGCCGAAACCCAAGAGATGCGTGCCGAACGCGCTCGAGGTGCCGGACCGCATGGCGTGCCGAGTGCGCTCGAAGCGCCGGACATGGATGGTGCGCGTCCGGTTGATTCCGCGTGCAGACGCGCGGCGGCATGGAGCGGCCGTGCCCATCCACAGGATCCTGGGTGGGACGAGCGGTGGGTGTAGCCGTTCGTCGGTGGGTGCGTGGCCCTCGCCGCCCGTATGTTTCGAACTCTTGAAATCCCGATCGATTGCCTGATGGAAGTGATAGACTGACTTTCCGCATGAGAAATCTCGAATGGCTTGCTGCATTGGCGGCGGCTCCCGCTTTAGAATGTGGCCGGGAATCACGGCTCCGGCGTTGTGGGGCGGCTTCGACGCAGCTCGACATTGGGGATTTCCTTCGAGCAAGAAGGGAAAAAGGAGGAGATTTCCATTATGGCTAACAACGGATCTGGCCAGAGCAACCAGCTCAAGCATGGCGCCATTGGCGGCATCGCGCTGGTGTTCCTGGTCATCGCGGCTGCCGCGCCCTTGGGTGCGTCCGCAACCAACACGCCGCTCATCTTCATGTTGGGCAACGGTCCTGCGGCAACGTTCGACTTTCTTATCATCGGTGCCTTGCTGCTGCTGTTCAGCGTGGGTTTCACGGCCATGTCCACCCACATCACCAATGCGGGCGCGTTCTACGCCTACATCTCGGTGGGCCTGGGCAAGAAGTTCGGCACGGGTGCCGGGTTCATTGCCGTGGCCGCTTACAACCTGCTGTCGGTGTATCTGGTGTCGGCCGGCGGCACGTTCGCCTCGTCCATCATCGAGCAGGAGCTTGGCATAGCCATTCCCTGGTGGATCGTTTCGCTCATTCTGGCGGCCATCATCTTGGTGTTCTCGTACTTCGGCATCGAGGGCGGCACGAAGTTCCTCATGGTTTGCTTGGTGTGCGAAGTGGCCATTCTGGCAGTCGTGGACTTGTCCGTGCTCATTGCCAACGGACCCGGTGCCTATTCGCTTGACGTGTTCTCCGTCGACATGCTGTTCAATGGCGGCGTGCCGGGCGGCATAGGGTTGGGCGTGTGTTTCGCCTTCCTGTGCTTCATCGGCTTCGAGGCGACGGCCATCTTCGGCGAAGAAACCCGCAACCCCCGCAAGATCATCCCCCGCGCGACGTTCGCCGCCGTCATCATCATCGCCATCGTGTACTCCATGAGCGCGTGGAGCATCACGACCGCCTACGACGTCATGGGCATGGGCGTTGCCGAAGCGGCCGCCGCCGACCCGACCACCATGTACCGCAA
>CAJFVW010000158.1 GCA_904420575.1 uncultured Gordonibacter sp.
AAGCAGGCGACGACGACGTACCCGATGGGCGCGCGTTCGGCCACGGAGCGCAGGGTTGCTGTCGGCGGTTTCATGATTGCAGTATAATCGATGGCTCAACCGGCAACCACGGCAAGGACCACGCATGGCAGCAGGCAACGGACGGAACAGCGGCACGGCATCGGCGAAGGGCCTTTCGTCGTTCGTGCTCAAGGTGGTGGCCATCGTGGGCATGACGTGCAACCATGCCGCCTACGTGTTCGCCGGCCATCTTCCCTTCGTGGGGGAATGCGTGCTGTTCGCCGTGGGAGGCGTCACGTTCCCCGTGATGGCGTACCTGCTGGTGGAAGGATACCGCCACACATCGAATGTGAAGCGCTACGCTCTGCGCCTGGCAGCGTTCGCGGCCGTGTCGCAGATTCCTTATGCACTGTATCTCGCGTCGAATGCGAACGTGTTGTTCACGTTGCTCATCGGGTTGGGACTTCTCTACCTGGACGATCACGCGTCCAGCCGCGCGTGGTACGGGGCGGGCGTGGTGGCGGGCACGCTCGTCAGCCTCGTCTGCGACTGGGGTTTTTTAGGCATCGTCATGATCGTGCTGTTCAAGTACTTGCAAGACCAAGACGGTCGTCAGGGGCGTGCGTCTTTGGGAACCGTTGCCCTGCCGGTTCTGGTGGCCGTCGTCTCGCTCGGCGTCCCGGCTTTGGGCGAGGTGGCGCTATCCGGCCTTTACGCGCTGCCCGCCTTGCTGTATCCCCTGGTTGGTTGTTCGGCATCCATTCCCCTGCTGGCCGCCTACAACGGACGGCGGGGCAAGCCGATGAAGTGGTTCTTCTACGCGTACTACCCGCTTCACATAGCCGTGCTGGGCGTTGCCGCCCAGCTGTTGTTTCCTTAGCGAGCCACGGCTTCGGGCGGCACGGCCGCAGAGCGAGGACGCAAGCGCCCCGGTGCGAACAGGCGCGCTGAGGCACGTGTTGCCGTGCCCGCAGGACGTTGCCGCTCGACCGGCGGCACGCGCACTTCGACGCCCTCTAACGTTACTCCTGGAAGTCTTCGGGCGCCAGTTCCTCCAAGAACGTGCGAAATTCCTCGAGCTCCTCTTCTTCGTCCGGAGCCTTCTTGAACAGGTATGGGAATGAAGCCCGTTCCAACACGTTGTCCTCGATGTAGATGGGGGCTTCCTGACGCACGGCCAGCGAAAGCGCGTCGGACGGTCGGGCGTCCAGTTCGATGAGGCGCCCCCCTTGGCGCAGCGCTAGGCGGGCGAAGAACGTCGGGCCCTTCACGTCGTTGATGACCACGTGGTCGACACGTGCGTCCAAGTTCGTGAGCGCATCGAGAAACAGGTCGTGCGTCATGGGACGGGTGAAGCGCGCCTTTTCGAGCGCGACGCCCATCTGCGCCGCTTCGGCTGCGCCGATCCAGATGGGCACGACTCGCGACTTGCCGTTCTGCGTCTCTTCGACAGGCTGCAGCACGATGATGGAAGGCGCAGGCGCGGCCGTCACTATGAGGGTTTGAATGCGGACAGGGATCATCGGCGCTCCTTCGTTGCAGGATGGCAAAGACGCTTCACAGCAAGCTCCCAACCGTGGTTGCGGAGCATCTTCGAGCTCGCAAGGTCCTATTCCTGCATCGTCCCTCGCGTTTTCTTGCCGTTGACCATGGTATCAGAAAAAAAAATCACTTGACCTCATGGCCCCTAGTGGTATATGGTGTTCAGGCACTTTTTTGTGGGCCCGTAGCTCAGTTGGTTAGAGCGCACGCCTGATAAGCGTGAGGTCGCTGGTTCAAATCCATTCGGGCCCACCACTACTTTGCGATAAACGCTCCACCGTGAGCCGAGTTTGCCGGTGGAGCGTTTATTATATTCCGAAGCGTTCGTACCTTCGCAGGTTCCCGTCAGACGGAAGCCATCAGTAAGAAGGATGCAGCGAAACGGTGAACAGCAGAGGAAGTGCGACGAATGAGCGATGGGGCATTAGCTCAGCTGGGAGAGCGCGGGCTTTGCAAGCCTGAGGTCAGGGGTTCGATCCCCCTATGCTCCACCAAGAATCCCGACGGGTCCTCTTCCGAGGACCCGTTTTCGTTGCGTTCCGCTTCGAAAGATGCCGTCACGAAAACACCGGGGCGCTATAGCGTGTCCCTTTCCCTCGCTTGTCCGCCAAAACCGGCCGGCTTGGACTCGACTTGCCTGCGGTCACGTTCAGGCAGGCTCGTGCGACATGCCTTCGCCGAGGGCGCGGTCTGCCCGGCGGCGCCAGCCTCCCCGGGCGAAGGTAGCCAGCAAGAACCCGGCACGCAGCCACTCGTCCACGCACATGGCGATCCACATGCCCACCAACCCCCATCCCAAGCCAATGCCCAACAGGTAGCCGCCCGCCACGGCGAACAGCCACGAAGAGAACACGTTCACCGTCACCGGCGTGCGCACGTCGCCCAACGCGATGAGCACCTTTACCATGACGATGTTGAGCGCACGACCGATGCCAAGGAATATCTCGACGAACAGAATCTGCTTGCCGAGCACCAACACCACGGGGTCGGTCGTCAAAAGGCCCAGGATCACGTCCGAATTCGCCCAGATGAACGTCGATGCAACCGTCGTAAGAACGATGGCTATAAGATCAGTGGCCCATACGCGGCGCGCGATGACGTCCAGCTTCCCGGCACCGAACAGATAGCCAAGCACGATCTGCGTGGCCTGAGACAGCGCGATCGAGTAGAGATAGGCCAATCCTGCAATGAGAGAACAGTACACTTTCACCGTGACCACCGTGGTGCCCAGCACGTTGATGAACGACAGGATGACGATCTGCGCGATGTCGTAGTTCATCTGCTCGCCCGAAGACGGGATGCCCACGCCGAGCATCTTCTTGAGCGTGGCCCAAGGGAAGGGCCAGAGGTGGCGCAGACGCAGACGCACGTCGGTGCGACGAAGAAGCAGCCAGGCCGCCAACCCCAATCCCATGACGCGCGCCACGACGTTCGCCAAGGCCGCCGACTCCACCGCCGTTTCCGGCGTGGTCGCCCACATCTGCATGAGCAGCGCCGAAACCCCGATGTTGACGACGTTCATCAGCAGACTTGCCGCCATCACGCTTCCCACGCGCGCATAGGCGCGCAAAAGCGCCGTAAGCGCGAAGAACGCGCCCTGCGCCACCGTGGTGGCGCCGACAACGAGTAAAAAAGCGCCGGCCAACCCCCGGATGGCCGAATCCACGTTCAAAAGGGCGAAAAGCTGCGGCCAGAAAGCGAACAGCACGGCGGTCATGACGCCCGCAAGCGTCACGTTCACCACCAACGCCATCGTCGCGATCTCCGACACGCTGCGCTGGGCGTTCTTCTTCCCCACCACACGCGTGATGAGCACCGTGGAGGCCGTGCCCATGGCGGAGAGAGCAATGGTGATGATGTTGAGTATCTGCAGCGCGTTTCCCACGGCAGCCGCCGGGTCAGTGCCGAAAGGCGACAGCATGACCTGGTTCACGTTGCCTACCATGATCTGCATGAACAGCTCTATGAACAAGGGGATCGAGAGCTTGAACACGTCGCCGGTGGATGTGTTGTCGGCAGGCGACCCACACCGGGCCCGCTTCTGTGCCGCACGTGCGGCACGGTCGGTAGTGACGGCCGCCCAACCGGCCTTCACCGCAGCGCCCGCCCGTGCGACCGTCGGAGCACACCGCTTCTGTGCCGTTCGCGCAGAGGTTGCCAAAGCCGCGAAGACGGACGTGGCGGAAGGTATATCTCTTGCTAGCAGGGTTCGCACGTGGCCGATCCTGCGAGGACGGGCGGCGGCACGAGGACAGACGGACGCATGCAGGCAAGGGGTTGTAGTTTCGCCGACGAAGCGGTGGTTCATGTCGCCAGGCTGGCGCGAAACGCTGCACCTGCGGGCGACGGTCGCACGTGGGCGGACAGCGTCAGCGGATTTCCTTGGTTCGTTGCTCATATGCTCGGCTTCCTTCTCCCCGACCTCAAACAAAGAGGTCGTTCGTTCGCATGACTGTTTGGAAGCGTGCAGTATACGGCACGGCAACAAGGTCGTCCCGCGCAAGCGGCGGCCTTACATACTATTCTCATTCATGAGTAATCTAATGGGTTTTCCACCGGCGCCGACGCTTCCGAACCGTAGAGGGGTGGCGAGCTTTCGAAAGAGCTGCTCCTGGGCCGGCGGGTGGGCACATGCTTCTTGCTCGCTCTTGGTCGCGCTTCGCAGGTAGCGTTCTTGTCGGCCGGCCTATCCGGAGATATGCTTGATAATATTTTCGACAGCCGGTCTCGCCGGCGACCTTCTTCAGGTGGCAAGGCTGACCGTTATGGCACGGTTTTCGACGGTTTTACGCTGCTTCTCAAGGCGCCGAATCATAAAACACCAGGTCACGGAAAACCAAACCTGTTGCGAGGAGCAGAAATCGTGCCATAACGGTCAGCCGTGCCATTTTTGTGCCATAACGGTCATCCTTGCCATGACACAGGCTGCGAAACCATCAAAGCGAAACGGGTGCGCGCAGTGCGCACCCGCAGCACGCACGCCGCGCGCCCGTGGCGCGCGGCGTGTCTTTCCTACTCGTCGATGTCGTCTTCGGAGAGGGTGCCTTCCTGGCTTTCCTCTTCCAGCAGCTCCATCTGGTCGTCGCTCACTTCGCCATCCGCAGACTTCGCCCGCTTCTTCTTGCCGCTGCTGGCGATGGCCACGGCCGTCACGCGGTCGTTGTCGGCCACGTTCATCACGCGCACGCCTTGCGTGGAACGTCCCAACTCCGAAATGCCGGACACGGGAGTGCGCACGCACACGCCTTCCTCCGACATGATCATGATCTCCTCGTCGGGTGCCACTATCTTCATGGCGGCCAACAGGCCCTTCTTCTCCGTCATGGTGATGGTGAACACGCCCTGCCCGCCACGGTGGTGTTCGGGATACTCGGAAATGGGCGTGCGCTTGCCATAGCCCTTTTCCGTGATGACGAACAGCTCCGTGTCCGGCTTGGCTATCTCCATGCCCAGGACGCGCGCGATCGGCGGCACGTTCATGCCGCGCACGCCCATGGTGTCGCGGCCCATGCCACGCACCTCGTCCTCGTCCCACATGATGGCCTTGCCGGCGCTCGACACCATGATGACCTTCTCGCCGGGCGCCACGCGGCGCACGGAAATGAGCTCGTCGCCGTCCTTCAGGTTGATGGCAATGAGCCCGTCGCGACGGGTGCGGTCGTACAGTTCCATGGACGTCTTCTTCACCATGCCGTGCGACGTGGCAAACATGAGGTATTCGTCGGACGGGAATTCCTTCGTCGCGATGACGGCGGAAATGGTCTCGCCCTTCGCCAGGGGAAGCAGGTTGACGATGGCCGTGCCGCGCGCGTGACGGGACGCCTCGGGCAGCTCGTACACCTTCAGGCGGTATACCTTGCCCGCAGTGGAGAAGAACAGCATGTAGGCATGGGTGGAAGCCACGAACAGATGCTCCACGTAGTCGTTGTCCTTCAGATTCACGCCCTGCATGCCTTTGCCGCCGCGCTTCTGCTGGCGGTACGTCGCCACGGGCAGGCGTTTCACGTAGCCGGCCTTGGTGACCGTGACCACCATGTTCTCGTCGGCGATCAGGTCCTCCACATCGATGTCCTTGGCGTCGCCCGAAAGACGGGTCTTGCGCGACGTGCCGTACTTCTTCTTGATCTCCTGCAGCTCTTCCTTGATGATCTCGCGCACCAGCGCGTCGTCGGAAAGCACACGCTTGTAGTAGGCGATCTTCTCGCGCAGCGCATCCAGCTCTTCCTCGATCTTGGTACGTTCCAGGCCGGTCAGGCGGCGCAGCTTCATTTCCAAGATGGCGTCGGTCTGGCGCTTGGACAGGCCGAAGCGCTCGGTCAGGCGCTTGGCGGCCTCCGCGTCGGTCTCCGACGAGCGGATGATGTGGATGACCTCGTCTATGTTGTCGAGCGCGATGATGTAGCCTTCGAGGATGTGCGCCCGCTCTTCCGCCTTCGCCAATTCGTAGCGCGTGCGGCGCACGATGACTTCTTCCTGATGGGCGATATAGTAGTGCAGCATTTCCTTGAGCGAGAGCACGCGCGGCACGCCGTCCACCAGCGCGAGCATGATGACGCCGAAACCCACCTGCAGCTGCGTGTGCTTGAACAGCTTGTTGAGCACCACCTGCGGCATGGCGTTCGACTTGAGGTCGATGATGATGTCGATGCCATGGCGGTCGGCGCCGTCGTGGATGTTGCTGATTTCCGGCAATTTCTTGTCGCGCACCAGCTCGCCCAGCTTCTCCAGCAGGCGCTGGCGGTTCACCTGGTAGGGGATCTCGGACACCACGATGCAGCTCTTGCCGTTCTTCTTTTCCTGCACCTCGCACTTGGCGCGCACCGTGAGCGAGCCGCGGCCCGTCTCGTACGCGTCCAGGATGCCCTTCTTTCCCATGATGATGCCGCCCGTGGGAAAGTCGGGACCGGGAAGCGCCGTCATGAGCTCCTCGGTGGTGACGTCGGGGTTGTCCAACATCATGCACGTCGCGTCGATGGTCTCGCCCAGGTTGTGCGGCGGGATGTTGGTGGCCATGCCCACCGCGATGCCCGACGAGCCGTTGACCAGCAAATTAGGGAAGCGCGCCGGCAGCACCGACGGCTCTTCCAGACTCTCGTCGTAGTTGGGCTGAAAGTCGACCGTCTCCTTGTCCAGGTCGCGCAAAAGCTCCATGGCGGCCTTGTCCAGACGGGCCTCGGTGTAGCGCATGGCGGCCGCCGAGTCGCCGTCGATGGAGCCGAAGTTGCCATGGCCGTCCACCAGCGGCACGCGCATGGAGAACGGCTGGGCCAGACGCACCATGGTGTCGTACACGGCCAAGTCTCCGTGCGGGTGGTACTTGCCGATGACGTCGCCGACCGTACGCGCCGACTTCATGTGCGGGCGGTTGGGCGTGTAGCCGCTCTCGTTCATGGCGTACAGGATACGGCGATGGACCGGCTTCAAGCCGTCGCGCACGTCCGGCAAGGCGCGCGCGACGATGACGCTCATGGAATATTCAAGGAACGACGTTTGCATTTCCTTGCCCAGGTAGGCGGTGCGCACGATGGTGCCGTTGCCGCCATTGGCCCCCTCAACGATGGCGCCATGCGGGTTGGGCATGTCAGGGTCGATGAGCGCGGCAGCCCTCATCTCGTCGGAAACGACGTGGCCGACGGAGCGGGCCGCCCCCTCTTCGTCATCCTCGTTCCCGTCGTCTTCGTAGCCAGCGGCCTCTTCGGCCTCGGCTGCGTCAAGGTCGGCCTCGGCACGGTCGAGCATCTCGTCGAACGAGTCGTCGCGCTTCTCGCCGTTCGTGCCGAAGTCTTCAGTGTTGTCTGCCATTTGTCTCCCTTAGATATCGAGAAAACGAACGTCGCGGGCGTGCTTTTGAATGAATTCCTTGCGCGGCTCCACCTGGTCGCCCATGAGCTCGCTCACCACGCGTTCGGCTTCGGCGGCGTCGTCTATGTTTACCTGCAAAAGCGTGCGCGTCTCGGGCTCCATGGTGGTTTCCCACAGCTGGTCGGGGTCCATCTCGCCGAGGCCCTTGTAGCGCTGCACGTCGAACTTGTTGGGATCGTCGTATTCGGCGAGCGTTGCGGAAAGCGCCTTCTCGTCGTAGATGTAGCGTTCGATCTTGGGACTGCGCGAGTTCTTCTTCTTCAGGCCGAAGATGGGCGGCTGCGCGATGTAGATGTATCCGCGCGTGATGAGCTCCGGCATGTAGCGGTAGAAGAACGTGAGCAACAGGCAGCGGATGTGCGCGCCGTCGACGTCGGCGTCCGTCATGATGACGATGCGCTGGTAGCGTGCCTGGTCGGCGTCGAAGTCGTCGCCGATGTTCGTGCCGATGGCCGTGATGAGCGAGCTGATGGTGTCCGACGACAGCGAGCGGTGCAAGCCCGCGCGCTCCACGTTGAGGATCTTGCCGCGCAGCGGCAGGATGGCCTGGTACTTGCGGTCGCGCGCCTGCTTGGCCGAACCACCTGCCGAATCGCCCTCTACGATGAACAGTTCGGATTCAGCCGGGTTCTTGCTGGAGCAGTCGGCCAGCTTGCCCGGCAGCGCGAAGGAGTCCAGCACGTTCTTGCGGCGCGTCATCTCGCGGGCCTTGCGCGCGGCCTCGCGGGCCTTGAGCGCCTGGGTCGCCTTGTCGATGATGCGCTTGGCGGGTTTGGGGTTCTCTTCCAGGTATTCGGCCAAACCCTGGGTCACGGCGGTCTGCACGAGCGCGCGGATCTCGGTGTTGCCCAGCTTCGTCTTCGTCTGGCCTTCGAACTGCGGGTCGTGCAGCTTCACGGAGATGACGGCCGCCAAGCCCTCGCGGGTGTCGTCGCCGGAGAGGTTCGCGTCTTTTTCCTTGAGGATGCCCTTGCTGCGCGCGTAGTCGTTGATGGTGCGCGTGACGGCCTGCTTGAATCCGTCCAGATGCGTGCCGCCTTCGTGCGTGTTGATGTTGTTGGCGAATGCCATGACCGAGTTCGTGGAATACGACGTGGACCACTGCATGGACACTTCCACGGTGCCGTCGGCGTTCTCGGCCTCGAAGTAGATGGGTTTGTTGAGCGTTTCCTTGCCTTCGTTCAGATACTTCACGAAGTCCACGATGCCGCCGGCGTACTGGAACACCTCGGTACGCGGCTCGGGCGCGGCGTCGCTCATGGCGGCGCCGGGATTCGCGCGCTCGTCGTGCAGCACGATCTTGAGACCCTTGTTCAGGAACGCCATTTCGCGGAAGCGGTTCGCCAGGGTGTCGTAGTCGAAGATGGTGGTTTCGGTGAATATCTCTGGATCGGGCCAAAAGGTGGTCTTCGTGCCCGTGCCCTTGGCGTCGCCGGTCCTTTCCAGTTTCTCGCAGGTCTTGCCGTGGTCGAACGCGATCCTGTATTCCGAGCCGTCGCGGCGCACGTTCACCTCCACGCGCGTGGAAAGCGCGTTCACCACCGAAACGCCCACGCCGTGCAGGCCGCCCGAGACCTTGTACCCTTCGCCGCCGAACTTGCCGCCGGCATGCAGGATGGTAAGGACGACCTCCACCGTGGGGATTTTTTCCTTCGGATGCTTGTCCACCGGAATGCCGCGGCCGTTGTCGGCAACGGTGATGGAGTTGTCGGGATGGATCCATACCTCGATCTTGTCGCAATAGCCGGCAAGCGCCTCGTCGACGGAGTTGTCCACCACCTCGTACACCAAGTGGTGCAGGCCGCGCGGCCCGGTCGAGCCGATGTACATGCCGGGGCGCTTGCGCACCGCTTCCAACCCTTCGAGTACCTGGATGTCAGAACCATCGTAATGGTCGGGTTTGTTAGCCACTGACATGCTCCTTTTATAGTACGTTGTTTGAAAGAGCGTCCGAACGTCCTACGCCGAGACGCAAAGGAACGCGACCGTGCCGGGGCCTCCTACGGCCGTCGGGCGAAGCATTTTCCCGCTTCTTCCCTCGAGGAACTTCGCTTGCCCTGCCGTGTTTGCCACCCACCCGAACGCGAACCTAAAAATTATACCATAATGAACGACAATACCTATAAATTTCACAGCGTTTAAGGGTACGGAGAGGCTTTCTAAGCGGCGATCTTCAAGCCTTGCATCAATTTTCCTCTGATTCTCCGTTTTCCGATGCTTTGCTGGCTGTCATGGCCCTTTCGAGCGCGAGGCGCACCCGCTGGTCCTCCACGGCCGCCCCTGCGGCGCGCACGGCTTCCTGTTGCGCATCCGTCAACGCCTTTGCCGGCCGAGGCGCAGGCGAGCCGCCCTGGCCGAAAGGCTGAGGAAAGACCTCCTCCTTCGCCCGGAACGGATGCTGGTTCTTCATGTCGCGGGTGGAGGGAACGATCTTGAAGAGTTCGACGTCCTCCCCTTGCTCGTTGAACTTCATCTTCAGCAACTCCTGGCGGTTGTCCAGCTCCGAGCGCACCATGCTGTCGTCCGCATAGACGACAAGCACCGTCCCCTCCACGGCGCGGCCGCGCGTCTCGCTGGCCGGGCGGTCGAAGCGGCGGACGTCGCTGCCCTGCTCGCCCGAAAGAACGTAGACGGCGTTGGTGTGTTCAAGCACGAGCGGCGCGGCGTCCTTGAAAACGCACCGCACGGAAGTCTCCCAGAGATGGTGCACGGCGGCACGGCGAAGCGCACGGCCTGCAGACCCGTCGCTTTCTCCCAAGCGCGCCACCAGGTCGCCCAGGTTGTCGCCGATCCTCCTCATAGCCGGGGCCCGCATCCAGGATGGCCGGATGCCGGCGCGGAAGAGGCATCAAGGGGCAGGGCCACGATGCGGGCGCGGTCCAACACCTCGTCCTCGAAGTAGGCGAGGTTCGTCGTCGTGATGAACGTCTGCACGTCGGTGGCCATGTAGTCCATGAGCGCCGCGCGGCGCATGGCGTCCAGCTCGCTCATGACGTCATCAAGCAGCAGCACGGGCTTCTGGTGCAGCACCTCTTCGATGACGGCAGCTTCGGCCAGCTTGAAGGCCAGCACGATGGACCGCTGCTGGCCTTGGCTGCCGAACAGCGATGCGTCGGCGCCGTCGATGAGGAATTCCACGCGGTCGGCATGAGGCCCTACAAGGGCGCGCCGCCGCTGGCGTTCCTCGTGGCGACGTGCGGCGAGCGCGTCGGCGAGCGCCACGCGGGCCTCGTCCCTTGCGATGGGCCCGCAGCGCGGATCCTGCACGTCGAACGGCTCCCACGACGGCACGTAGAAGGCTCTCAGGCTCTCTCCCCGCGAAGCCAATCCGTCGTAGCGCGCCCGGAGCGCCGGCGCCAGCTTCTCGAACAACGCGGCGCGATAGCAGACGAGCTGCGCGCCGCACGTGACGAGCGTCTCGTTGATGCTTTCCACCAAATCGTCCGACGCCTCTTCCTTCAGCAGGCGATTCTTGTAGCGCACTACTCGCTCGTAGTCGCGCTTGATGACGGCGTGGTTGGCCGAAAGCTGGGACCCCAGCGCGTCCATCGCCGCGCGGCGAATACTCATGGCACCCTTCACCAAATCGAGGTCGTCCGGCGTGAACGCCACAGAGGGGACGAGCCCTTTCAGGTCCGGCGACCTCTTCGGCTTGCCGTTGAGCGCATAGCGCTTGGCGCCTTCCTCCACCCGCAGCGTGATCTCCAACGCCCGCGAACCGTCCGTCACATCGGCGGCGAGCCGCGCCGCGGGCGCGCCGACACGCACAAGCTGTTCAGCCGTGGGATGGCGGAACGACGAAAGCGCCGTGAGAAGCTGGATGCCCTCGACCACGTTGGTCTTGCCGACCGCATTGGGGCCGACGAGGATGGTGAGCGGACCCAGCCCGTCGAGTTCGAACGACCGGTAATTCCTGAAATCGTCGAAGGCTATCCTTCTGACCGTGAGGCTCATCGCTGCTCGCCCGCCCGCATGCGTCGCGGCATCAGACGATGCGCACCGGCATGACCAGGTACAGGTAGTTTTCGGACTCGTCGGCGCGGAAGATGCCGGGCTTGAGCGACGACTGAACCTCGAGGTATGTCTTCTCGGTGGCTACGGCTGCCAACCCGGAGAGCACGAAGGAGTAGTTGAACGCGATCTCGGTGTCCTCCCCTTCTATCTCGCAGCCGATGGTCTCCTGCGCGGAGCCGACGTCCTGTGCGGCCGCAGACAGCTGCACCGTCTGGGAGGCTGCGTTCAGGTCGAAACGCACCGGGGCGTCCGAGGATCCTAGAAGCGACGTGCGCTTGACGGCAGAAACCAGACGGTCGACGTCGATCTTCGCCCGCGTGGCGCAGCCGTCGGGAAGAAGCTGCTTGTAGTTGGGGAAGTTCCCTTCGATGCGGCGGTTGATGAAGACGGTGTCGCCGCACGTGACGACGATCTGGTTCTCGGCCAAGGCAAGCGACAGCGCGGAGTCTCCCAGGGACAGCGAGGCAATTTCGGAAAGGAACGACCCGGAAATGACCGCCTGAAACTCGTCGGCCGAAGCGTCGGGCAGGTCGGCCTCCGTGATGGCCAGCCGGTACGAGTCGGTGGCGACCATCTTGAGCCGGCCTTCCTCCAAGGTGACGAGCACGCCGGTGAGGATGGCACGGCTTTCGTCCTTCGACACCACGCGGGCGACGCGTCGCACCATGGACGAGAACTGCGAGAACGGGATCTCAATGCGCTGCATGACGTCCACATGGGGGAATCCGGGGAAGTCCTCATGGTTGAGGGCCTTGATGGAGAAGGACGACGCGTCGCAGGTGATGAGCGCCGCATCCTCGTCGGCCTCTACGTGCACGGCGGCGTCGGGGAGGTTCTTGACGATTTCGGAGAACAGCTTGCCAGGAACGACGGCCTTGCCTTCTTCCTCCACGAGGGCCGCGACCGAGTACTGGATGGAAAGTTCCAAGTCGGTGGTTTGGAGCGTGAGTCGGTCGCCCTGCGTGTCGAGCAGGATGCCGGAGAGGATGGGAAGCGTCGAGCGCGTCGACACGCCTTTGAGCACGACCATGAGTGCGTTCTGGAGTTCCGTTTGGTTGATGCTGAATTTCAAGGCTGGTCCCTTCTTCGTGGTTCTTTCAATGCCGACGTCCCGTGCCGTGCAGGTGGGCTTGCCTGTACGCAGGCGCGGCGGCGTTTCACATGGCTTTGGCGACCGATGCGGGCAGTTTGCGATGCGCGCCGCATACGCGAAACCATTATACAAGCTTTGAGAGGCAACGCTTCGCACGGTTCCGCCTTCGCGCAACGAAGACAAGAGAAGTGACCCGGCAGGTGCAGGTTGCCGCTCCGTTGGTTTCGAGGCTCGTCCGGATGGGATGTTGCATGGGATCTGCCGGACGCGTTTCCGTCCTTCTTGCCTATTCGATATATATATTAGTTTTTAATAACAATGGTAATAAGCACGGTGGAATTGTTGAAAACCGACGTCATGCCATGTCAGCGCAGGATTTTTACCCGCATCGGCACGTGGATCCCCTGCACCTGCCCTCCACAGCAAAAACTGCTTTCGTTATCTTTCCAGAGCGATGTGGCGGTTTTCAGCCGCTTGTCAGTCATTCTTGAGTCATGTTTCCACCGAACACCTGTTCAGCTTCGTGTGTTAGCAAGCTTTGCACGGACGGCACTTGCTAGATCTCGCGGATGATCTGTTTCAGCGCTTCGATCTCCTCTTGCAGTTCCCGGCTTTCCTTCATCTTCTCTTCGACGTTCGTGACGGAGTACATGACCGTGCTGTGGTCGCGGTTGAACTTCTTCCCGATGTCGTTGAAGGGCATTTCCAGCATCTGGCGGCTCAGGTACATGGCGATCTGGCGTGCATAGATGATGTTGCGGGTGCGCTTCTTCCCCACCAGGTCGGCATGGCTCACCTTGAAGAACGTCTCGACCTCCTTCTGGATGTCGGCCACGGTGAGCCGCCGCGACGGCCCTCCCGAGAAGTGGTTCTCCAACAGGGCGCGCACGTCGTCCAGGCTCAGATCGGGCTGATTGAAGAACGTCATCTGATAAATGACCTTGGTGACGGCGCTTTTCAGCTCGCGGATGTTGGAGCTGGAGCTTTCCGCGATGTACATCTGGATGTCTTCAGGAATGGAGAAATCAGCTTTGCCTTCGTTCTCCTTGTATTCCTCGACGAAGCTCTTGACGATGCCGAGCTTCGTCTCTATTTCAGGAGGTTGGATGTCGAAGGTGCCGCCGGAGTTGAAGCGGCTCTTGTAGCGCTCGTCGATGTCGATGTTCTTGGGCGCGCGGTCGGCTGAGAGCACGACCTGCCTTCCTTGGGTCGTCAGCTTGTTGAATATTTGGAACACGATGTCGAGCGTCTGCTTCTTGCCCTGCAAATACTGCACGTCGTCGATGAGCAGTACGTCTGCTTCCTCATAGCGGGTCTTGAAGTTCTTGTAGCTCGACTTCTCCTTGTCGTGTGCGGCGCTTGCCTCCATGTAGTCGGAGAGAAGTTCTGCCGAATCGACGTAGATGGTGCTGAGCCGTGGCATCGTTTCGTTCACGTAGTTCTGGATGGCACGTAGCAGGTGCGTCTTTCCCAGGCCGCTCTTCCCGTAGATAAACAGGGGGTTGAGATGGGCCTTGCCGGGCATTTCTGCCACGGCGACGGCCATGGAATAGGCCATGCGGTTCGAATCGCCAATGACGAAGTTCTCGAACGTGAACGTGGAAGACGGGCCGTCGGTTTCGGGCATCACGGCGCTTGCGGTCATGCCATGTCGCCTGTTGCCGGGGATCGGGATCGAGACTTCGGCGCCTTCCCCTTCGTGAGAGGCGGCCTGCCTGTCGAAAGCTTCCTCTTCGCCTGCGTCCGCGCGCGGCTTCGGCCGTTGCCCGGCCGTTGCCGGCGCTGGTGCCTGCCTGGACGGCAGGTTCGCCGTGGGATTCAGGTCTGAAGCGAGGACGGCTTCCTCTTCTCTGCTGGCCGAGTTTGCTGCCGTGGTGATGTCGACCTCGATCACTACGGTGAAAGGAATGTGGAAGAGGTCGAGCAGCGCCTGCTTGATGAAGTCCACGTAGTGGCGCTCGATCCATGTCTTGATGAAGTCGTTGTCCGCCGTGAGCATGAGGAAGCCCTCGCTCATGGCCTGCGGCTGCAAACGCGAGAAGAACGCGTTTATCTGCGAAGGGTCAATGTTGTTGTAGCTTTTTATCTGGGCGCATATGTCTGCCCATGTCTGGTCAAGCTTGCCGCTGTCCATGCTGTACTCCCCGTCGAGAAGGGCATCGTTCGTCATGAGCCGTGTCTTGCGCTTGATTGTAACCAAAAGCATGCGCTACGGCAAAGACATGATTATAGTGAATTGGCTACCTGGAATCCAAAATCGGTCAAAATGCGTTTCTGGCCGACGGTCTTTTCTATCAGCCCGGCTTCTTCCATCTTTTTGAGCGTCGTGTAGGTGCTCGAAGGGGCGGCGCCGGTGAGGTTCACCAGATCGGTGACCCCCAAGGCGCCTTCCCCCAAAAAGAAGGGAAGGAATTCGCGTTCCCGCTGCGACAGAGGGGGCGCCAAGGGAACAGGGCGCGCCGCTTGTCCCCTGCTGGTCTGCGGCGTTGCGGCGATAGAGTTCGACGGCCCGGCGTCCTCGCTGCTGAGACTGATGGTGACGACGGCGCCGGTTCCCAGGTTGTCCTCGATGGAGATGGTGCCGTGCGAATAGTCCAGGTATTCCCTGACGATGGGCAGGCCCGAACCGACGCCGCGGATGTAGCGCTTCATGGGTTCGATGGCCGACGTGAACCCGGGCAGCTGGGCCTTCTCCTTCTGGTTGATGCCAGGGCCTTGGTCGGCGAACCGGATGGTGTTGCCTTGGTCCAGGATGGAGACGATGATCTCGGCGAAGCGGGCGTGGATGAAGTTCTCCGTTACTTCCCGGATGACCGTGTAGGGAATGGTTCCTCCGGCGAGCTTCGCCTGTTCGTAGATCTTCGACGCGAGGTTTTCGATGTACTCGGCGGTGGTCGCCGGCTGTATCTCGGTGATGCGGGGCGCGCTGCGCAGATCGTCGTACAGGGCGATGCGGGCAATGGTGGGCACATAGGTGAAATCGTACGCTTGTGAGGGGTCGTTCTCCTGCATGCCCACGCTGGCCTGCCCTTCCGTAGGAGGGGTGAAGGGATTTTCCGTAGTCGCAACACGCTCGGTCTGTGGGTTTTCAAGCATTTCGTTCTACTTTTCCGATTATTCGTCCGTTTATTCAGCATTTTTCAATCGTTTTCACGGGCATTGTACCGTTTTTCACCTCTGCAAATCTACCCACCTGCGAAAATCGTTTTTAAAGAATTTTATTTTCGATTTTCAATGAATACGAATAACTAATTGACTAGGTATTTTCTTAGTTATCCCCAATTTATTCAAAAAATGTGGAAAACTGAGAAAAGTTTCTGAACCACGGGTTCTGACGCTATGGAAAAAGCTGCTTGATTGTTGAAATTATCATTGACTTTTCCGAAAAAATCGTTTTCCCAGATAATACGACAGTGAAGGAGCAACCGTGCTTGTCAAGTATGCGTTTACCTTCCCTTTACGTCCTGACACGGTGTTGTAATCTTCGTGAATCCATAAATAATGCCTGCTCAGACGATATTTATTAGGAATCTTCGAGGCAGAGGACCTGAAAAGTTGATAACCGCCAAAATAGAACCTTATCGGCGGTATCAGGCATGATATTTGGATTTTCCACTTCAGTTTATGAATGAATGAGAAGTTTTCCACTTTATCCACAATGAGGCCGGCGTCATTTTGTGGAAAAGTGCCGATTAAAAGGG
>CAJFVW010000159.1 GCA_904420575.1 uncultured Gordonibacter sp.
ATGAACTTGTCCTTCACGAAGAAGATCTGCGCCTTCATGAGGTCAGCCTTGCTAACGCCCACCTCGGCAAGCGCCTCGTCCTGGCTTTTGCCCTCGGCCAGAAAGGCGTTGAGCTTCTCGGCCGCCTCGGCGGCATCGAGTGCGAAGAATTCATCTCGGGTCATAGCGCCCTCCTTCTTGTCGAAGCGCGCCCGGACTCCGCCCGCCGGGCCGTTGGCCGGCGGGCGGAGTTCCGCAGGCGCAAAAGCCTACAGTTGGAACAGAACCATCGGGCGGTCGAATTCCGCCATCTTGGCGATCATGTCCTCAAGGGTGCCGTAGTACATCGAGGCCGATTCCTCTACCTGCACGGCCAAGGGACGCTGGCCGGCCTTGTCACCGCCCGTTCCCCAATGCTCGGAGAAGATGGACGTGGGGCACGGAAGGTAGAACCATTCCCATGCGTCGCCATCGCTGCCTTCGCTTTTGCGGAACGGCCCGACTTCCACTTCCTTGATGCCGAACTGATCCAAGGAAAGGCCAAGTTCCTCCTTGCAGGCTATTTCAGCGGCATGATTGCCGGAGAAATAGGTGTAGTCCACGAGCAGGGCATATTTCTGTTCTGCCATCGATTCCACTTCCTTTCGAGTTAGTCCTGGTCAAGGCTGCGGACGCGACGCATGTTGCACATGATCCCCTTGTAGGGCGCACCGAAGCCGAGCTTGCCGACGTTGAAGTGGGGCACAAGGCTGTTGAAGTTGGACTTCCATACGCCGTAGAGGTTCGGCTCTTCGCCATCCTGTTCGGGGAACCACCAGCCATGGGCACAGTTCAGGATGCCGGGCTTGACAATAGGCGTGATCTCCGCCTTGAAACGCGCGGCGCCAAGCATGTTGTAGACTTCCACCCAGTCACCGTCGGTGATGCCGTACTCTTTCGCGGTTTCGGGATTGATCTGCACCCACGGCCACGGATCTATCTGACGCAGCGAGGGAACCTGGCGATGCTCGGAGTGGAACGAGCTGTACCGGCGCGACCCCGATGTGCTGAACAGCGGATACTGTTCGGCGTAGTCGGGCTTGCTGATCTGGCTGTAGTTCGGCTCTTCGTAGTATGGCAGAGGATCTTCGCCCCACGACTCGTACATGATCGAGTAGGCCTCGATCTGCCCCGTGACGGTGTTGAAGCCAGGCTCGCCGTCGAAGCGCAGCAGGCCCTTCTCATACTTCTCGTACTCGAAGCCATGCGCGCCGGGCTGGTAGAGGCCCTCTTCCCGGAAGCTATTCCAATCCAGGCCCACTTCCTTCAGCTGATCGCTGTAGAAGTCCTCGACAGCCGTCTGAAGCGCATCGAGGTCAAGGCTCTTGCCGTCGGCAGGCTTGTACCACGGCCACCATTCGGGATTCAGGCGCTGGCCGAACATCAGGCAGATCTCAAGGTCGGACTTGCACTCTCCCACCTGCAAGGCCTTGTTCATGGGGCCCATGAACACGGTGTTGCGGCCATAATGGGTGAGCACGATACCGTCGTGTTCGGCCCATGTGGCCATCGGCAGGAAGTAGTCGCCTACAGCCATGGCGGTAGGCGTCATGGTCAGGTCCTGCACCACCACGAACTCCAGCTTCTGCAGCGCCTTGTGCCAACGCTTCGGCTGAGCGGAGCATGTGGGCGTCAGGAAATTGGAGCTGTTGAACCAGCCCATCTTCAGCGCATAGGGCTGATCGGTCTCCATGGTGTTCAGCGTCTCGTCGGGCTGCGTGGTGGCCATGCCGGTGGAAAGCCCGGGCCACGCCTCGGCGCCAATGCGCAGCGCCCACACTTCGTCGCTCATGGCGCCACGCTGCTCCATGCGCCATTTGCCCAGAAGCGCCGACGGAGGCCCAAGCGTCACGCCGCCGGGACGGTCGATAGAGCCAGCCAGGGCCGCCAGCACGATGAACGCCTGCGAGAGCTGCACGCCGTTCTTGTTCTGGTCGAACGCCAGGCCCCACGCCCAACCGACAGGACGCTCGGTGCCGATGATGTGCGCAACGCGCTTGATGTCCTCCACTGCGACCGTGGTGATTTCAGACACCTTCTCCACCGGATACTCGGCGGCGCGCTGCTTGATCTCCTCGAGGCCGTAGATCCACTTCTCGGCGAATTCCTGGTCGTACTCGCCGGACTGGAACATCAGGTTCATGATGCCGAGGGCCAAGGCGGTGTCGGTCTGCGGACGCACCTGCAGGTTGATGTTGCCGTCATGCGCGCCCACCCATGTGATGCGGGGGTCGATGGAGATGATCCGCGAGCCGCGCTTCATGAGGTCGACGAGGCAATGCCCGAAGAAGCCGTCGCCATTGGAAGGCAGAGGCTCCTTGCCCCAGACCACGATCCACTTCGGCACGACGTAGCGCTCGTCGTCGTAGCTGCCCGGCAAATGCCCCGCATAGTCGAGCTCCGGATAGCCAGCACCCAGCACGTAGTCGGCGATGGAGCAGCGCGGGCCGTAGCACGACCAGCCGGACTGCGTGTAGCAGCAGTTGGGCGACTGGAGCACGGAGAACGTCAGAGCATAGTAATAGATGCACGCTTCGCGGCCCGTGCCGCCGAACACGACGATGGACTGCGGGCCGTAGGTGTTCTGGAAGTAGCGCACCTTCTCGCAGATGGTGTCGAGAGCCTCGTCCCACGTGGTCTGCACCCACTTGTCGAGGCCACGATCCTCGCGAGCGCGCTTCATGGGATGGATGATGCGCTCAGGCGCGTAGGTGAACTCGCGCAACGCGAGATTCATCGCATTGACGCGGCCCCGGGTGATGGGGTTGTCGTCGTCGCCTTCCACCCGGACAAGCTTGCCGTCCTTCGTGACGACCTTGACGCCGTATCCCACCGGATGGCTTCCCGGAGGCGACCACGTGTTGCTGCGCGTTACGACCGTCCCGTCCTCGAGCTCGGTGCGCCATTGTTTGCCGTATGCCATGTTTTCCTTCTTTCTGAATTCTCACTCGTCATGTCA
>CAJFVW010000160.1 GCA_904420575.1 uncultured Gordonibacter sp.
CGCGCAGTAGCCCGTCAGCATGGACAGGTCGTGCAGGTGGATGTCGGCGTTGCGGTGCGCCGTGGCCACCTCGTCGTCGTAGATTTCAGACAACCAGTAGTTCGCCGTGATGGCGCCGGAGTTCGACAGGATGAGGCCGCCGACGGAATACGTGACCGTGGAGTTCTCCTTCACACGCCAGTCTTCAACCTTCACGTACTGGTCCACCAGGTCCTTGTAGTCGAGCAGCGTCGCATTGGCGTTGCGCACCTTCTCGCGCTGGCGGCGGTACAGGATGTAGGACTTCGCCACGTCGGCGTACCCGGCAGTGGAGAGCACTTCCTCCACGCTGTCCTGGATGTCCTCGACGTCGATGATGCCGCTCTTGATCTTTGGCTCGAAATGCGCGGTCACGTTCAGGGCCAGAAGGTCGATGGTGGAAGGATGGTACTGCTTCTCCAACGCGTCGAACGCCTTGGAAATGGCTGCGGTGATTTTGGAGATGTCGAAGTCCGTGACCTTGCCGTCTCGCTTCTGAACCTGATACATGCATGCTCCTTTGATTGTGCGTTTCACTGCGCTTCGAGTTTTCGCCTTGCGCGGTGCATCCCATGGCAGACCGCGAGTCGCAGACGATGCGATCTCGGCTGCATTCCGGCGTCCGGTCCGCCTGCCACAGGGCTGGGCCGGACGCAAAAACGCACGCAAAAAGACTACGTGCGACCTACTGGAGGCATAGGAACACCTTATCAGCACCCCGATGCCTCGTCAAGAAGAAGTAACTATATATTGATCAAAATGACACCATGCATAGCAATATATGGTGGTTCTATAGAAAATCGTCCTTCTTCTCATACCTACGCGAGGATGAAAATCACCCCGATCTAGCGCGCACGGCGCGATGTCCGCCTCCCCGAAGCCGCTACCGTGGAATCCTCCCATGCATACAGCACCTGAATGGGGCGGCCTGTCGATCCTTGAAGGCTTGCGACCTTCTCTGCGCGTGGCTGTGCAACCCCATCTTGTCGGACATCGCAGCCGGCGGCCCTCGCAAGCTGCAACGCATAGGAGCAAGCCGCGGCCGAAGCGGCCTTATCGTCCATCACAATGCCGAAAGGGGTTCCATGTCAAACATCACTGCCGAACGCGACGATGCCAATGCCACCATCGGGGACGCGCGCACCAAGACCGAAAGCGAGTCCGCCGGAACAGCCGTCGAAACCGATGCCGCGTCGGCCGGCGACGACGCCAAAAGCATCCGGGGCAAGCGATCTCTCTTTCTGGCCCTGTCCACCTTCGCCCTGCTCTTCCTGGGCCTCATCTACGCGTTCTCCATGTTCGCGACGCCCATAAGCACTTCTTTCGGACTCGAAAAGGACGCAGTGGGGCTCACCTTCAACATCATGATGGTCGCCTTCTGCATCGGCGCCGTCATCGGGTCGCAGATCGAAAAGGCCATTGGCGTGCGCAGCACACTCGTGATCGCCGCCCTGATGTTCCTGGGCGGCTTTGTTGGGGCGGGCCTGTTCGGAAGCGGCAGCATTGCAGCCGTGTACCTGTGTTACGGCGTGCTGGGAGGCCTTGCCGTCGGCATCGGCTACAACTCCGTCATCGCAACCACGAACATGTGGTTCCCCGACAAAGTGGGTTTCTCGTCCGGCGTCCTCATGATGGGATTCGGCCTCGGGTCACTCATTCTGGGCACGTTGGCGGTGAACCTGATCCCTGCCGTGGGCCTAAGCGTGGTCTTCGCGGGCATCGGCGTTATCACCTGCGCCGTCGTCATCGTGCTCGCCCTGCTGCTGCAGCGCCCGCCCGCGAACGTCACCAAGATCATGGCGCCCGGCAAAGAGACCGCCAGCGGATACGATCCCGGCGACGAGGACGCCCCTCTCAAGAGCCCGACGTTCTACGTGTATTGGATTTGGGCCATCATCGTCATCGCCATCGGCCTTGCCACCATCGGCAACTGCGCTTCCGATGCCCAACTCGTCGGAGTGGGGGCGGGCTTCGCCACGCTGCTCGTCGGCCTGGTCTCCACGTGCAACGGCCTGGCGCGCGTCGTCATCGGCATCGTCTACGACAAGACCGACGTCAAGGTGACCATGCTCGTTGACGGCCTGATTGCCGTTTTCGCCTGCGCCTGCATCATCGGCGCGTTCGCCACTGGCATTCCGGCACTCTACATTGTCGGCGCACTTCTCTGCGGCTTCTGCTACGGCGGCGTGCCCGTGGTCGCTTCGGCGTTCGCACGGCAGCGCTATGGCGCGAAGAACTACCCGCTCAACCTATCGCTTGCGAACTTTGCCATCGTGTTCGGGTCCATTCTGAACGTCATCGTGCAGGCGATCGTCGGTGGAACCGACCATCGTATGGCCGTGTTTACAGTCATGGGCGTGCTTTCGTTGGTAGCGGCATTCGACGTGCTGCCCTTCTCCAAGAAATGGAACAAGGACCTAAGGATGCTGGAGGCCCGCAGACAACAGGCTTAGGAAAGTGGTGCGGCGGCAAACGTCGGAGAAACGCGCACGCAGGGGATGTCGCTCTGGCGATTTCGCCTCATGCAGCCTGCGCGACGCCCGAAAACGCAGAATCGCCGCGCAGGCTTCCACCCTACGAAAGGCGTGCGGCCGGAGGGCGAAAGGCACAGAGATGCGCGCAACCAGCCAATCAGCCGCAACTTCCAGCGGGTTAGAGCCGACAGACGCCGACCCTAACCCGCAACCGGCTGACCAGAACCGCAGGTTACAACCATGAGCGAACAGCTCACCCTACGAGCTCCTTGAGATTCAGAGCCGCCCATCAAACGGGCTGGCAATGCAACGCGCAAGCGAAAGCCCACAAGCAAACTGCAGAACGCACGTTCAGGAGCCAAAACGAGCGATGGCGGAGACCGTTCAGAGCAAAGACGAGCAACGATAGGAGAGCGAGCCAAACGACTTAGGGACTTGTCGACTGGCTCGCTCTCCCGTGCTTCAGACCTTATCCAGTATAAGACTATATCTATTAATAGTCAATGTCTAACTTTAGCAATACCGAAGATATTTCGGTAAGATCAGCATCGACATCAAGGCACCGATGACACCTGATGCGGGGCTCGAAAAGATTGCCCCACCTCCAAATCCGGCAAGGCAATCCGCGACCAACGGTTTTGCCGGAAAGGCAGAGACAGGCACGCCTTCTGCGGCGAAAGACCCTCCCGAAATTCTCGCCTGTCCCGTTTGGCGCTGCTTCCCGCCTGCCTCGCTTTCCCCACTTTCCCCGCTTGTCTCACTTGTCCCGCTTGTCCTGCCTGTCCTGCCTGCCTCGCCCGTCCCGCTTGGCACCGCTTTCCCCGGCATTCCGCCGGGATCGGCATACACCCGGGAACTGCCGGGAACACCCTGACATGTGTTGATTCTGGTTTAACATGGAGCCACCCCCCCCCTTTTTTGCAATTTTTCACGGAAATGCGAGGGTGGTTTGACGAAATTGGCCATTTTTCGTCAGTTCGCCGTACTTGCCAACAACCGCAAGCAACGCCTATGCTTGTGACCAGGCAATTTGAAAGCCGCGCTTTTTTCGGAACAAGACCTGATAAATCGCGACTCGCATTTCAGCCAAAAATTGCAGAATGGCGCGTTGCCTCTACGCCGAACCAGCATTGTCGCAGAGGCGACGCCGAAATGGCCTCCGGCACGCAGAAGTCTCGCACATCCCAACACGAGCAGCGGCCACCCCCCCCAACGCAGACGCGCCGGAGTTCTTCGACGCTCAAAAGGCCGCTATTGCCCCGAGCGTGGAAGCATGAGGTCACCGAATCCTCGCCGGATTCCTTCGACATGCAGGAAAGACCGGATCGCCATGCGCATTCGGCCATTGCCGAACTCGGTGGTACAATCGCAAGCATGAAGCTTTCCGGCATACAAAAACTCACGCTGCTCGATTTTCCAGGACGCACGGCGGCCACCGTGTTCACACCTGGATGCAACTTCCGCTGCCCTTTCTGCCACAACGCCGACCTGGTTCTCGGCGAGCGAAGCGTCACCACATGCGCCCCCGGCTCCGGCAACGGAGTGGCGACGGAGCCGACGTCCGTGCCCGCAAGCGAGAAGGACGAGAAGCCGCCCATGCCCGCAAGCGAGAAGGCGGAGGTGCCGCTCGCAGGCGCAGGGCCTGATGCGGCAGGCCTCTTCCCCGCCTACGAGCTCGAAGACTTCTTCTCCTTCCTGGACAAGCGGAAGGGGCTTCTGGACGGCGTATGCGTCACCGGCGGGGAGCCGCTGCTCCAGCCGGGCCTGGCCGATTTCTGCGCTCACGTGCGCGAACGCGGATTCGCCGTCAAGCTGGACACGAACGGCAGCTTCCCCGACCGGCTGCGGGCGCTCGTGAGCCAAGGGCTGGTGGACTATGTGGCCATGGACGTGAAGAACGCGCCTGAGCGCTACGAGGAAACCGTCGGAGTGGACGGGCTCGACCTTGCGCGTGTGCGCGAAAGCGTGTCGTTCTTGCTGGAGGGTTCGGTGCCCTACGAGTTCCGCACCACCGTGGTGCGCGAGTTGCATGCGGAGAGCGACCTGCGTTCCCTGGCAGAGTGGATCGCCGGTGCCGAGGCATGGTTCCTGCAGAGTTTCATCGACGAGGAAAGCGTGCTGGGAGGCACCGGACGATTCCATGCCTGGGAACCCGACGAGCTGCGCCACATCCTGCCCGAGCTGCAGCGCATCGTCCCCACGGCGGCCCTGAGAGGCATCGACCCCTAGGCTGCGGAGAACGTCCAGATGTTGCGGCATTGGCGAAGGACGGTCTGCAGGTCCCACGTCTGCTCGGTACGTTCGGCGCTGTTGGGATCGTGCACGATGAGGCGACCTTCGTCGTCCAGTCCGACAAGCACGATGAAATGGCCCGTGGTGGTGAAGTCGCCGGGAGCCACGCTGCAGATGATCGGCTTGCCTGCCTCCAAGGCCGCCGTCACCGAAGAGGCGTCGGCCGGCACCTCTTCGGACATCAGGCCCAGCTTTCGGGCGCCTTCGCTCATGAGCAGCCAGGACGTTTCGCCGCCGGAAACGTAGCCCTCGCGCTCGCTGAACGCGCACAGGGATGCAGGGTCGTAATCCTTCTTGCCCGTGATGCTCACGTAGACCATGGCCAGGCATGTGGGGCCGCACCCCGCTTCCTCGACGGTGCTTCCCGCATACGGTGCGCCTGCCCAGGCGGGATCGGTCTGATACAGCCGGGGGACCTGCCCTTGGCTCCACTCGCCCACCGGCGTGCTGATGGACCCGGCGATCGCGCCCGGGCCCGACGCCGTGCCTGCGTCCACGCAGCCCCGACCCACCGTCGCGCAGACGGCCACTACCACGGCAACCACCACCAGCACTCCTGCCATGATCGCATAAGGCCTGATGATCGATGCGTCTTTCCGCGGGCGCAAACGTGAGCCGCGAACGGGCCTGCGGGAGAACAAGCCTGCCGAAGAAGCCCTCGCATAGTGGGAATCGCTGCGCGCGTACCGGACGCAGCCGTCGAAGGCCGGCGAGGCGGCGCGGCCATGACAGGCAGAACGGCTGACGTGCGCAAAGCCGGTACGGCGATCGGAATTCGCATACTCGGCACCGGTGCTTGGAGCAGGCTTGTTGGCGAACACGGTGTGTTGCATGGGTCGTTCCTTCCTTCGGGAGCCTTGCGCGGCCACAGGCCCGCATTCATCCTATGGCCGCACGCCAAAGGCTAGCGCGAAACGACCTTAACCGTCCTCGATCAAACGGTAACAACCGCTTCAGACTCCTGAAGTTTTCCTGAACAGCCACGCCGCGACGGTCGCGGGCGAGGTCCCGGTGCGCGAACCGCGCGTCTGCGTCAGGGGAGTTTGCAGACGTCTACCCAGCTGCTCGGCTGCGTGCACGCCTCCAGCTCGGAGAGGGTCAGCCCAATGGCGCTGCTCGCGCTGCCGCAGGCCGGGTACACCACGTCGAAGCGCCGCAACGAATCGTCCAGATACACGTTGCAGCCTTCGTTTACCGCAAAGGGGCACACGCCGCCTACGCCATGCCCGACGAGCGGTTCTACCTCTTCCGTCTTGAGCATCTTGGCCTTCGTTTGGAATTCGGCCTTGAACTTCTGATTGTCGATGCGTGCATCGCCGGCAGCCACGACGAGCGCCACCTGCCCGTCCACATGGAACGAAAGCGTCTTGGCGATGCGCGCCGGCTCGCAGCCCACTGCGGCGGCGGCCAGCTCCACGGTGGCGCTCGACGCGTCGAATTCCAACACCCGGTCCTCCATGCCCCGCTCGCGGAAGAACTCCTTCGCCTTTTCGATCGCCATGCCTGTCCGCTCCTTTCGCCTCGCTCGAACGCGCAGGCCTTTCGCACCGCACGATCGCGCACACGCATGGCGCTGCTCGACCGTGCGCCCTGCGGCCCCGCGCACGGGGCAAACGCTCTTCACTCGCCCCGTACGACCAGCATATGTCTCTCGTCCCGATCGGCCCTGCACGTCTCGCGCATATCCGACGAGTGCGATCATCCTACCACAGAACGTTTACGGACATCCCCGCTGCGACGAGCGGCGGCTTTTGCGTTATGCTGGATCGAAAAGCCGGCGCCGATGCCCCGGAATGCAAATGGTGCGAGCATCGGCAGGACCTGAAGGAAAGCGGGCACCAGCATGCAGGAAAACCCCTCGAAGGCCGCAACCGAGAGCAAAACGCCCGGCGACGGGCAAGACGACGCATCGCACGCCACCGGACGCACGCCCGCATGCGGCGTGTCAGACGCCACCGGGCGCACGCCTGCACGCAGCGTGTCGCCTACCGTCGCCACGATACTCGAGCACAACGCCGCGTTCGTGGCCAGCAAAGGCTACGAACGGTACCAGACCGACAAATATCCGGAAAAGAAGCTGGCCATCGTGTCATGCATGGACACTCGCCTGACCGAGCTTTTGCTGGCGGCCTTGGGACTGAAGAACGGCGACGCGAAGATCATCAAGGTCGCCGGCGCCGAAGTGGCGCACCCCTTCGGAAGCGTCATGCGGTCGCTGCTCATCGCCGTGTGCGAGCTGGGCGTGGAGGACGTCATGATCGTCGCGCACACGAACTGCGGCGCGCAGCACATGAGCGGCGAGGAGATGGTGCATGACATGCGCCGCCTGGGCGTGTCGGACGAGCGCATCTCGCTCGCCCGCCATTGCGGCATCGACTTCGACCGCTGGCTGGCGGGCTTCGGCGACACGGAGGAATCGGTGCGCCGCAGCGTGGACGTGGTGCGCAACCACCCCGTCATGCCGCCGCACGTGCGCATAACCGGCTTCGTCATGGACTCGGTAACGGGCGAGCTCGTGCAGGTGACGTGCCCGTAAGCCCGCGCCACGCCGGAACGGAAGAAGGCTTGGCGAGAAAGACGCGGCCATGCCGAGGATGTCGCCTGCGAAGGACGGCGGCGCTTGAGGAACGACGAGCCCACCACAACAAGGCATGCGGCAGCAGGGGCGACGCTCAACAGCCCCACAACTCGAGGCCCATGCGCAAGGTAGCGCCCTCAAGACGCGCGTCCAAGCGCATGCCCATGGCCTCGGCGAGGCTGGCGGCGACCGCAAGGCCCAAGCCGGAGCCGGGGGAGGTGCGGGAGGCGTCGGCGCGATAGAAGCGTTCGAACAGGCGCTCCACGTCGAGCGCCGCGGGGTCGGACACCTCGTTCGCAAACGTCACGGCGCCTCCGCGCTGCTCGATGGTCGGCGCAGAGACGCCATGGCGCAGCGCGTTGACCACGAGGTTCTCGAAGATGCGCGCAAGGGCCTCGGGGTCGGCGTCAACCAAAAGCGCCTCGTCTTGAAAGTCCACGCGCGGCTCCCACCCTTGCCGTTCGAAGGCGGGGTACTGCCCCACCAGCACGTCGGCCAGCACGGGCAACACGCGGACGGGGCGCAGATCGAGCGCGAGGTCGGGGTCGTTCGCCTGCGCGTAGGCGAACAGCTGGTCCAAAAGCGCCCGCATGTCGTCAAGACGCGCCTCCGCGGCGGCCAGGCGGCGGAGGCGCGCGGCCTCGGCGTCTTCGGCGCGCGGGCCCGCTGCTCTTTCGGCCTCCGCGGTTCCCTCGGCATCTTCAACGTGCGGACCCGCTGCCTCCGCGACCCCCTCGAAGCCCGCGCCCACGTCCTGCGCAAGCCGCAGATAGCCCTTCGCGCCCATGAGCGGCGTGCGGATGTCGTGCGAGAGGCTGGCCAGATCGCGCTGAAACTCCTGCTGCTGACGGCGCGCCGCCACGCGTTCCTCCTGCGCAGCATCCAACTGGCCGTTCACGGCGGAGGCCAGCTCGGCGAAGCTGCGGCCCGGCGCCTCCACCGTCAGGCGCGCGTTGCTGTGAACGTCGCGCTCGCGCAGGAACCGTGCCATGCGACGCACCTCGCGCCCGCACGCAAGCCACACGATCCCCGCCCCCGCAACCAGGCCCGCGAACCCCGCCAGAACAACCGCCAGCATGCGCCGGCCTCCTTTCAGCCTTCCGCCTATGCGCGCCAACGTGCCGAGGCACCAGCCCCGGCACGCCAGCCACTCCATTCAGACGAAGACCGCACGACCCTTCGCCCGCCATTCAGCCAACGCCTACGCCACATCCTTCCGCGGGCACGCCGCGAGCGCAAGTCCCACGCACACCGCCACCAGCACGCCGAACACGATAAGCACCTGTCCCGCCACCGGTAGCCCGGCAACGGCGGCCGCGTCGCCTGCCGCGAACACCTGCGTACCGCCTGCGGACAGCAGCTGCTGCGTGCTGAGAGGCAGCCACTTCACCGCGTCGTTGATCATGGGAAATGCTGGTGCCAAGCCGACGGCGGCCGCGAGCAGCATCGATTCCAGGAACCCCGACGGGATGAGCGCCGCGAACACGATGCCGGCCGCCTTGCTGCGCACGACCCACACGACGAGCGCCACCACGTACGCGTACGCCGTCATCTCGAGCCACGCGAGGCCCGTCCACGCCCAGAACTCGCCGACGGTTTCCGCATGCTCGTACGAGAAACCGAGCAACAGGTACGCCGCGTCGCTCGCCACCATGGCCACGAGCAGGAATGCTCCACACACAAGAGCGATGATCAGGAGCTTCTCGCCGAAGTACGGCAGGCGGCTGCGCCGCCCCGCCAGCACGCTCTTCGCGAAGCCGGAATCGAAGTCCGACGCCGCGATGAGCGCCGCGAGCACCGACACGATGAGGCCAAGGAAGCCCACCATGAACGTGCTGCCGTAGGAATACGTGCGGCTGTTGATGACCTTCTCGTTGAGCGCCTCGACCTCTGCCGCGTCAAGATCGGCGTTGTTGGGCGTGGTCAGCTGCATGTTCCACGTGGAACCTGCATTGGCTGCCGCCTGGTTGTTCGCGGCCTGCTCGTTCACCATCTCGGCGAAGAGCGGCGTGGTGGCGAACCAGATGAGGCCCACCGCTCCCACCACCACGGCAAGCAGAGCCGCGAGGCCCACCCACAACATCTTGCCGTGCACCAGCCGGTACAGATCGGATTTCAGCAGGTTAAGCATGATGCGCACCGCCTTCCATGAGTTCGACGAAGTAATCCTCGATGTCGCGCTTGACCTCGCTCAGCTCCAGCACCAGCTGATCGGCGACACGCAGCACCTGGGCCACGCCCGCCTGGTCGGCGCCCGCCACGGCCAAGGAGCCGTCAGGCTCGGCGCGGAACGTCGCGTGCGGCAGCGCCTCTTCGAGCAGCGCGAGCGTGCGGGAGGGGTCGGCGGTGCGCACGCGCAACGTGTCGCCGCATTCGGCCTGCACCTGCTCGGCCGTCATCTCGCGCACCATGGTGCCGTTCGCGATGACGCCGAAGCGCGTGGCCACGCGGTCGAGCTGGTCGAGCACGTGCGAGCTGATGACGATGGTCACGCCCAACGTGTCGTTCAGCCGCACGAGCAGGTTGCGCATGGCACGCGTGCCCTCGGGGTCCAGGCCGTTCAGGGGCTCGTCCAGCAGGAGCAAGTCGGGCGAGCCTATCAGCGCAAGCGCCAGGCCCAGCCGCTGCTTCATGCCGAGCGAGAATCCGCGCGCCTTCTTTTTGCCGGTGTCGGGCAGCCCGACGAGCGCAAGCGTCTCGCGGCAGCGTGCGGGCGCGTCCACCACGCCCATGGCAAGCGCTTTCGCCATCAGGTTCTCGTAGGCGGTCAGGTTGCCCACGATGCCCGGTGCCTCGATGAGCGCGCCGATGCGCGGCGCGCCTTCCCCACCCGAACGCCTGCCCGGACCCGCATGGGAACCGGCGCCCGCGCGTTCGCCGAACAGCTCTATCTCGCCTTCGGTGGGTGTCGCCAGCCCGCAGACCATCTTCATGACGGTGGACTTCCCCGCCCCGTTCTTCCCGACGAATCCGTAGATGTCGCCTTGCGCCACGTGCATGTCGAACCGGTCGACTGCCCGTTTGCCGCGATAGGACTTCGCCAGCCCCCGCGTCTCAACGACGTTCATGAACGCCCCTTTCTCGTGCCGTTTTCCTTCACGGCATCAAAGGTACAGGGCATAGTTTCATGAAGCCTAAAGCAACTTTTAAGAAAGTTTGAAGAACGGGAACGGGCGACCGCGGCCGTTCGGACGGTTGCGCGCAACATTCACTTCTCCACGGCGTCGGCGGCCAGCTTGAAGCCGAGGCCCCACACCGTCTGGATGTACCCCTCGGTGCCGGTAGGCTTCAGCTTCGCGCGGATGTTCGACACGTGCACGCTCACGGTGCTGTCGTCGGCGGCGAAGGGCTCGCCCCAGGCCAGCTCGAACAGCTCCTGCTTCGTGTAGACCTTCTTCGGATGCGCGGCCAAAAGCTCCACGATGTTGAACTCCGTGCGCGTGAGCGGCACGTCCGCGCCGTCCACGACCAGCGTGCGCGCGGCGCGGTCGAGCGTCCACTTCCCCACGCGCAATGCGTCGCCGCCAGGCTGCGGCGTGGCCGGTCGCCCGCGGTGGCGCAGCTGCACCTCGATGCGGGCCAGCAGCTCGTCGAGGTCGAAGGGCTTCGCCAGATAGTCGTCGGCACCTAGCTTGAGCAGGTCGATCTTGTCCGACGCCGCCGAGCGCGCCGACGTGACGATGATGGGCGTGGCCGCATCGGTGGCGCGGACGAACCGCACGATGTCCTCGCCGGGCAAGCCGGGCAACATGAGGTCGCACACCACCACGTCGAAGCGCTCGCCGCGTTCGCGCGCGCCTTCCAGCACCAGCCGCGCCTCCGTGCCCGAGAACGCCTGAGTACACGCATACCCAGCGCGGCCCAAATGCTCGGCCACAATGCCACTGATGTCTGCGTCGTCCTCCACAACGAACACGCTCGTCTTGCCCATGGGGTTCCTCCCGCCGCCTTCGATTCCGTCTCTCGACGGCAGTATAGCGAAAGCTCCGATGTGCTCAAAATGGCAGCCTTCGACCTGCGGCCGTTACCGACGGGCAGGTTGGCGGCCACCAGCGCCAAGGCGCTGGCGCGACCAGTGGCGCACGTAGAGGCCGCCGACGATGGCGGGAACGACCGGCGAAGCCGCTTGCGCGACGAAGACGCCCACGTAGCCGCAGCCCAGCACGCCGCTCAGCAGGAAGGCCAGGCCGAAGCGGACCGCAAACGCGTCGATGAGCGAGTTCGCCAGCACCAGCCGGGGCGAGCCTGCTCCAAGCGCGAACGAGTCGAAGCTGAACATGGCGGCGTAGAACAGGCCGTTCACGCTGCACGTGATGCGCAGGTACAGCACGGCCAGGCCGTGCGCCTCACCGCCCGGCGCAAGGCCGTACGCCGCCACCACGACCGGCGCCAGCAACTGGATGAGAATCTGCACGCCCATGGTCACGCCCACGTTGAACCGCGCGCCCAGGCGCACGACCTCGCGTGCACGCGCCCATTCGCCGGCGCCAACGTTCTGCGCGGCCGCCGTGGTGATGGCCTGGCCGACGGCCCAGCACGGCAGGCCGGCCAGCGTACTGATCTGCAGCCCGACACCGGCTGCGGCCGCCACGTCGGTGCCATAGCGGTTGAGCAGCCCAGTCACCAGCGCATACGACAGGTTCACAACGGCCATCTGCACGGCAGAGGGCACACCCACGCGCAGCACGGCGCCCATGCATGCCGCGGCGCCGCGGCATGCGCGCCAGACCGTCCGCACAGACGCCCGCCACGGCAACGGCCTGTCCGAATCCCAGCCAGAGACGGCCTCGCCCGTCCCCTCGGCCTCGCTTTCGTCGAAGTCGCCTTGCCTCACCGCCAGCCGCGCGGCCGGGTACCGCCTCCATGCCACGGCGAACGCCACCGTGCCCGCCGCTCCCTGTGCTGCCACCGTCGCATAGGCGGCGCCGACGACGCCGAGTCCCGCAGCCCCCACCAGCACGAGGTCGAGCACCACGTTCACAAGGGCGGAGATGCCCACCAGCACCAGCGGCAGGCGCGCGTCGCCCTGCGCCTTCAAAAACGCGATCCCGGCGTTCAGCAGGAACGACCCCGCACAGCCGACGCACATGACCACGGTGTACGCAACTGCCCCTTCCAGCGCAGCGGCGGGAACCGCGTTCGCCACGAACGCCGGCCGCGCAAACACGACGCCGGCGAGCGCAAGGAACCCCGCCGCAGCCGCCGACACCGCGAGCGTCGCCGCGTAGGCGCGGCGTTGCCCGGACATGTCGCCTGCGCCTACGGCCTGCGCGATCACCACGCCGCCGCCGGTGGTAAGCCCCATGACGAACGCACTGACCAGATAGGCCGCGTTCGCCGCGTTCGCTATGGCAACCAGGCCCACGTCGCCCACCACCTGGCCTACCACCACCATGTCGACCGTTTGGTACACGTACTGCAGCATGTTGAGCGCCATGAGCGGCAGCGCGAACGCGACGAGCCGCCTCAGCAGCGGCCCCTCGGCAAAGGACAAGACAGAAGAAGGACGGGTCATGGTTCACCTCTCGGTTCTCGGAACGAGGAATACGAAATGCAGGATCTCGCCGGCAGCACCTGCCCTCGTCTTGGAAGGAGGGCGGTGACGCCTTGCCGACCGTCAATGCCGACGGAACAAGAAAGCGCCGCGGATGAAAACATCCGCGGCGCTCGAGGTTCCGGCATCCCGACATCGAAAACAAGACGTGCCCCTACGCGGCGCGCCCTCCGATGCCGACGAGTCTGTCCATCCCTGCTCCGTGCGATGCTTCATCGGCGAACGCGCGCGGAGCGGCAGCCCTGCAGAGAATCATGGGTCCTCCCGAGTGGTGAACACAACGCCCGGCAGCATACCGCACTCAGCGCGCCGCGTCAACCTCGTCCACGTGCGGCATGCAGCCGAAGGAGCATTCGGCCGCAGGAGAGCACGCAGCCGCAGGAGAGCACGCAGCCGCAGGAGCGCATGCGTTCGCAGGAGAAACCGGAGAACTGGCGAATTTTCTCCAAATTGCGAGCTTTCCGACGCGTCTTCTCCCCTTGGCAGCCCGAACGAAGAAGCGTTTTCGACATAATCCCTGGTCGCGAGTAATCGTGCGGAAGTCAGCCTCGCGCAACACCTCGCAAATCGACGATTTTGTGGCAACATTGCCCCATCCTCAAGACCGAGCGCGCCGCCTGCGCGCATGGCGAACCGGCGGCCAGCACGGCCCGACCGACCTCCAAACCTACTCTTCGCACCGCCGCACGGGACGGACATACTTCCAGAAGCGGCCCGGATCGAAATAGAAGTAGAGAATGCGCCCCGGCTCGTCGTCGTAGCAGTAGCCGGTGCCTTCGAAGTCGAACGTGGCCATGGCCCGCTCGATCTTCTCCTCCACGGTGCGGTTCTCCTGCTCGTAGTCGAACGGGCCGTGCTCGAACACCAGGTACTCGGCCTCGGGCACGTCTGCCAGCCGCAGGCTCGACGGCACCTCGCCTTGCCAGTCGGCGGGCAGGCGCACGCCGTAGCACTCGGTGCGCGGGATGCCCCAGTCGCACAGGCGGCCTTCCGAATCCCAGATGTAGGCCATGAGCTGGCCGCTGCCGCTGTTCACCTCGCTGCCTCCATCGTCGTCCAGCTTGCCCTTGATGCTGTCCAGCAAGCCGCACACGGTGTCGTAGTCCTGGCCGGGGATGGCGTTCTGCTTCTGCCAGAAGTCCCAGTAGCCGTTGCTCTCGTAGTTCTTGACGTGCAGGAACTTGTGCGCGGGAAGGCGCACGAAGTACGTCTGCACGCCGTCGGTAGATTTTTCCATGCCGATCTCTCCTAACCCGAAAAGGTAGCGGTCGAACGAGCTGAGCTTGGTGCGGAGGACGACGGGGCGCGGGCGCATGCGAAACGCGCTCGGCGTGAGGCCATAGGTCGCCTTGAAGGCCCGGGTGAACGCCTCGTGGGACGAGAAGCCGTGGTCGAGCGCTATGGCGAGCATGCTGCGATCGGTGTCGCGGACCTCCTTGAGCGCGAAGGCGAGCTTGCGTCGCCGCAGATAGTCGCGCAGCGGCATGCCCGCCACCTCGCGGAACTTGCGCGATGCATGAAACTCGGAGTAGCCCAGCCGCCGCGCGAGGGCGGCCAGCGCGAGCGCCTCGTCGTCGCGGTTCTTGATACACTCGTCGATCTCGTCGACGATCGTCTGGATCTGCCGTTCCCACTCGTACATGCGTCGAACCTCCTTGACAAGTCCGTTCTGCTCCCATCATAGAGAAAATGCGCCCTTGTTGCTTGATCTCGCTTGCTTTGTTTCGTCGCTGACTTCAACACGAGCGAAATGCACGGTGGCCGAGAGCCTTGGCAGCGGCAGGCCGCGCGAGAGCGCCTTCGCGAAACCTTTCGCGCTTTCCCGCCGAGTGTCCGCAACGCCTGGCAGGATGTCGATCCGGAGACGAAAGACCAGCCGCACAGACAAAGGGCGCGGCATTGGCCGGCAATCGGTCTTGTTCGTGCTATGATGCGCCTGTCTACCGATCCGAAAGAGGCAGCCATGGCCACGCACGGCTTTCCCAAAAGCAACGCCTACGATCAGACCGTCGTCCGTGAGAAGATCATGGGACCAAACCCTCTCAAACTTCTCGAGGAGTTGCTGCAAGACCACGCCATACCTTGCGACGGCACGGTCATGGACCTGGGGAGCGGACAGGGAATCACCTCGGTGATGCTTGCCAAGGACTACGGCTTCAGGGTGTTCGCCTGCGATCTTTGGAGCGATCCGACCGACAACCTGCGCTTCTTCGAGCGCATGGGCCTTTCGACCGACCGCGTCGTGCCGCTCAAAACCGATGCCGCAAACGGCCTGCCTTTCGCGCGCGAATTCTTCGACGCAGTGGTCAGCATCGACTCGTATCACTATTTCGCATGCGATCCTGCGTTTCTGGACGAAAAGCTCTTGCCGTTCGTGAAACCGGGCGGGTTCGTTTACATCGCCGTTCCAGGCATGAAGGATGACGGCCTGCACGAAGACTTGCCGGCCGAATTGCTGTTGTCGTGGACGCCCGAAGAACTGTCTGCCCTCCACGATGCTGCGTATTGGCAGACGCTCGTCAATCAGGCGCAGGATGCCGACGTCGTGTCCGTGCACGAGATGGACGTCAACGAAGAAGCATGGAACGACTGGCTTGCCTGCGACAACGAATACTCCGTAAACGACCGGGCCTCTCTGGACGCCGGGGCAGGCGCCTATTTGAATTTCGTCGCCATCGTTCTGAGGAAACGCTAGCCCGTCTTCCCGCCTCGCACGAGGACGGTGCCCGGTTCGCAACAGCACGACGACCGTTGCGGGCCTTCCTTCGCAACGGTCGTTGGCCTTCCTTCGCAACGGTCGTTGGCCTTCCCTCGTGCCAGCTCGTCTACGAGGCCGGCTCCTTTGGTGCCGGCTTTCCGCACATGCATAAACAGACCCGAGACAAATGCTTCTCGCTCTGCTTGTAGAAACCAAGCAGGTTCATAATCGCTTTCGCCGGAACCTCTACCAGAAAGCATGTGCATCGTGTCTGTCGAAACCGTCCTGCCCGCCTTAGCCACGCTCGCCGTGTTCGCGGCGCTGCTTGCGATGCTCAAGCTGCTGAAGAACCGCGGCGTGGCCTTCACGCCGCGCGTGTTCGCGGCGCTGGGGCTGGGCATTGCGCTGGGCGTGGGCGTGCAGCTTGCGCTCGGGCGCGGCAGCGACGCGGCGGTCATGGCGCTCGACTGGATCGCCGTCGTGGGGCAAGGTTACATCGCGCTCATGAAGATGCTCGTGATGCCGCTCGTGTTCGTGGCAATCGTCGGCGCGTTCACCCGCACGAAGGTGACCGAGAATCTCGGCCGCATCAGCGTGGTCGTGCTGGCCGTGCTGCTGGGCACCGTGGCCGTGGCGGCGCTCGTCGGCTGGGCGGGCGCGGCGTTCACGGGACTTGCCGGCGCCAGCTTCACTGCGGACGCCGGATCGGACGCCGCAACCGCCGCAAGCGCCCTCCAAGACAGCGGGCAGCAGGTGGCCGACCTCACGCTGCCGCAGGAAATCCTCTCGTTCATCCCGTCCAACGTGTTCGCCGACTTCGCCGGAACACGTCCCACGTCCACCATCGCCGTCGTCATCTTCTCCGCCATCGTCGGCGTGGCCTACCTGCGCTTGCGCGACCGCGACTCCGCACAGGCGGCGTTCTTCCAGCAGCTCGTGGACAGCCTTTACGGCATCGTCATGCGCATCGTGGCCATGGTGCTGGGACTCGCGCCCTATGGCGTGCTGGCGCTCATCGCGCACGTCATGGCCTCGAGCGACTACCGCGCGGTGCTCGACCTGGGCAAATTCGTGCTCGTGTCGTACGCGGCCATTGCGTTCATGTTCGTCGTGCACGCGCTGGTGCTGCTGGCGAACCGTGCGAGCCCGCGGTACTACCTGCGCAAGGCGTTTCCCGTGCTCAGCTTCGCGTTCGTCGCGCGTTCCAGCGCTGGCGCGCTGCCGCTCAACATCGAGACGCAGACGAACGCGCTCGGCGTGGACGAGGCCACGGCGAACTTCGCCGCCAGCTTCGGCATGTCCATTGGGCAGAACGGATGTGCGGGCATCTATCCCGCCATGCTGGCCACCATCATCGCGCCCACCGTGGGCATCGACGTGTTCTCGCCCGCGTTCGTGGCGGGCCTTGTGGCCGTGGTGGCGATCAGCTCGTTCGGCGTGGCAGGCGTGGGCGGCGGCGCGACGTTCGCCTCTCTCATCGTGCTGGGCACCATGGGGCTGCCTATCGAGATCGTGGGGCTTTTGGCCTCGGTGGAACCCCTTATCGACATGGGGCGCACCGCCCTCAACGTGAGCGATTCCATGGTTGCCGGCGTCACCGCATCGAACGTCGCCGGCACGCTCGATCGCACCGTCTTCAACGACCCCGAAGCCCGCGTGAACAGCGGCATGCACACCGAGCTGTAGGGACAGGCGCCACGCGCCCGCGTATGCGCATGCCCGCGCGGACGGCTTTCGCCGCCCTGCCTTCACAAAGCCGGCGCCGTCGGCCGCGCCCCTAGAGCATCCGAAGCAGCTCGCGCTGCACGGCGTGCTCGGCGTTCGTGCCGATGACCTTGGTGGCGATCTGTTTGATGGCGGGACGGGCGTTGCCCATGGCCATGCTGATGCCGGCCATGCGAAGGATCTCGTAGTCGTTCATGGAGTCGCCGAACGCCATCATCTCGTCGGCGCTGATTCCGTGGGCGTCGAGCACCTGCCGGATGCCCGTGGCCTTCGTCACGCCGCGCTGCATGACGTCGATCCACTTGCGGCCCGAAGGCGCGAACACGAAGTCGTCGTCCAGTTCGCGCGTGAGGATGTACGCGAGGTCCATGGGCTCGTCGTCGCAGTACACGGATGCCTTCAGGATGCTTGTCGTGGGAGCTGGCACATCATGGACGCGCACGGGGTTCGGCAAGTTCTTGTCCTTCTCGCGTTCGAAGCGCGCCTCGTCGTCCAGAAGGTAGCTGCGCGTCTCATCGAAAAGCGCCAGATGCATGGCGTCGAACTCATCCACGATACGGGCGAGCCGGCGCACGGCCGCATGCGAGAACACTTCCAGGTCCACCAGCTCGCCTTCCACGCACACCTGCGCGCCGTTCGACGCCACGAAGTCCATGCAATCCGTCACGGGCGCGAACAGTTCGTGCAGCGTGTCGTAACGCCGCCCCGACGACGCGACGAACCGGATGCCCGCGTCGCGCAGCCGCAACACCAGGTCGAGTGCGCCCTCAGGCACGCAGTCGTGCTCGTCCAGAAACGTTCCGTCCATGTCGCTTGCCACGAGCCTGATCGTTCGGGTTTCCACAGGGTGTACCTCCTTCGCTTGCCGTTCGCCTTCATGGTAGAGCGCGCGAAGCCTCCGCCGAGCGCCCACACGAAAGCTTTGCATGGAATTGACGCAACGGTTACTTGAGGGGGTGTGCTGCGACCGCCAGGGGAAATGCGGTGCAGGGAGGGACTGCGGTTGCTGGGAGGCGCGGCTGTCGGGAACCTGCCGGGAGGGCAGCCTCCCGCAAGACACGGCCTCATGGAAACCCCTACTCGGAGCCAGGATAAAACACCAGTTCACAGCCAACGCAACCTGAGCGTGCGCAAATAATTCCAAAACGCGCGGCCAAGTTGGTGGAACGGGCGCCCCTGCACCCGCATCATATGGGCATGCGAAGCGTCGCCTTGGCCGAGCGGCGTTTCGGGTATCATGCAATCGAACACGAAGAAGGGACCGTATATGAGCTTCGCCGAAAACCTCGTTTACCTGCGCCAGCACTATGGCGTCACGCAGGAAGGTCTCGCGGAGCAGCTGGGCGTGTCGCGCCAGACCGTGAGCAAGTGGGAGGCTGGCACGAACTACCCCGAGATGGACAAGCTGCTGACGCTGTGCGACCTGTTCCACGTGAGCATGGACGACCTCATGCGCGGCGCCGTGAGCATCGCACGCGAGGGCGACACCGAGCGCTATGACCGCCACATGAACCGCTACGACGCGTCCATCGTCGCCGGAGTCGCCTGCATCCTCGCAGGCGTTGGCATGGTGGGACTGGTGGAGGGGATGCAGCTGCCGGACAACCTCCAAACAGTGGTGCTTTTGTCGTTCGTGGTGGCGGGCGTGGTTGTGCTGATCATGGGAGGTCTCACCCATCACGAATTCAAGCGCCGCAACCCCGCCATCGAGCCGCGCTACGACGAGCGCACGCTGGAACGCTTCAGCAGCCACTTCCCCCTCATGATAGCGGCGGGCGTGGGGCTTATCCTGCTGGACGTGATCTTCCTTTCGGGACTCAGCCCGGAAGACGAAGGCCTGGTCACGTTCGGTCTGGTGGTGGAAGACGCCATCATAGCGCCGTTCATGGCGGTGATGGCCGTGGCCGTGGGGCTGCTCATTTGGGCCGGCATGCAGAAGTCGAAGTACGACCTGTCCGAGCTCACCTACATCGCGCGCCGCAGCGACCTGGGAGCCGACCTGCCGCCGAACGTCGTGGTGAAGTCGCCCGATCAGGTGCGGGCCGAACGCATCATGGGCACCCTGTGCGGCGCTATCATGATGCTGGCACTCATCGTGTTTCTGGTATGGGGCATCGTACCGCTGATTGACCAAGCAGGCGGCTGGCACAATTTGGACAAGTTCGTCGTGAAAGATGCCATACGTTCCGGCCAGGGCGGTTTCGCCGTCAGCTGGATCGCGTTCGTGGCGGGAGGCATCCTGTGCGGCATCGTATGGATGGTCGGCAGCGTGGTGCTGAAATCGAACGACGATTGGATAGCCGAAGCCCGCCAAGAAGACGCCTGGCTAAAGTACGCCCGGAGTGACGCCGCCACGAGCGACCCGTGGAAGCGTGACCCCGAAAAGGCCGAACCTGTCTCGGATTCGGAGCCCGCACCAAACACTGAGTCCAGTCCCCGTTCCGGATACGCTCCAAGCTCAAAGGCCTCCCCAAGCCCAGAACCCACACCAAGGCCCGAAGAGCGCTCCTGGAAGTAATGCTTCCTTCGTCCGCTTCAGAAAATGCGTGCGGGCCTTCCACCTCGCGCAGGGGTTCCACCCCGCATGGGCCTTCCACTTCGCACAGGGGCTTCACCCCGCACGGGCCTTCCACCTCGCGCAGGCCTTCCGCTTTACGCAGGCCTTCCACCCTGCACGGGCCTTCCACCTCGCGCGTGACCTCCGCCTTGTTAAAGGCCTACCCCCTCGTAGGCCTTTAACCTCGAAGCAAGGCCCGCACGCATTCGCACTTCGTGCCGACCGCATAGCGCCAATTCCTGCGATTCAGCGATGCCTGCGAAAACGTCGAAAAGTGGCTTCGACGTGCGGTGGCGTCGTTGCAGAGACAAGCCTTCGAAGCCTATCAGCTGTTCTTGGTGGATGACGGAAGCCTCGATTCAAGCGGAGCTCCGATGGTTCGATGCGAATCGAAAGCTGGCAATTTTTTCCCGAATTGCGGGCTTTCCGCACGCGTTTTCGCCTCACGTCAGCCCAACCCGTCAAGCTGTTTAGGCATAATCCCTGGTCACGTAAATCCAGCTGAAAGTTCACCCTACGCAACACCTCGCAAAACCGTATATTCTTGCCACCTTGCGGCGCCCCGCGGTACTTCTTGCAACAGGGCTGCCAATGCGCTTCACGCTCTAACCCCGCGTCTTTCTTCCCCATGCGCGCGAAGGTTCCTCCCACACGCGGCTTCGATCTGCTCCAAAGCGCTTTTCTCCATGCGCGTGAAAATTCGCTGCCCGATCCGAAGACCTGGTATGTCTCAGACCCTCCTTCCCCCGTGCAAGCATACGTTCGGATGCAGGCGCAAAGGTCCCAGAGCCCCACGCGCTACCAGCAGATATACGCACTAGGTACCTTTTGGACAGAGCAGGGTACCTTTTGCGTCTAGTTTGGGTCAGCCATGCTCCGTATGGTTGCGAAACGTAGGGACCAGGTGCCCGCACATGCGGGCGGAAGGAGGGTTTTACCAATGGATCAACAGACGGCTCGCACGGACATCAGCCGCAGGACGTTCCTGCAAGGCGCCCTGTATCTGGGGGCGTTCAGCGGACTCATGGGTTTTGGGCTCGTCGGATGTTCGTCTCCCGCAAGCACGGCGGCCGAAGGATGGAAGGCCGGCACCTATCAGGCAAACGTCACCGGGCACAACGCCCCCTTCACCATACAGGTGACGTTTTCCGACAGCGCCATCACGGCAATCGACACCAGCACGAATCAAGAATCGCTCGGTGTGGGAGCCTCGGCGCTCGAAGACCTCGCCGACCAGATCCTCCAGTATCAGACGCTCGACGTGGATTCGGTCACGGGAGCCACGCTGTCCAGCATGTGCCTGCAGCAAGGCGTGAAGGACTGCGCCGAGCAGGCCGGGGCCACCAAGGACCTTGAAAAGGCAGCGGGCCCGGAAGACGACGTCGAAAGCTCGTACGACGCCGACGTATGCGTGGTGGGCGGAGGCGGAGCGGGCCTCACGGCCGCCATATCGGCGGCGCAAGCGGGAGCGAAGGTCGTCGTCATCGAGAAGTGTGGCATCACAGGCGGTTCGACGAACGTTTCCGAAGGAGCGCTCAATGCCGTCGACCCGGAGCGCCAGCAAAAACAAGGCATCGAAGACTCCGTGGAGAAGTTCTACGAGACCACGTTCGAAGGAGGGCACCAGCAGGGCACGCCCGAGCTTATCAAATACCTTACCGACAACGCACTCGATTCGGTGCACTGGCTTGAATCCCTTGGCGTCAAGTTCAAAGACGAAGTGGGGTCGGCCACCGGATCGCTGGGTGAGCGCAGCCATTATCCGGCCACCCCGTCGGGCAACACCTACATCCGGTCGTTCGAGCAGTACATCGAAGACCACCCGGACCAGATAACGATGCTGCACGAGATGCAGGCCAAGGAGCTCCTCGTAGAGAAAGGCGCCGTCAGCGGGGTCAAGGCAGTGCACCGCGGAAACCTCGAAGTGACGGTGAACGCCCCGGCGGTCGTCATCGCCACGGGCGGCTTCGGAGCGAACGTTTCGTACCGCCAGGAAGTCAACACCGGCGTCTGGGCCGACGTGAAGCTGGACGACTCCATCGGCTGCACGAACATAAAGCCCTGCGCCCAGGGAGAGGGTCTCAAGCTGGCAGAAGCCGCCGGAGCGGAACTCATCGGACTGTCCGACATACAGCTGCACCCCTGCGGTACCCCGGGAACGGGCCTCATGGAAGACATCCGCACGTCTGGCCGCAACCGCATCTTCGTGAACAAGAGCGGGGAGCGCTTCGTCAACGAGGGAGCCGAACGCGACACGCTGTGCAAGGCGATTTTCGCGCAACCCGACTCGACGTACTGGATCGTCGTGAACAAGGTGCGGTATCCCTCCGAAACCGAGCCCGACGCGAACGGCGCGACTATCGAGAACATGCTGGCGCTCGGCCACATAGTCAAAGGCGAAACGGTCGAAGACCTGGCCAAGCAGACGCAGATGGATCCCGCGAAGCTGCAGGCGTCCATCGACGGCTACAACAAGACGGTCGCAGGAGAAGCCGAGGACCCGTTCGGGTTCCAAGCGAACAACACCGCCGACCAGCAGTTGACCGAAGGGCCCTGGTACGCTTGCCAGAAGGTGCCGACCGTGCACCACACGATGGGAGGCATCCGCATCGACACCGACACCCATGCGCTCGATGCCAGCGGATCGCCCGTCAAGGGCCTGTTCGCCTGTGGAGAATGCACCGGCGGCATCCACGGCAGCAACCGGCTTGGCGGCAACGCCATCGCCGACTGCATCACGTTCGGCCGCAATGCAGGCACGAACGCGGCGGCATTCGCAAAGGCCTGAGGCCACTTTCCCAGCTGCTCGACCGACGCCCGCCCCAGCCCTCGTGCCGGGGCGGGCGTCGCCTTCAGGTGAGCCTCACGACCCGGTGCCGCGCGCCGCCATCAACTTGTCAAGCAGCTCCTGCTTGGAATGGACGTTTGCCTTGCGGTACACGGTCCGCGTGTAGTTCCGTATCGTGTTTTCGGAATATCCCAGCTCGCGGGCAATGAAGCTACGGCTTCTTCCCTGGGCGATCAAGCAGACGATGGCCTCTTCCGTGCCGGTCAGGCCGTAATCGGCCGCGAACGCTCCCACAGAGTGGTCTTCGTGTGCCGCACGCACCTCTAGCGGCAACTCTTTCGGCAGGAGTTCGAGCTCGAATCCGATGGGGTGAGTCCCCATGAAGCGAGGCCGCATGATCAGCGTCGTCTCTGCCAACGCGACAAGCGCCATCACGATGATCAGCCATAGGCTATGGTCGAGCGTCGGGCCTACCAGGTACACCACCATCCGTCCAATTGCCATGCACAGCAGCGACCCGCCGTACACCACAGCATACACCAGCGTCGTCGGCCAATGCACGTGACGGCCGATGAGGCAGATGAAGAACACGAGCGGAATGTAGAAGCAGGTCACCGCGTTCGTCAGCAAAAAGGTGCTGGCTTCTTCCGAGCCTTCCCATCCGCTCACGAGCAGGCAGATGCTTGCCATCATCAGGACGTTCTGGAACAGCCAGTACCCAGACAACTTGAAGGACCTGCCGCGGATCAGCACCAGCCACACGACGCCCAGCACCAGCACCATGACGAGCACCTGATGGACGGACCGCACCGTCTGGGACAATTCGCGCAGACGGCCGTCCGGATACCCCAGCGCGATGCCAAGCAGAAGCCCATACGCGAAGAAGGCGACGATGACCTGCAGCACGCCCTTCTTCAGCTCGCCGTCTTCGTAGAGAAGGTCCGGCGCGGCAAAGGCGCCTTGGTCGGCAGACGAGCGCGAAACTCCGTCCCGCTCGTCAAGCTTCGACATGGCCTGCCAGTAGGCGAAGACGGAAAACGCCGGAACGAACAGGTTGATCACGCCCGCGAACACGGCATCGATATACCCCAGCAGCAACGACAGGACGCAAGAGAGGGCGAGGCCTCCCGCCGCATAAAAGAACATCTGTCCCGGTTTGAGCCGTTCGAAGAAGAATATCCAGATTATCTCTCCGCCCACCAAGCCGATGCCGCCCACCACGACGCGCAAGGCCTCGAACTGCGTGCTGTCGAAAAACAAATCGAGCAAATACAGCAGGCTCGAAGCGGTCATCAGCAGAAACCCCGACCACAAGAACACGCTCCGCGTGGCGCGCGTGAACCCTGCGCGGTAGACCAAAAACACCAAGACGGCAATCACGGCAACGCGGGCAATGTTCGCTCCAACGGTGACCATGCCCACGTCGGCCGAAAAATGGAGGTTGTAGAAGTTGAACTGGTACCAGAGTCGGTAGAACCCTATGCCGAAAAAGGCCAGGGCGAAGCCTGAAAGGAAGGTGGCTTTGAACGCCGGGAAAGAACCGGTATGCAGATATCGGTCGACCCGAAGACGTGCCGCCGCGTTGCTTTCCTCCCTCTGTCTCATGGCGCCATTGTATCACAGCGCAGATGGCAATCTTCTCGCACGACCAACCGCAGAGGAACCGAGACGATGGTGGCCTACTCCCCCAGCTTTTCGGCCGCTTCCATCCATTCTTCTTCCAGGGCGTCTATTTGGGATTGGAGATCGTTGATCTGGGTTTGGAAGTCGCCGAGAGCGGCGAAGTCGGTAGGGTTGGCCATGGCCATCTGGGCACGTACGTCGTCCACCTTGACGTTCAGCGTCTCTATCTTGCGCTCGTTGGACTGCATGAGCTTCCGCAGCGTGCGCTGCTCGCCGCCGGAAAGGCGCGGACGAACGCCATCGGCCTCCAAGGACGAGGCGGAGGACAACGACTCGACTCCGGTCGACAGGCAATCGTCGGAAGGTGCGCACCGCGCGAGTTCCCCCTTCGGGGACTTGCTTTGCTGCGCCTCGCGGCGCCGCACCCCTTGAGCCGATGCGTCCTGTGGACGCTTCGTGCGAGCAGGACTGTCTGAGCGACTGCGCATCTGCCTGCGATCGTCGGGACGGGTCTCCGTTTCCCGTTCGTCCATCAGCTTCAGGTATTCCTCCACGCCGCCCGGCAGATGCCGCAGCTTGCCGTCCACCAGCGCGAACTGGTGGTCGGTGACGCGTTCCATGAGGTAGCGGTCGTGCGTGACCAGAAGCAACGTGCCCGGCCAGCCGTCCAGCAGGTCCTCCACCACGGCCAGCATGTCGGTGTCCAGGTCGTTGCCCGGCTCGTCCAGAACAAGCACGTTGGGCTCGTCCAACAGAATGAGCATCAGGGCCAGCCGCCGCTTCTGCCCGCCCGACAGGTCGCACACCGGCTCGTTGAGGTCGTCGCGCGAAAAGCCCAGCTTCTCAAGCAGCTGCGCCGGGGTCACTTCCTTGCCGTCGAGCATGGTGCGGCGGCTGTAGCGGCCGATCACCTGGCGCACGCGGTCGCTGCCGAAGCGCGAAAGGTCGTCCAGATGCTGCGACAGCACGGCGAAGCGCACGGTCTGGCCGATCTTCACCCGCCCGGCGTCCAGGCGTTGCAGGCCTTGGATCACCCGCAGCAACGTCGTCTTGCCCGCGCCGTTCTCGCCGACGATGCCGTAGCGGTCGCCGGGCCCGATGATCCAGTCCACGTCGTCAAGCACTGCGCGATTGGAGCCGTCCGCGCCCTCGAAGCGCACCGTGGCGTGTTCCAAGTCCACCACCTGCTTGCCCAGCCGCGCCATGGCCATGCGCTTGAGTTCCAGCTCGTCGCGCAAAGGCGGCACGTCGGCGATGAGCGCCTGGGCGGCAGCCACGTGGAACTTCGGCTTCGTCGCGCGCGCCCGCGCGCCGCGCGAGAGCCAGGCCAGCTCGCGGCGCAGCTCGTTCTGCCGCTTCTGCTCCGCCAACGCCGCAAGACGGTCGCGTTCCACCCGCTGCATGATGTAGGCCGAAAAGCCGCCCTCGAACGGCTCCACCTGCCGGTCGTGCACTTCCCACATGCCCGTGCATACTTCGTCCAGAAACCAGCGGTCGTGCGTGACCACCAGCAGCGCCCCGGCCCCCTGCTTCCAGCGGCCTTTCAGATGCTTGGCCAGCCATGTGATGGCGCGCACGTCCAGATGGTTGGTCGGCTCGTCCAGCGCCAGCACGTCCCAGTCGCCGATGAGCAGCCGCGCCAGGTCCACGCGACGCCGCTGGCCGCCCGAAAGCGTGCCCACCTGCGCGTCCCAGGGAATGTCGCGCGCAAGCCCCGCGATGACGTCGCGGATGCGCGGGTCGCCCGCCCATTCGTATTCGGGCCGGTCGCCCACGATGGCCTCGCCCACCGTGGCGTCGTCGTCCAGATGGTCGGTCTGCCCCAGCATGCCCACATGCACGGCGCCGTTCGTCAGCACGCGTCCGGCGTCGGGGCTCAGTTCGCCCGCCAACAGGGCAAGCAACGTCGACTTCCCATCGCCGTTGCGCCCGACGATGCCGATGCGGTCGCCCTCGTCCACGCCGAGCGACACGCTCTCGAACACCGTCTTCGTGGGGAATTCCACCCGCACCTTCTCGCACCCGAGCAGAAACGCCATGCACTACCGTCCTTTTCGCTATCGTCCGCAGGCGATTATAGCGCATGGCGTCGAAAGCGCACGGCGAGGGTAGGACGACGAAAGTGCGGCTTTGCGCCGCGCTCGACATGACAGCAAGGAGCCCCGCGCGAAAAAACCAATAGCCTTCTTGTTGCTTGGCCCTTTCAGACCAGCACCATGACCGCCACGATGAACGCCACCGTTACCAGCAGGCCGCTGGCGAGAAGGGCCCAGACGGCGGGGCGAGCCAGGTTGAAGGTCCAGCCGATGCCGAAGCGCTCAGGAAGGAACAGGCTCGCGTCGTCGGGGTTGCAGTAGAAGATGCCCAGCTTCCAATGCTCGTCGTCGTCCGCAAGCAGGCGCTCGGAGCCCTGCATGCTCCGGAACACGCGCGAGCCGGCCTGGCCGTACACCACCGACAGCGCGATGGACCCCACCACGATGGGCACGATGGCCACCATCACCGCAACGGCCGCCTGACCAAGCGAGATCACGCTCAGGGCCGACAGCTGGAATGTCAGGCCGATGCAGGCCGTCAGCAACACGCCCGTCGCCACCAGGAAGATGCTCTGCGCGCGGGCGAACAGGCCGTACGCCAGCGCGGACGTGGCCGGCGCGCCGGGTTCGGCCCATTTCTTCGACTTCAGGATGGTCCAGTGGCTGAACATGATGCACCCGGCCATGAACACCTGTATGATCACGGGAAACGCCACGATGCCGGGGCTTTTCGGCTCCCAACGGTTCACCGTGCCGTCGAAGCCCATGTGCATGGGGATCATGTCGGGCATGCTCGAATAGCCCACGATGCCGATGACCACGGTCACCAGGATGACGGGCGCGTACAGCAGGCTCCACTTGAGCGAGATGGCGCGCGGCACGGGTTGTTCGCCCACCATGGCCACGGCCTCCTGCGCCTCGGCCGTCCAACCCTGCGAGCGCTTGTACGCCTGCATCTTCGCCCGGTAGCGCAGCATGAGCGCGTAGCCGCCCGCACAGAGCGCGATGGTGCCGCCCGCCAGGACCACGATGATCCCTCTTTCGTTTCCCATCAGGGAAAACACAATGCCGGCAGCGGTGAACAACGCCGTTGCCGCGCCGACGATGGCCGCATAGCGCCGTTTGAGAGCCACCACGAACGGGTCGGTCTGCGCGGCCGTGGGCACCGTGACGGCAAACACCTCGCCGCGGCGCATGAGAAAGGGCGTGAGCGCCATGAGGATGCCGACCGTGGGGACGAGCAGCGTCACCAACAGCAGCATCATGACGGCGGGGTCGTATCCGGGCATCAGAGCGCACCTCCCACGGCCGTCTCGCGCTTCGTGGACGTGCCGGCTTTCGCCCGACCGGCGTCGGCGCGGCTCTCGCCGGACGCGCCCGGGACCGGGTCGGCGTCCGGTCGCTCGCCCACGCCATATGCGCGCGCAGCCTGGGCCTGGGCGCATTCCAGGAACTCGCCCCAACTGCCGCCGCGCGCACGGTGTGCCAAGGCCAGCTCGAACAGCCCGTCCTCCATCTTGGCCAGCTCGATGCGCGCGCGGTCGGCGCGGTCGTCCTCGCACGGATCGGCGATGTAGGCGCCCGAACGGCCGCGCATGAGCACGTAGCCCTCGTCCCGCAGCACGGCGTATGCCTTGTTCACCGTGTGCAGGTTGATGCCCAGGTCGCTCGCCAGCGCACGCACAGACGGCAGCGCGGCGCCAGGCACCAGCTCGCCGCGCGCGATGGCGGCGATGACCTGATTGCGTATCTGCAGGTACAGCGGCTCTTCGGCCTTCTGGTCTATGCATATGATCATGGACGAACCTCCTTGTCCGAACGCACGTGCCGTGGCACGCTAGAACAGCACCAGGTTGATGGCCAGCGTCACCACTCCCACCGCCGCGCCGACGACCGACAGCAAAAGCCCCGTCTTCGCGCGGGCGGCCGCAAGCCACGCCGCACCGCCCAGCCCGAGCGCCGCCGTCGCCAGCACGATGACCGCCTTCGGGCCGTAATGCTCGCCCGACACGCCGAACTGCACGATCACCTGGTCGGGCAGCAGGAACCACTCCGCCGCCGCCATGGCCGCCGCGATCACGGCCAGCACCGCGGCCACCACAACCCCCGCGCGTCCTTCCAGCACGGTCCCGCCGTTGCAGCCCGCACCCGAACCGCCCGTTTCGTTGAGGTTACCCATGATAGCGCCTTCCTTTCCCTCTCGCCTCGAGAACCGGAACCCGGCTTAGGCTGCCAGGCCCTTTCGCGCGGCCTGGCGGAACAACACGAGCGACGCGGTCGCAACCACCACCGCCAAAACAAGAGAGCCGGCCGCGCCCGCCAGCGCCGTCACCGCGAATCCCACGCCCA
>CAJFVW010000161.1 GCA_904420575.1 uncultured Gordonibacter sp.
CTGTCATGCAGGACGAAGTGCCGGCTTCGGTGCGGGAACATTACCGTGCGCTTTCCGTGCGCGCCGACACCTGCGTGGCGTGCCGTGCGTGCGAAACGCGCTGCCCGTTCGGCGTGTCCATCGCCGAGCGCATGGGGCAGGCCGCTACGTTGTTCGCATAGCGTCGCGGCAGGCGGGGCTGGGCGGCGGCAGGCGGGACTGGGCGGCGGGACGGGTTCCGCAGGTGCGGCGGTGAGGCACGGACGGCCCCGCAGGCGCGGTGGCGGCGAGCCGGCTCCGGAGGCTCGCCGCCACCGGGTTGCAGACCCGACAGGGACGCCGCCTTCAAGGCCGGCCTCAGAAGAACCGCGCTGTCATGCACACGTGCCTTCGGGCGTCGGGGACGTAGCGGATCATCAGGTCCGTCTGGTACACCTCCGCCAGCAGGCCCTCGCGCATGATCTCGTGCGCACTGCCCTTCGCCAGACGCCCGTCGCGGCCCAAAAGGCATACGGAACTGTCGAGCAGAATGGGGTGGTCGGGGTTGTGCGTGGTCATGATGATGGCATACTTCTCGCGGGCGAGGTCGGCCACCATGCGCAGCACCTTTACCTGGTTGCCGTAGTCCAAGGCGCTGGTGGGCTCGTCGAACAGGATGACCTTCGGGTTCTGGGCCACGGCGCGCGCCACGTCGACCAGCTGCTGCTGCCCGCCCGAAAGCTCGTTGTAGGCCCTGTCGGCCAAGTCGGTCACGCCAAGCCGTTCCAGGGCGGCGTCCACCAATGCGTAGTCGTCCGGGCCAGGCGACTCGTGCAACTTGAGGAACGGCGCCCGCCCCATGGCCGCGTAGTCGCGCACCGTGTAGGAAAACTGCACCGAAACGGATTGGGGTACGTAGGCGATCCGCTGCGCAATGCCCCGCTGCCCCCAGTCCCGTACGGACGTCCCTTCCAGCAGGATGGACCCCTGCTGTGGCTCCAGCAGGTTCATAATGCAGTTCAGCAGCGTGGACTTTCCCGAGCCGTTCGGCCCCAGCAGCGTGACCAGCTCCCCTGCGGTCACGTCGAACGAGACGCCGTCGAGCGTGTTTTTTCCCTGCGGGTAGGCGAAACTCACGTCGCGGATGGAAAGCAGGGGCGCGCGCTCCGTCATATCAGCCCCCTTTGCCGCGCCAGCAAGACGATGAAGAACGGCGTACCAATGAAGCCGGTGAGGATGCCGAGCGGTATCTCGATGCCGCTCACGCGCGCAAGCGTGTCCACCACCAGCATGAAGCCTGCCGCCATCAGGCAGGCGACGGGAATGGAACGACTGGCGTTGGGTCCCACGACGAACCGTGCCAGATGGGGGATGACCAGGCCGACCCAGCCGATGGTGCCCGCCAGGCTCACGGCCGAAGCTGTGAGCAGCGTGGCGAAGAAGATGACCACGCCGCGCTCCACCTTCAGGTTCACGCCAAGGGCCTTCGCCTCGTGATCGCCTAACGAAAGCACGTTGATGCGCCAGCGCATGACCAGCACGGCCGTCATGGAGACCACCATGACGGGAGCAATGGACGCAAGCGCCCCATAATCCACCTTGGCAAGACTGCCCATCTGCCAGTACACGATTTCGGGAAGCTGGGTTTCGGGATCGGCCAGATACTTCACAAGGCCCAGGATGGATCCGCAGAACCCCCCGACGATGATGCCCGACAGCACCAAGGTGACGGTGCTGTCGCGCTTGAGCAGCTTGGGTATGGTCACGGTGCAGGCCACGGCGCCAAGGCCTCCGGCGAAGGCGGCTCCCTGCACGCCGAAGGCGCCCCAGCCTGCCAGGATGGCCGCCGCGGCGCCGATGCACGCGCCGGACGAGACGCCCAGAAGGTCGGGCGACACCAGCGGGTTGCGGAATATGCCCTGATATGCGGCGCCTGCCACGGCGAGCGAAGCGCCTACCAGCAGGGCTCCCAGAATGCGCGGGAGGCGGACTTCGAGGATGACGTTCTGCGCCATGCTCGACCACGTCTGGGGGATGGCGACGAAGCGCGACGCCAGAATGGACAGCGTGTCGCCCAGGGAAACCGTGTAGGGTCCCAGGCAGAGGGCGCAGGCGGCCAGCACTGCCACGCCCACGCCCATGCCCACAAGGACCACCGCAAGCGGTCGGCGGGTCCTTCTCGCCAGCGCGTTAGGAGACGACTTCACGGGGATCCCAGCCTAGAACGGCAATGGACGCGCGTCTCACGTACTCCCATTCGAGGGAGTCCGTCTGCCGGATGTCAGGCTCCAGGCGCGCCGCCAGCTTGCCGCGGTCTGCCGCCCGCCGCCCGTCGCGGGCCGCATGTTGTGCCTCGCACGCGTCTTTGCGCGGGCCGCACAACCCGTCCATCAGCTTTTCCAGCAAGGCATCCTTCGTGGGGGCGGTGACGCGACGCTCGTCTATCACGTACTGAATGGTGGGGTTGGCGCCGTGATCGTACAGCAGGTTGAAGTGCACGTTGAATCCGTATTTGCGGGCGCAGGGCCGCGGGGTGGTGTTCAGGCTCTCGTCCACCGTGCTGCGGCACCACCAGCCTTCCGAGCGTTCGTTCTCGCTTTGGAAGCGGGGGGCGCAGGTGGAAAGCGAATAGCATTTTCGTGTGGCGCAGCGGCTCATCTTCAGGATGTCGCCCTGTGCCGGCGACCAGCGGGTGATGGCCACGTCGCAGACGGGCAGATCCTTTCCCGGTTCCATGGCGTGCCAGTTGCCCCGAAGCGTCTCGATGTTCGCAATGCCCCGTTCGGCGGCGTTCTTGCGGACGAGCGCCAGCATGTCTTCCCCCACGTCTTGGGCGATAAGGCGCTTCACGCGCGGGGCCACGTTCATGGACAGCGGCCCCGTTCCGCAGCCGATGTCGAGCACGGTGTCGGTGGGGAGCAGTTCGAGCGCATCCGCTTGCCGCTTGGTGAACGCTTCCTCGCCTTTCCATCGCGCATCCCAGCCTCGTGCGTCGCGGTCCCACATCTCGCCCATGGCGTCGGACTTCTCCCGCATGCCCCAGTCGTTGTGCTTCTCTATTTCCCGCCAATCCATCCAGCCGTTCATCGGTTCCCCCCCCGTTCGTCGTCTTCTGCAGGCGCTTCGGATCGCGCCGCAGCCCCGTTTCGCGTCTTCGCCTACGTGTCGCCGAGCCTTGCCGCAATCCGGCGAAAACCCGGGTTGCGGCAAGGCTCTTTGGCGGCGGGCCTAGCGGTGGAAGATGCCGTCGAGCTGTTCGTCTGAAAGCTCGTAGCCGAAGAACTGCTGGTAGAAGTCGCGCGTGCGCTGGTCGAGGTCGATGTCTGCATAGAGTTCGGGGTTGATGACGGTGCCGGCCCACGAAAGCTGCAGCACCGTTTCGGCGGTGCCCATCGACCACACGGCGGTTCCGAAGGGGGCGGCATACACCGCACCCGCCTTCACGGCGGCCAGCTCCGTGTAGGCGGCGCCGGTCAGGAACTCGTCGCGCACCTTTTCGCTCTCGCAGATGATGACGTCGGGGTCGAGGTTCATGATGGTTTCGGCGTTGATGTCCGTGCCTGAGCCTTCAAGCCCGATGGACGCCGCGGCGTTGACGCCACCGACCGCCGTGATCCAGCTGTCGGGCATCGAGCCCGACCCGGTGGTGCTTTCGGTGGAGCGCATGTACAGCACAGTGGGCTTGTCCTCGTCGGCAAGGCCGGCCGATTGGGAGGAGATCTCCTCACGTATCTGGTCGTACAGCTTCTCATACGCGTCGGCCTTTTCCGCGGCCTCGCCGCCCAGCGCGTCGCCGATGAGGCGGACCGCCTCCACGATGGTTTCGGGGGAGGTTACCGACACGTAGGCGGTGGGAATGCCCGCGCCGCGCAGCGCCTCTATGGTGTCGTCGTCCCCGTTGAGCACGAGGCCGGGGTCTATGGCGGCCACGTTCTCCACGGTCACGTCGGTGCCCGTGATGGTGGGCTTGCCGGCCAGGCCGGGGAACATGGCCTGGTTCAGGCTGCCCTCCGAGTAGTCGAACCCGCGCCCCATGGTTGCCGCCGCATCCTCCCCGCCCAGCATGAGCACCATTTGCGTGGCGACCGAATTCACCGTCATGACGGTGTCGGCCTCGGCGGGGACGAGCACTTCGTCGCCGCGCATGTCGGCGATCGTGCGGTCTTGCGGTTCTCCCTGCGTCTCGCTTGCGGTGTTCTGGCTTTGGCTGGACTGGTTGTCCGAGGCGGCTTGGTCGCTCTGCGAGCAGCCGAACAGCGTACCCGTTGCCAGCGCCATGGTGAAAATTGCGGCAATGGCCTTGTTCTTGGAAACCCTCATGGAACCCTCTCCTTTCGCGCCAAGGGCGTCCGTCCTGCCTTCGGCGTGGCCGAACGCTTTATCCTCAAATATGGTTATATTTAGATATCTATATTATGTAAACAGCATAAACGAGCATAACCATATAGATTGTGGTTATATGTCAGGAAAGCGCCCCCCGCCCGCGCCGCATGCCGTGTGCCACGCCCCCGCCCGCGCTGCCCCCGCCCGTGCCGCATACCGCACCGCGTACCGCGTGTCACGCGGCGCGGCTGCGCTCTCGCCCGCCCGTGCCGCATACCGCATGTCGCGCGTCGCGCGATGCGTTCGTTATGCCCGCCAGTGCGTCGACGGCTGCGGCGGGTTCAGTTGCCTTCGAAGCGAAGGGCCACGCGGTTGTCGTCGGGCAAGGCAAAGTGTTGCAGAACGAAAGAGAGGAATTCGCGGGCGGTGGGCGAAAGCAGATGGAGGGGTCGGCAGGCGAAGCAGAGGGTTTGTTCGGGCGAGCCGCTGCGCAGTTCGATGAGGCGGACTTGCTGATGCGCCATGACGGGGGAGGGGCTTTCTGCGAAAGGGGCGGGATTCTCTGCGGGGGCGTCGGGACTTCTGCCCGTGGCTTTGCCCGCCGATGCCCCGTCCGTTGCGTTGCAAAGGGAATGCGTCGTGCGGCAAGGCTTGGCAGGCGCCTCTGCTGTCGAAGGGCGAATTGCGCCGTCCTGCGCGGTCGTGCGTTCACTTAGCCGATAGCTTGGGGCGTCGGCGAACCCGATTCCCAGTCCGGCGCCGATGAGCCGTTGCTGGGCGGCGCCGCTGCTTGTCACCGCGCGGACCCAAGGGGAAAAACCGCTTTCGACGCATAGCTGGTAGCTTTGCTCGTACATGCCTGCCGTGGTATTCATGAAGATGAAAGGGTCGTCTCTGAACTGGGCAAGGTCTGCGACTCGGGCGGTGGCCAGGGGGTGCGAGGCGGGAACTGCCAGCCGTATGTGGTTGCGTGCGTAGGGAATGCCGGCAATGCCTCCGAATGCGGGCCCTTCGGGGTAGAACACCATGTCGAATTCGCGAACCACGCGGGCCGTGATCGAACGTTGCCGGGCGTCGAGCATGACGTGCACTCGTCGGTTTTCCTGCATGAATCGCTGTATGCAGGAAATGGCGTCGTTCTGCATGCCGAATACCCCGATGCTCAGCGAACCTTGCAGGCTTCCCGCTTCCGCGCTGACCGACGCCGCCGCACTGTCGAGTTCCCGCAGGGCCTTTTCGGCGCCTTCCAGGAAGAGTCTGCCGCGATCGTTCAGATGAAGGCGCTTCCCCGAACGATCGAACAGCAACACGCCCAGTTCGTCTTCGAGTTTTGCGATGGACTTCGAAAGCGCCGGCTGCGAGAGGTGCAGCGTCGTGGCCGCCTTCGAGATGCTTTCCAGCTTGGCCACGCAGATGAAGTACTTGAGTTGGTGGATCTCCATGCAGCCCCCTTGGGCGGAAACGGTGCCAGGCGTCCGTCGAGACGCTTGGCATCGTATTATCCAATAACGAGAATTAATCGTAAGTGAAAATATCAAGAACCTGCATAGACGTTTACGTGGAGGGGGCCACATGCGTGGGAGAGCCTAGGGCGGGGGAAAGCCTGCACGTGCAGGAAAGCCTGGGGGTGCGGGAAAGCTTGCGCGGTGGCCGGCCCGGCCGGGCGGCGGGGAAAAAGCCAAACTTGGCTCTTGACCGAGATTCTGCTTGTGGTATATTAGTCATCGCACTTTTTCGGGGCCTTAGCTCAGCTGGGAGAGCGCATGGCTGGCAGCCATGAGGTCAGGGGTTCGATCCCCCTAGGCTCCACC
>CAJFVW010000162.1 GCA_904420575.1 uncultured Gordonibacter sp.
CGTGGAGCCCGACCTGGTGTGGGACTTCCAGTTGAAGAACGTCTGGTCCATCAACTGCTCCGGCCACAAGTACGGCCTCGTGTACCCCGGCATCGGCTGGGTGGTGTGGCGCAGCAAGGAAGCGCTGCCCGAAGACCTGATCTTCTGGGTGAGCTATCTGGGCGGCGAAGAGGCCACCATGGCCATCAACTTCTCGCGCAGCGCGTCTCAGATCGTGGGGCAGTACTACGTCCTCATGCGCAACGGCTTCCAGGGCTTCAAGGAGATCCAGGAGCGCACGCTCGACGTGGCCCGCTACCTGGCGCTCGAGCTGGACGAGATGGGCATCTTCGAAATCTACGAAGACGCCAGCCACATTCCCATCGTGTGCTGGGGCCTGAAGGACGACGCGAACGTGGAGTGGTCGCTCTACGACCTGTCCGACCGCCTGCGCATGAGCGGCTGGCTGGTGCCCGCGTACCCGATGCCTGCCGACATGCAGGACACCACGGTGCAACGTGTCGTGGCCCGCGCCGACTTCTCCATGCAGCTGGCCATCAAGCTGGTCGAGGACATGAAGAAGGAGATCGACACCCTGAACAAGGCCAAGTTCGTCACCGGCAACACCCAGGGCGTCATCCGCACCGGCTTCAACCATGGCGGACGCGCCGCGGTCAACAACGGCGACAAGGTGCAGACGAAGGCTCCCACGCCCGCCGCTAAATAAGCACGGCTCCGATAGCGTTTTCGACGCCCCGCGTGCATCTGCCGCGGGGCGCCCTGCTTTCGAGGAGAGCGCTTAGCCCTGCGCGTCGATGAGCGCCAACAGCTCCTCTTGCGAAGAGACGTTGATCTTCCGGTATATGTTGCGGACGTGCGTGCGGACGGTGCTGATGGAAAGCACGAGAGTGCGTGCGACAAAGGTGGGGTTGTGCCCGCGGCCGAGATATTGCAGGATTTCCGCCTCGCGGGGAGAGAGTTTCGATTGGCGGGCTATGGCCTCGCACCGCGACCTGAGAACCGATTCCACGGGAACCTGCGCGTCGTCTTTGCGCGCAACGGGAACGTCGGCCTGCGATGCCAGCGCCACGATCGAGGCCAAGATGATGCCTGCGAAATATACCGTGCTCATAACCAGCAGGGCGGGCCCGGCATCTTGGTCGGGGAACAGTTGGCTCGCGGCAATGCCTACGAGCGAAACCAGCGAAAATGCCGAGAGCATGGTGCCGAACACGAGCGTTGCGGGAAATTCCCGGGCGTGTACGACGGCGCACAACGATGCGAGCGCAATGACGCCGACGACGGCGAAGAACACATAGGTGAGCGAAGCGCTCGCTATTTGCACGACCGAGCCTATCGGAAAACTGTTGCATATGACGAGCGCAAGCGCCGCATAGGGCAAGAACTGCTGGTGGGTGAACGAAAGAAAAGGCCGTCGCGTACGTGCGAAACACAGCGGGAGCACGACAATGGGCGCCACGATGCCGGCCAGAAGCTCGATGTCGTATCCTCCGAACAGGTTGAACTTGCGCACTGACATCGTGAACGCGAAGACGATGAACCCCACGAACGGCGCCGCCGCTACCGAAGAGAGCCTCCTAAGCGTTTGCCAAATGGTTTCATGCGGTTGGCGGGGGGAAAGGGCCAATGCCAGTTCGCGGTCGGCGGCAAAGGCCACGTCCTTTCCTTCCATGCTGTTTCGCCCATCATCCGGCAGGTCTTCGGATGGGCGGTCGCCGAGAGAGCCGCCTGCCGCGCAGTCCGCATGGTCGCGGTCGGAAAGAGCCGTCCGTTGCCATGCCGACGCCAAGGGCGTCGTCAAGCCGATCAGAACGATGGCGAAAAGCGAAACCAGATAGGGGACGCCTTCCAGAGAAGCCAACATGAACGAGACGAGCGAGCCGATTCCGCAGGTGGTGGCAACGTGCAGCAGGCCTGTCCGAATGTCCAGTGCCGAAAACCGCATCCCCCATGCGCAGCACAGGACGATGAGGCCGAGCCCGCACGAGACGCCCGCCCCGGCTTCAAGCGCCCTGCTGGTGCCGCCGTTCAGCCCATCGGCGGCAAGGACGGCGAAGCCGCCCAAGTAGAGGACGCAGCTGGCAACCACGGTGCGCCGTCCTGCCACCACGCGGTCGACCGCATGGCCAATCGAGGCGACGGCAAGCCCGAGCCCTGCAACGAAGGCGCTCGCCAGCATGGCCTGCACAAAGCATCCGAGTGCCAGGCTCGCCATCCCCAGTGCGTTCGTGAAGGACACGATGTTGGGCGAGTAGAGCGGGATGGTGGCAAAGAACGCCGCGAAGGGCAAAAGCTCTGGCTTGAATGACGGTTTGAACATCCGATCCCTCCTTCTTCCCATGGCCATGATACGCCATGGCGGTTGCTGGAGAGAAGACATGCGAGCGTGAAAAGCCCGTCGAGGCGCGTTTACCCAAAATGTGTGAGGCGGGCCGGCGGGATAGCGCGTGATTACCAAAGATGGGCGATTATCTCCGTTGCCGCTGGCAGGGCATACTTTTGTGCCACAAGGGCATGGCCAGCAGCCTGGAAACCGGTCTCCCTCCGATCCCTCCCTTGTTCGTTCGGTTTCCAGGCTGCTGGCCATGCTGGAGATGGCACACAGTCAAGGGAGCAATCATGGATGATGCAAAGGATTCGAAAGCAAGGCTTACGCGCCGTTCTTTTCTGGGACTTGGCGCCACGGCTGCGGTCGTCGCGGCGGGAGCCGGGCTGGCTGCATGCAGCCCTACGGCGGCAGCCGAGAGCGCGTCGGGCGCGTCGGGAGGCTCTGCAGCTGCTTCGGGCGCAGCATCGTGGAGAACCCCTCCTTCGGCGCCGGACGATGTTGCCGAAGAAGCCCAGTGCGACGTTCTGGTCATAGGGTTGGGCCATGCGGGAAGCTGCGCGGCGCGCGCGGCGGCCGAAGCAGGAGCCGTCGTGTACGCGTTCGAGCAGCAGGAGCAGGACGCGCGTTCGTACATGTCCGGCGGGCAGGTGGGGCACATCAATTCGGAGCTGCTCAAGAGCCAGGGCGTTCCCGAAGTGGACGAACTCGTGTTCATGAACGACTGGATGCTGCGCCATAACAACCGTCCGAACCCGGGACTCATTCGGAAGTATGCCGCCAATTCCGGCGCCTGCTTCGACTGGCTGTTCGGCGACTTCATCGACGATCCGGCGAGCGTCGTCGTTCGCCAATGGCCTGCCAACGATTCCTACCAGCAGGAAATAGGCGGGCTGCGCGGATTCGTCGGCTGCGCCCATACGGGCGACTTCATGACCCAGGCGCTTGACCATTGTGCCCAGGTGGTGGAGAGCAACGGCGGCAAAATCTATTACGGCACGAGCGGCTATCTGCTCACGACCGACGACGCGGGTGCGGTGACGGGCGCGTACGGCGAGAAGTCAGATGGCACGTACGTGAAGGTGGAGGCCGCAAAAGGCGTCATCCTGGCGGGCGGCGGCTTCGGCGGGAACGCAGACATGCTCACCGACCTCTACACCGAAAGCCTGGGCCTCAAGCCCGAAGGAGAGACGCTGTCGGCGGGCATGGACCAGGACGGTTCCGGCGTGGCGCTTGGATACTGGGCGGGCGGAAAGCTTGACCCTTGCATGAGCGGCATGGGCGGCAACTATTTCTATCCTTGCGACTCGCCAAGCGATCCGGCCGGCACGGCCCCGGTCCTGTGGCTCAACAGCAAGGGAAAGCGCTATTGCAACGAGGGCTTCGGCTCCATCGAACTGGCGGCTATTCCGGGCGCGAAGGAGCCTTCAGGCATCGTGGCCACCGTGTTCGGCAGCAACGTGGACGACTACGTGTACGCGCAGGTTCCCTCGCACATGGCCATCGATTACTCGCACGAGGCGAGCCAGCCGAGCATGTCGGGGCTGCATGAGACCATGGAGAAGGCCCTTGCAGGGGGCGCGAAAGGCTCTGCGGAGGACGAGGCCTCTTCTGAAGACGCAGGGGCGGGCGAAGGCGGGGCGCCGGCAGGCGGCCCGGGTGGCCCGGGTGGTCCGGGTGGCGGCGTGACCATGTACTGCTCCGACGATCTGGCCACCTTGGCGGGCTACCTGGGCTATACCGGCGAGGCGGTCGACAACTTCGTTGCTTCGGTAGAGCGGTACAACGAGCTGTGCGACCAAGGACGCGACGAGGACTTCGGAAAGGATTCTCATCTGATGATCCGAATGGAGCCTCCTTATTATGCATACTGCGCCGAAAAGGAGATCGGCACGCCTATGGTCACGACGTCCGGCTTGCTGGTGAACCAAGACAGCCAGGTGCTCGATCAGAACTGCGATCCAATCCCCGGCCTGTTCTCTGCCGGCAACAACTCCGGCAGCCGCTTCGGATACCAGTACACGACGTCCATTTCGGGCGTGAGCCTGGGCTTCGCGCAGACTCAGGGATACCTGGCGGGGAAGTACGTGGCCGAACGGTAACCGCAGGCGTTTGCTCCATGCCCTCTCTCTCTTTGCGAGGGGCGCGCATGGTTTGCGAAGGGTCTGGCCACGGACGCGAGTGGCCAGACCATGGACGCAGGGGCCGGCTGTGGACAAAATCGCTTCCATTCCGTAGATTCTGCAGCTTATGGAGCCTCTCCACCAAGGGACCTTGCAAGTAATGCCTGTTCAGCAGAGAGAGAATTCCGTTATCTTTGCCAAAAGACAAAGAATTGAGCTGATTTTGTCCAGACCGCTGCGAAGGTGCGACGGATCACCGCGAAGGCGCGAAGGATCGCTGCGAAGGCGCGACGGGGTACGGATCGAGGCCGATCCGCCGCGCCTTTCAAGAGCGGACTAAACGCACGCACCTTTCTGGAGTTGTCCGCCGATGGGCCGCGTCATGGCCCATCGGCGGCAAGGCCAATCTGGCGTTTCAGGGTGCTTGGCTACCCGAAGAGCATGAAACCCACGTAGCCTGCGACGGCGCCCACGCAGGCCGACAAGAGAACGAGCGCGGCACCCTTGAGGAAGCGGTGCTTGCGGGCACGACGGCTCTTGGGGTTGTCGCGGTCGATGGGTTCGCCCCTCGTGAAGGCGACCAGTTCGCGGTACGTGACCAGGTCATGTTCTTTCTTCAGGCGCTCCACCTTCAGCGCCATGAACATGCCGATGCCCCACACCAAAAGTCCGATGATGCAGCTGGGCACGATGCCCCAGTCCCAGAACGAGATGCCGCACACGACGGCGACGGCGCCCGTGATGGCCACCACCATGCCCGCCAAGGCCAGCATCTGCATCTTCTTCGCGTCGTTTTCGATGATCTCTTTCATGGCTTCCACGTCTCCTTTGATCAGTTCGTCTACCGTCTTGTCGAAGAGAACGCTCAGGAGCAGCAGGCTTTCCACATCGGGGTAGGTCTTGTCGTTCTCCCAGTTCGACACCGTCTGCCGCGACACGTAGATGCGTTCCGCGAGGTCTTCTTGGGACAGGCCGCATGCGGTCCGGTACTCCCTGATGTGCTTGCCGAGTTCCACGTCGTTCCCTTCGCTGATCCAAGGTTGCCATGTTGGGCACCACCTTACCATCAAAAGGCTTCGACACGTGGTCCCGTTGCGAGAAAAAGCCTTGTCAAATGTGTTTGGCAGGGCTATGAACAGGAGAAATAGGCTGCACTAAAACGATGGCCCTCATGTCGAATGTGCCGAGAAGGCGTATGGGCACAAGCGGGACGGGGAGCGAGAAGCGGACCGCGATGCGGGAAGTGGGCTGCGGAGTGGAACGCGATGCGGGAGGCGTGTCGCGGGTTGCGTGCGGGACGCGGAGCGAGAAGCGGACCGCGGAATGCAAAAAGAGGATGGCCCCTCCCGCCGAAGTGGCGGGAGGGGCCATGCAGGGGAGGGAGAGACCGCTTTGCAAGGGAGGGAGGGCGGTCTCTCCGGCGCGAATGGTTCGCGTTACACGCTGGCGGCAGCGTTTTTGCCGGCCAGACGGCCGAACGTGAGCGCCGTGCCCAGGCTGATGCCGGCGACGACTACGGGGTAGTCAACAAGGAAGCGGCGACCCATGCTGTTGCCAGCCACATACAGGCCGGGGATGGGATCGTTCGTGCCGTTCTTCGTCACTTCCAGGTTGTGGGTGCATTCCAGGCCGCCTACCATGACGAGCATGCCGGCATTGCCGAACTTGCAGGCGTAATAGGGCGGGTTCTCCACCGGGAACATGCGCTTGGCCATTTTGCCGAAGTCCTCGTCCACGCCCTTGTGGCACAGCTCGTTGTAGCGCTCGATCTCGGCCTTCATGGTTTCGTAAGGCAGGCCGGTTTGCTCCGCCAGCTCTTCCAGGGTGTCGCAGATGACGTCGGTGCGCTCGTCCACCATGGCTTTCGTGGTGTAACCCAGGCCGAAGCCGGAAAGCACCGTGGCGTACTTGTCGGTCTCTTCGTCGGGGATGAAGTACGTGGTGTAGCCGTGTCCGTCAGGCATGTGGATGATCTGTTCGGGCCACTTGCTGTCGAAGATCTGCCACGCCTTCACGCCGGCAGCCGCCATTTCGGGATCCTTGGAGACGGGCTGGCGCGTGTGCTCGTCAGCGATGTTCTGGCCGGGCACGTCTTCGTTCATGAAGCGCCGGCCTTCCATGTTCAGCTGCAGGAAGCTGTCCACGCCTAGCGATCCGCCCATGTGGTGCGTCATGGGCGCGTGCGGGCCAAGCTCCATCCAGCCGCCCGCCCAGATGCCCATCAGCTGGCCGCGGCCGTCGTCGACGCCGCCTGCGAACTCTTCGGTCCAAGGAGCATAGTAATGGCGCATTTCGGGATTTCCGCCGTAGTCGCCACAGCAGATGACCGTGGCCTTGGCGTTCACCTTGAGGTATCCGTTCGGCGTCTTGGCGTAGGCGCCCGTGACCGTGCCGGATTCGTCCACGATCAGCTGTTCGCCCTCCGCCTCGTAGATGAGTTCGGCGCCGGCTCCCACAGCGTCGTTGAACGCGGCCTGGCAGGCCCACTGCATGTTGGGGTTCGTGGTGATGGTGCCGTGGAAGTACGGGTACAGCTCTTCCTTGTAGTTGTACGTTTCCAGCTTGGGGAAGCATTTCGGCCGGATGTAGTTTTCTTTGTCGGTCTTGCGATCGGCTGCGGTTGATTCCAGCACTTCGTAGTCGGCGTTCTCGATGAACCAGTCGAAGTCCTCGCCGGAATGGTCGTACCAGTAGTTGATCATCCATGTGTCGCAGCGACCACCGGTCTCCTTGACGAACTCGTTGAGGATGTCCTCCTTGGGAGCCCATTCGATGCCCAGGTTCTTCTGAATCTGAGAGCCCACGACGCCGAAGTCGCCGGCCATGGATATGACGGCGTAGCTGTCTTCGGGCTGTTTTTCCAGCACGATGACCTTCTTGCCCGCTTCGGCCGCCTCCTTGGCGGCGGCGGTGCCGGCCAGGCCCATGCCGATAACCAGCACGTCGCAATCCTTTTCCTCGGCAATGTCGGTAGGTACCGGCGGCGGCGTCAGGAAGTCTGGCTTGTACTCGGTGGGAGGAACGCCCTGGGCGCCTGCGCCCGCGTCAGAACCGCCGCTTGCAGGAGTGCTCTGCGGTGCGCAGCCAGCCAGGCCGGCGCCTGCGGCAACGGCCGCCGTGGCACCCAGCCCCAAGAACGCGCGGCGACTCAAATCCTTTTCCATCATGTATTTCCGCTCCTTTCCCTTGCATGCAGGATTCTCTGAATCCCACAGCATGTTTTCGGGGAGTCCGGGAACCGGTCCCCTCCCTACACGCCCAACCTTAGGTCGCGGGTGTTGTCCCTGCCACACCTTTTGCCGGGTGGTTTTGTGGATCTGCGCCCTACTCGTTTCGGGTAGGATGTGCCCCCTGCAAGGCCAAAGCCCATTTCGGTGCTGTGCTGCATGCGGTTTATCTGGTAGGATACCGGCAGGAACCACAAGCGGACAGGGGGTTTCATGGAGCGGGTGAAACAGCTGTTTGCAGGGATGAGGGCACGCGACGTCGCGTTCATGGGAGGCTATGCTCTCTATCTTGCGTTCGGCTACATGTCGTTCGAATCGCCTACGGTGCTTACCTCGTTGGGCGAAGCGGGACATCTGGTACAGTCCGTGTTTCTCATTGCCGTCATCGTTGCGCGCTTTGCCGTGTACGGCACCATGGTCATGCTGGCACGTCGCACGGGGAGATTGGCGTCGATGGCGGCCTTCGTGGTCACGGCCGCCACGGCGGCCGTTGGGTTCGTGGTGACGCGCATGGCCTTCCAGTTCGCAGGGTTCGTTCCTCTGGGCAGCCTGGTGCCGTACCTGGTGTTCGGCGGCGTGTGCTTCGGGGCGGGCGATGCGTTGATCAACCTCATGTGGGCACGCTTTTCCGGCACTTTGGGCCTGCGCAAGGTGTACGTGTTCGTTCTGATGAGCAACATGCTCAGCCTGGTCGTGTACTTCCTGGTCACTCTTGCCCCCACGCCGTTCATGCTGCCATTGGGGGCGGCGCTGTTCTTCGTGTCGGTGGTGTGCGCCAAGCGCTCCCTGGACCTGCGCGCTCCCATTTCCGAAGAGTATTCCGCTCCGGTGTTCAAAGGCACGCTGGCTAATCTGTGGCGACCGGTGCTGGGCACGGCCATCCTCGCCTTCATGAGCGGGCTCATGCTGCAGCTTTCCGCGCGCCAGGACATTCCGCTCGAGACCTTTCAGACTACGTCGCTGGTCACGCAGGCCGTGCTCATGGCGGCGCTGTTCCTGCCCGTGCTGTTGGTGAAGAAGCAGCCGAACCTGGGTGCGGTCTACAAGGTGGCCTTGCCCCTTTCGGCGGCCGGTTTCCTGCTGCTGCCCCTCATCTGGGACGGAGCAGGTGGTTTGGCCAACGCGTGCGCGCAGCTGGGCACGTTGGTGGCGGGCATCATTCTCTGGTGCATGGCGGCAGAAGCCGTGCACGATACCAAGCTGCCCGCCGTGCTGTTGTTCTCGTGCACGTTTCTGTGCACCAATGCCGCGCAGCTGGCAGGGACGCTCGTGGGCTTCTTCAACGCGAGCACGCTGGCACAGGGCGACGTGGCCCTGACGGCGGTGGCCCTGGTGGCGGTGTATCTGGTGGCCATGGTGTCGATGTTTCTGTTCAAAGACCGCAAGCTCAATGCCAAGGAGGACGAGGTGGCCGCCGCGCCGCAACAGGGCGATGCGTTGGAGGCGCGCTGCAACGCCTTGGCCGAAGGATATGGCTTCACGCCACGCGAAACGGAGATACTGGTGCTTCTGGGGCAAGGCCGCACGGCGCGGGGCATCTCCGAGAAGCTCTACGTTTCCGAAAACACGGTGAAGTACCACATCAAGTCCATCTACCAGAAGCTCGGCGTACACGCGCGCGGCGAAGTGATCGACCTCATCGAAAGGTCGGAAGCGTAAGGTTGCTGGTGGCGCCCGTGCGCAAGCGATGGAGGCGTAAGCCGTCGGCGTGCGCTCGCGCCTGCGCCAGAGGCGCCAGGCCGCCGGCGGCGCTCTCGCGCCTGTCCTGGAAGCGTGGACGCGCATCGAGGCTCTGTCGACCCAGAAAAACAAACCGCAACCTAAAGCCATGGTTAAATTACTGCGATTCTTCTCTCCGGGGGGGGGGGGCTTCATGGCCTATAATGACTTCGTGTGTTCCGTTCCTCTTTGCGCTGGCCCTGCGCGCCTTGGCGCAGTGTGAGACGCCTCGTTTAGCGCAGGGGGGATTGACGGACGTGGGCTGGGAAGACACAATTGCAACAGCTGAGAGGCCGAGGCACGTTTCCCTGTGACCCCGTTGCGCCGGAGGCGATTGGCTGCTGCCAAACGTCATTCCGGTAGCGGGGGCCAAAACTGACGAAAGGCAGAATGCGGGATGAGGGAGTTGCTCGAAACCCTGATGGAGGAGCTTCCGGAGCTCATCTACATCAGCGACCCGCATACGTACGAGTTGTTGTACCTCAACGAGGCGGGCAGACGTACTTTCGGAGAATTGAGCCCCGACGGCTCCAGCCGTTGCCATCGCGTGCTGCAAGGGCTCGAGGAGCCTTGTCCTTTCTGCACGAACGACGTGCTCGGTCACGAGTCGTTCTATTCTTGGGAGATCACCAACCCTCTCACGAACCGCCATTATCTGTTGCGGGACAAGCTGATCACGTGGCGGGGCCGCGAATCGCGCATCGAGATCGCCTTCGACCTGACGGAAAAGGAAGAGGAGCGGGCGCGGTTCGCGTACTTGGCCACCGCGGGCGAAACGGTCGTGGAATGCATCAAGCGCCTCTCGGAGAACGAAGACACGCTTGCCGCCATCAACGGGGCGCTGGCGCTGATGGGAGGCGTGTTGGATGCTGACCGCACCTACGTGTTCGCCATCCACGAAGACCGGATGAACAACATAGCAGAGTGGTGCGCGCCGGGCGTCGAGCCGGAAATCCATTTGCTGCAGAATCTGCCTCTTTCGCTCATCGATCGGTGGCGTCTCGCTTTTTCCGCCCATAAGCCCATGATCATCGAACAGGTGGAGGGGCTGAAGCAAACTTCGCCCGAAGAGTACGACATCCTGTCCTTGCAGGGCATCGACAGCCTCGTTGCCGTGCCGCTCGAATCCGATGGCGAGCTTTTGGGCTATTTGGGCGTGGACAATCCGAACATGGGCAAGGCCGACGACATCGCAGCGCCGCTGATGTCCCTTGCCTACTTCATGTCGTCCACCATGCAGCGCGAGCGCGAGCGTCATGTGCTGGAGATGCGGACTTGGGGCGACATGCTGACGAACGTGCATTCACGTACGGCGTTCTATCGCGACTATGGCGCCGACCCTTTGCGCCGCGTCGGATTGGTAGAGGCAGACGTGGACGAGATACGCCTGGTCAATGTGACCAAGGGACGTGAAGCGGGCGATGCCTTGCTGGTGACGGTGGCCGACAAGCTCGCCGAAGCCTATGGGCGCGAACGGGTCTATCGTACCGGCGACGACGAGTTCGTTGCCATCGTCACCGACGTGGACGAAGCGGCCTTCGTGTCGGACGCCCTTGCGCTCTCCCGCAGGCTGGATGCCCAAAAGGTGCCAGTGACGTTGGGCTATGCCTGGCAGCAGACCTGTCTTGATGTGAGAAGCATAGCCAACGAGGTGGACGAGAAGCTCAAGCAGATGAAGCAGATGCGCGCCCGCGCACGATCGGCTGGCTGGAAGCCCTGGGAAGAGTCGGGCGCCGGGACGCTGTTGCGCCCTGGTGGCGCGGCGGAAGCCGTCGCAAAGGGCGCGGTGTCCATCCACGTGCAGCCTCAGGTCGATCAAGACGACCAGGTGGTCGGCGCCGAGGCGCTGGTACGCTATGCCGATCCCGAAACCGGCGAGCTGGTGCCCCCGCTCACCTACATCCCTGCGCTCGAGGACATGGGCGAGGTCTCCGTCATCGACTTTCACGTGCTCGACCTTGTATGCGACCTGCTCGTGCGATGGCGTGCGTGCGGCTATGTCGACGACGGCTTCTCCGTTGCGACCAACTTCTCGCGTCGCACGGCAGAAGATGCGGGCTTCATCGAACGCGTCGTCTCGGTGGTGGCGGAGCACGGTCTGCCACCGTCCTGCATCGAGGTGGAGATAACCGAGTCGGCCCGCGAGTCCGACTCCCAGGAACTGACCGTCGTGGTCAATCGCCTGCGCGAGGAGGGCTTTCGCGTGGCCATCGACGACTTCGGCGTGGACAACGCCAACGTGTCGCTGTTCGCTTCCATGCGCATCAGCACGCTCAAGTTGGACCAGAGCCTCGTCGACTGCATCGGCTCGAACGATTGGGGCGCGGCCATCGTGGAATCCATCGTTCGACTGTGCGCTGACCTGGACGTCACGACCGTGGCCGAAGGCGTGGAATCACCCGAACAGCTTGCATTGCTGCGCGCCATGGGCTGTGCGCGTATCCAGGGATTCCTGACGGGACGACCGGTTACCGTGGAAGCGTTCGAGCGGCGCTGGTTCGCGTAGGGCGGGGCATCCTCGTTCCCGGACACCGCTCGGTTGACGGCGGGTACGGACAACCGGTCGGAAGCATTGCGCTCTCGTCTGTGGACAGGAGTACAATAACCCAAGCAAGATCAGCGGACGGAACGGAGGCGCCATGATAGCGAACGAGCGCGACGTGCGGCAGAAGCAGGCATGGGATATTGCACAGAAGATGATGGTAGCAGCGCGCACGGCCCCGAAAGGCAAAGGCGTCGACATCGTGGAATGCCTCGTAGCCGACGGGGAAGACGTGCGGCGCGTGTCCCAGGAGATGCTCGTCGTGGCCGAGGAAAGCGGCATGAAGTTCTTCGTGCGCGATGCGCAGAACCTCTTGGGTGCGCAGTGCGTGGTTTTCGTGGGCACCCGCGAACAGGCGCAGGGCCTGAACTGCGGCCATTGCGGCTTTGCGACCTGTGGCGAGCGTCCGGACGGTGTGCCGTGCGCCATCAACAGCGTGGACGTGGGCATTGCGCTGGGCGCAGCGTGCTCGAAGGCGTGCGACTACCGCGTGGACACCCGCGTCATGTTCTCGGCCGGCCTGGCAGCCCAGCGCCTGGACCTGCTGCCCGGCTGCAAGCAGGTCTACGGCATTCCCGTGAGCATAGCTTCGAAGAGTCCGTTCTTCGACCGCAAATAGAAGGGGGCCTCTGGGGCGTGCCTAGCCACGTGTCTTGCGCACGAATTCCTGGCGGCTTTGCCAAAGCCTATGCCTGCGTGTGGCACGCGTTCCCCGTCCCCGCGTTCCCGTCCCATGTGCCATGTGGCACGTGTCCCCCGTCTTCCACTCTGTGCTGAGGGGGAACTTGGCGGGGGCTAGGCTTGGGGCGTCCGCTGCATCACGTGGTCGACCACCTTGCTCAGCAGCACCAGGAGCAACGCCAGGCCTACGACGACGAGCACGTTGCCCAGGATGCCCACGGCCTCGTACACCGTCCAGGCTCCCTGCGTGGCGGTATTGGTGTACAGCGCGGCGCCTTTTGCCAGCAGCGCTCCTGCACTCAGCACGATTCCGACGTTGTAGACCAGATAGAACGGACGGAACAACCGCTCGCCCGTGAAGTCGGCGCGCAGGGCGAACAGCGTGGCGACCAGAAAGCCGAAGAACCCGAGCGCAATGAGGTGGGGGTGGACGGCGCCCAGGGCCGAGGCGCCGGCAACGCAAGGCTGTGCCGCGAAGCCGCGCAGCGCCAGGGCCGCCACCGCGCCGAGAACCAGGTAGAAGACCGATGTGTTGAACAATACCTTCATGGGTGCACCTTTCGACAAGCGGATCCGTCATCGAAAGTATGGCGCACCTGGCGTGCGATCAAGGAAAAGCGGGAGGCATTCGTTTTCTCACGGTTGACCTGCCGTAACCTGCCGCGGGCTTACACGGCCAGCAGGTCGACTTCCCGCATGTAGGCTTCCAGGTCCTCTTCCCACGTGGGCATCTCGACGCCCACCATTTCCAGCATCAGACTTTCAAGGACCACGTTTTCGGCTGTTTTCGGGTCGGTCTTCGGCACCAGCACCGTGCCCGGATCGTAGCCGGCCAGCTCCAGGATCTTCGCCGCGAAGTCGTAGCGGCTTGCCCGCCCCTTGCTCACGATGTGGAAGGTGCCCGTGGCTTTCTGCTCGAGGGCCTTGATCATGAACTCGACGTAGGTGGCCATGCTGGTGGGGGCCGCGAACTGATCCACGCGCGCCTCGTACTTCTTGCCGGCGATGGCGGCGTCCAGGATGTCCTTGAACCGCCCACTGTAGGCATGGTACAGCCACGACGAGCGGATGATGATGTGGTCGGGAGTGGTGTTGCGCACCATCATCTCGCCGGCACGCTTCGACTTGCCATAGGGCGTGTCGGGGTGGGGGTTGTCGAACTCGTTCACCGGCTCGTCGAGCCGCGACGAGTACACGTCGTCCGAAGACACCTGCACCACGGTCGCTCCCACGGTGTTGGCCACCAACGCCACGTTGCGCGCGCCGAGCGCATTGACCTCGTACGCCTTCACGCGGTTGCTCAGCCCGGTGGCGTCGCGCCGGATGCCCGCGCAGTTGATGATGATGCCCGGCTGCACCTCTTCGGCGAACGCCTCCAGGCGCTCGGGCTCGCACACGCTCAATTCTTCGTCGGTCCCTATCACGGTGAAGCCCGCCTTGGTCATCCGATGGCTGATCACGCTGCCGACGAAGCCTTGGTCGCCCGTCACCCACACGATGCTGTTGTCGCTCATGTCGAAACCTCGCTTTCCGCGTCGGGCCTATGCCGTGGCTTCTGCCGGGATGGACGGCACGTCGGTGCTGTCGTCCGCGTCATCGTCGCTGTCGCTCTTGTGCTTGCGCGCAAGCATCATCTGGAATCCGCACAGGCCGACGATGACCATCAGGCCTGCGATGTCGGTGGCCGTGCCGGGTATCATCATGCACAGGCCGCCCGCCGCGAATGCCAGGCGCACCAGGGGGTTCAGGTGATAGCCGAACAGCATGCTGGTCAAAGCGCACTGCAGGCCGAACACGCCCACCAGGGCGGTGCCGGTGTTGAGTATGACGGTGAACGCCGTCACGTCGTCTCCCAAGAGCAGCAGCACCGGGCTGAACGCGAAGATGTAGGGCACCACGAACTTGGCGATGCCCAGTTTGGTGGCGTTGACGGCTGTTGCCATGGGTCGCGACTTGGCGATGGCGCTTGCGGCATAGGCGGCCAGCGCCACCGGCGGAGTGATGTCCGCGGCGATGCCGAAGTAGAACACGAAGAAGTGAGCGCAGATGGGGTCGATGCCCAACTGGATGAGGATGGGCGCGCAGGTGGACGCCATGATGCAGTAGTTGGCGGTGGTGGGCACGCCCATGCCCAGGATGAGACAGCAGATCATGGTGAACACCAGACCCACGATGACGAAGTCGCCCGCCATGAGCACGATCACGTTGATGATGGTGGAGGCAAGCCCCGTCACCGTGATGCAGCCGGCGATCATGCCTGCCATGGCGCATGCAACGGCCACGGGGATGACGTTCTTGGTGCCGGCGGCGAACGCGTCCACGGTGGTGAAGAGGGCGATCTTGCCGGTTTGCGCCAACACGGCCAAAAAGCCCTCGCCTTCGGCGCGTTCGCGCCAGTTGTTCATCAGGAAGTTGACGAAGCCGATGAGGAAGGCGCCGAAGATGGAGATGGCGGCGCTGACGGCCATGGTGCGGGTGCCCGAGGCCACCAACCATACCAGCAGCACCAGCGGCAGGATGAGGTAGCAGTTCTTGGCCAGGTAGCTCCAGGAGGGAAGCTCGCTCTTCGGCACGCCCTTCAGATCCAGCTTCTTGGCTTCCAAGTGCACCGCGATGAAGATGCCGGCGAAGTACAGAAGCGCGGGGATGAGGGCCTTCGTGGCCACTTCCAGGTAGGGGATGTCCATGTATTCGGCCATGAGGAACGCTGCTGCGCCCATGATGGGCGGCATGATCTGGCCGCCGGAGGACGAGGCCGCTTCCACGGCGCCGGCGAATTCGGGCTTGTAGCCGGTCTTCTTCATCATGGGGATGGTCACCGATCCGGTGGTCACGGTGTTGCCGACCGAGGAGCCGGACACCATGCCGCACAGCGCCGACGCGATGACCGACACCTTGGCTGCGCCGCCGCTCGACCAGCCGGCAATGCGGTTGGCCAGCGAGATGAAGAAGTTGGAGATGCCCGTGCGTTCCAGGAACGCGCCGAAGATGATGAACAGCACGATGTAGGTGTAGCACACGTTCACGGGAGTCCCGATGACGCCCGAGGTGGTGTAGAACAGCTTCTGCACGATCTTGCGCAGCGCAGCGAACGGGTCGGCACTGCTCGACGACGTGATCTGCCAATAGAACGCATAGCCTGCCAGGCACAGCACCACAATGATGATGGGCAGGCCCACGCATCTGCGGCACAGCTCCACCAGGACCAGGATCCCCACCACGCCCAGCACCACGTGCAACGGCTCGATGCGGGCACCCATCAGCAGGATGTCGGTGCAGTTCGTGGCGAAGAACATGAACGATCCGAAGCCCAGCGCCGCAAGCACGATGTCATACCAGGGAATATGGTTGACCTTGTGGTTGGTCTTGCGGGCGGGGTACATCATGAAGCCGATGACGACCACGAACGCAAGGAAACGCGCGAGGCGCGCTTCTGCCTGCTCCGTCGAGAGCAAGGTCATGAGCAGGCAGTATACCGAAAATGCCACCATGAAGGTGGTCACGATGATCTTGGGTACCCCTTCCCAGATGCGCGTGTTCGACTCCTTGTCGTACTTGCGCATGACCTCTTCGGCATCGATCTCTTCCATGACGGCGCCATTGGCGTCCTGTTGTGGTGCTGCCTGGGTCTGGTCGGCGTTCTTCTTTCTCTTGAGAAGTGCCATGCACGCCCCCTTTTCTCGCATCGGTGGACACGGCAGGCATGAGATCCGCAGGTGACTTCGTATGTGCCGGATGGGTGCCAAAAGGCTCCAGGCGAAAGCACTTGCGGACCTAAGCCTAAAACGGCTGCGACGGGAAACGTGCCCGTCGCAGCCGCGTCGTCAATCTTCAGGCTGGGAGCCCGAACGAGAGCATCGGGTTTTCGCTACTTGCTCGCGACGGTGATGCCCTGCTCTTCGAAGTACTTCGCGGCGCCGGGATGATAGGGCACGGAGGTGACGGAAGCAGCTTCCTCCATGTCCAGCTCGTTGTACTTGGCATGGGCGCTCGCGTTGTTCTCGGCACCGTCGAAGAGGGATTTCGTCAGGTTGTAGATGGCCTCTTCGGAGACGGAGTCGTTGGCGATGACGACGGCGCCCACCGAAACGGTGAGCACGTCGGCGTCAAGGCCGTACGTGTCGGCAGCGATGGTGGCTGCGGCATAGTAGGGAGAAGCCTTCAGCAGCTTGTCTACGTGGGCCTGGTCCATGGAAACCAGGTAGGCGGTCTTGGTGGTGGACAGGTCGGTGATGGCCGTGGTGGGGGCGCCGGCCACGATGAAGGCCGTGTCGATCTTCTCGTCCTTCAGGGAGTCGGCGGAATCGCCGAACGACTGGTACACCGGCGTGATGTCCTCAAGCGTCATGTCGTAGGCGGCCAGCACGTCGATGGCGTTGAAGTACACGCCCGAACCCGCAGCGCCCACCGAAACGGTCTTCCCCTTGAGGTCGGCGACCGACTTGATGTCGGGATTGCAGGTCACGATCTGCACCTGCTCCTGATACAGGCTGGCCACCACGGAGAAGTCCTTGTAAGCGCCGTCCTCTTCGAACAGGTTCGTACCTTCGTAAGCGTAGGCCAGCACGTCGGACTGGCAGAACGCCACGTCGGCGTCGTCGTCCTGCAGGGCCTGCACGTTGGCCTGGCTTCCGTTGCCGGAAAGCGCCGTGACGCCAAGGCCGTAATCGCCGTTGGTGGCGTACTGGGCCAGCACGTTGCCGTAGGCGTAGTAGGTGCCGGACTCGCCGCCCGTCACGAAGCGCAGGTTGGCGGTGTCGCCGGAAGCGTTGCCCTTGTTGCCTTCGTCATTGCCGCCGGAAGAACATCCGGCAAGCCCCATGGCCAGCACGCCGACCACGGCGACGGCCAAGAGTGCCTGAATCTTTTTCTTCATGGTCTGTTTCCCTTCCCTATTCGACTGCCTGGCCGTTGCCGGCATGCCGGCAACGGCCTTGTGAGGCAACCCCTTCAAAACACCCCCTATTCTAAGCCATTCCCAGAGGTTGCTGCTTCGAAATAGGGCATCTAACAAAAATTTTCGGTGAAATCACAATAATTCACGGTGACTATCCTTCACTTGCAGTATCTTGGGAACCGACATGCAGCGGCAGGCATCGTGCATGTGGGTTGGGCCGCCCGGCCTTTGCGTGAGAACCCGCAAGTGCGGAAGGCGGCCGTGTCGGGCAGATGGGTATGCCGCTGCGCACAGGTTCGGAACACGACGGTTTGGCCAACGACGAGGAGTGAAGCATGGCGCTGGAGTCTTGGGAGTGGTTCGTCCGGCTCATGGAGAAGGGCTCGTTCACCCATGCCGCCGAAGAGCTGCAGCTGCCCCAGCAGACGCTGAGCGCGCGATTGGCCGCGTTGGAGCGGGAACTGAAATGCAAGCTGGTGGTGCGCAGCACGCCGTTGACCCTCACGCGCGCGGGCGAGGCGTTCCTGGCCTATGCGCAGGAGCAGGAGCAGGCGCGGTCGCTGATGCTGCGCCAGGTGGGAGAGGTGACGGTCGGCGGGTCCGGCGTGCTGAAAGTGGGCATTTCCAGCATGCGCGGCTGCGTGCTCATGCCTCATGTGTTGGAACAGTTCCACCGCAGCCTGCCGGGCGTGAGCGTCAGGCTGCAGGAAGGCACGAACGAGCAGCTGGTCCGCCTGGCCGAGCGCAACGAGGCCGACGTGGTGGTGGCGCACTTCGACGAAACGCACCCGGGCGTGTGCGTGCGCCCTCTGTATCAGGAGGAAGTGGTGCTGGTCGTGCATTCGGGCCTGCTGGAGCACGTGACCGGCCTTCCTGCGGAAGAGGCGGCTGCGCGTGTCCGCGTGGAAGGGCTGGGCATGCTGCGGGACTGCCCCTTCCTGCTGGAGACCGTCGACGACATATCGGGCCGTGTGGCCCGTGTGGAACTGCAACGTGCCGGCATCAAGCCCCGTGGTTTGGTGGAGTCCGAAAGTCTGATCACGCTGCTTTCGCTATGTGCGAAGGGGTTGGGAGGCGTGTTCTGCCCCACTAACATGCTGAACGAGACGGACCGTCTGACCGGCCGGCTGGTGCGCATCGGCCTTTCGCCTGACGCCAGTTATGCCATTTCGCTGGGAACCCCGGCGAGCGCGGAGGCATGGACGCCTGCGCAGATGTTCGAAGACGTGCTGGGGGCCCTGTTCGGAGACGACGGCTCGCTGCAGCGGAAGTGAGCGCGCCGGCAGGAGGCCCCTGTCGCTTGCTGTTGCGCGAGAGCGCACGGGATTGCGGGCTCGACAGGCGACGCGAAGCGCTACAATGTCAGCCGCAGCCCTTCTTGGGCACCCGATGCGAGAAAGGATCTGCCATGTCGTTTCCCTATCTGCGCATATTCGCCGCACTCGACGGAGCGTCGACGCAGGAGGCAGTGGCGCGCCGAGCCGTCGCGCTTGCTGCCGCCAGTGGGGCGCAGCTTTTGTTCGGGCATGTGGTCGACGTGGCTCCCTCAGACACGAACGGAGCGGACTTCGAGGCCTTGGCGCAGGAAGAGCAGGTGCGCATCGAGCAGGAACTCGCCGGCGTGCTGGCCGAGGCGCGTGCCAACCCCGCCATCCCGTCCTGCTCGCTGGAGGTGCGCGTCGGGCGCGTTCCCGACGTGTTGGTGGAGCAGTTCGTCGGTCCGTACGAACCCGACCTGGTCGTCTGTGGCGAGCGCGGCCTTTCGGACATCAAGTACGCCTTCGTGGGCAGCGTGTCGCGGCACCTCGTCCGCACCGTTCGCGCCGACGTTCTGGTGGTCAAGCAGGGCGGGGGCCGGTAACGCCGGGGGCGGCAGTCAGATGCGGCCCTGACGCCTCTCGCTCGCAACCATGATCCGATCATGCTAGAATCCCCGCGTTCGAGGTTAGGGCAACGGGTGCAGGGGGCGAGGACGGGCCCGATCGGCGTAGCAGGTATCGTGACGACGCCAGCCTTTCGGCGATTTCGTTTCGCGAGTCCGCGGCTTTCGCCTGGCCTTCGTCGGATTGCTGCCCGATTCTAGCAATCCTCCTGCTGCTCCATCAGGTCGATCAGTTCCTGCTTGTCGTGTACGCCCAATTTCTGGTAGATGCGTTTGCGGTACGTCTTCACGGTGTTTTCGGAAAGGTAGAGCGTCTCGGCGATGTAGGGTGCCGAACGTCCGCGGCATACCAGCACGAGCACCTCCAACTCCCGCGCCGAAAGCCCCTGCGCCCTGCCCACGTCGTGGCAATGCTGGTCGTCAAAGCCTGCGGGGTTTTGCACATGGTCCTGCAACTCGGCGGTCAGCAGATGCATGCCGGGAGAGCGAGCCGGAAGCAAGAACACGATGGTCGCAAGGATGACGAACAGGAACACGGGTGCGAAGGCAGCGTCTCCGAATCCCGCATCTTCGCTGAACACCAAGGCCCGAACGGCCCAGTCCAGCATCGAAATGACTGCATATCCGATTGCGATGACGAGCGCGGGAGGACACGCGCTGCGCCGTCCAAGGTGAATGAGGAAATACACGAGGAACATGAATACCAGTTCCGAGGACGCGCTCAGAAAGACCTGGACGGCCCGTGTGGGTCCGAACAATGCCATGGTCAGAAGGCCAACGGCCAGGAGGAAATAGGCGATGTGCCAGAACTGCGTCCAGTCCACGGATCGCTTCTTCCGCAGTACCCACCAGAGCATGAACAGGCTGAATCCGATATCGATGGCCTGCGTGCCCAGAACGAGCGCCACCGACAGGCCGCCGTTGCCGGCAATGTGGCCGAAGTTCAGCGTGAACACCGCGTTGAGGAACGACCACAGCAGGAAGAAGACGACGATGGACAGGATGGTCTGCCAAAGTGCACCGATGGACCTGAGCGTGTATCCTTCGCGAGGCGCAGGCACCGGTCGCTCGGAAACCTTCAGCCCTTGCAGGGAAAGCGTCATGAAAACCAGGATGGCGCCGAACAGCATTGGATGCAGGAAGGAGGGAAGGGCGAAGCTGCACATCTTCACGACGGACGTGGCGGCGATGCCAATCAGCAGCAGGACAAGGTTCTCCTTGGCGTCTTGGGAGGCGTACCACGAACACCAACGCACGATGGACCAGGCCGAGAACCATCCTTCGGCAGCAGTGCCGAGCAGAAGCAAAGGAAGCCCCACGTCCTTCAGCGGGTTCTGGTTCAGGATAAGGAGGCTGAGAAGCGCCAGTCCCAGCGCAATCCAGTCGCCCGCCTTGCCCGGCAACGCGGCCCGCCGCGCAACCACGAGCGCCAAGGCGATGCCCAAGGCGAACACCCCGCAAAAGCCGAACTGGTTGAGCCACCACCAGTCTGCCGACACCGGGTAGATGCGAGAACTCGCCCAGTACCCGAAGCTGTACCAACCCCAAAAACCAACCGCCCCCTTGATGTAGGCAAGCGCCCGAGTAGTCGACATGCCGTCCCCTCCCTCTGCGGGCCATCCGCTGGCCTATGATCGCACGGCGACGCGTTTCGGAAAATGCCCCCTTTTCGGGTGACGCGTCTCACGAGGTTGTATCCCTTTAGCATACTGCCTTTCGCCCTGGCGCGCGCCTATGATTCCGAAAGAGGGCCAAAGGGCCCGAACCTCGGACGACAAACCGTCGGGGGGCGCCAAGGACTCCCTGCCGGCTGCCGGTGCGGAGGGCGCAAGGGGAACGATGCAAGGAGGAAAGGACATGAAGACGACGAACGGCGAACGGGCAGGGGAGCGTTTGGTGCAATCGCGGAGAAGCTTCATCAAGGCGGCAGGCGCTGCCGCTTTGGGCATGGCGGCTTTGGGGGCGGCAGGTTGCGCGGCCCAGAACCCGCAGAACGACAAGGCCGCTTCGGCGAACGAGATCGCGTGGGACGAAGAATGCGACGTGCTGGTGGTGGGCGCCGGAGCGGCGGGCCTGGCCACGGCGCTGACGGTGGCCACGGAAGGCGGCGGCGCGAAGACCCTGCTTCTGGAGAAAGGCAGTTCAGAATTAGGGAACGGCAACAGCATATTCTCGTCGGGCGTCATCTTCACGGGCGACGACAGCGGCCGGCTGTTCGAATACCTGAAGGAACTCCGTGGCGGCTTCACAGGAACGCCGGATGCGATACTGAAGGCGTTTGCGGACGAGATGATCCACCATCGGGAATGGCTGAACGGGCTGGGCGCCACCGACGAGCAGCTGATCGACTATCCCAGCAAAGCCGCCGAATGGAGCGAACTGCCCCATGCCGACGCGACGTCCGCCATCTACTTCAACAAGGAAGACCCGGACGGCATGACCCATGTGGTCAAGTTCCTGGACGCGGCCCTGGCGGACCATGCCGACACCGTTACGCGCCTGACCGAAGCTCCCCTGACGGCGCTGGTGCAGGATCCTGAAACGAAGCAGGTTCTGGGCGGCGTGTACGAGCACCGGTCGAAGAGCGTGTACGTCAAGGCGACGAAGGGCGTGGTCATGACGTGTGGCGGCTTCGAAAACGACGACGTCATGAAACAGGACTACCTGTCCTATCCGAAGTCCCACCCGGCAGCGGGCCTGTGCAACACGGGCGACGGCCACCGCATCTGCGGCAAGCTGGGCGCCGACATGTGGCACATGAACAGCTTTGCCGGCGGTTGGAACAACGCCGTCAAGCTTGACGGGTCGGAAATGGCGCCGTACCGCATGCTCAAGAAGAACCAGGGCATCAGCGTGGGCACGAACGGGCGCCGCTACTACATGGACTGGGACGGATCCACCATGTACAAGGACTGGGCAGGCACGGACCTGTCGCTCAACTACGGATGCCGCCACGGCCATCAGAACTTCGGAGGCGACTGGGCTTCGCTGCCGCAACCGAGCGTCTCGTGGTTCGTCTTCGACAGCAACGGGCTGGCAAAAAACGCGTACCTCGGCAAGTACGCCTCCACCAACACGCTCATGACGCAGACCCAGACCACCCAGGACAAGTTCGACGTCGACCCAGCGGAGGACGGCTACGGCTACAAGGCGGACACCATCGAGGACTTGGCCGGCCAAATGGGCGTACCGGTGGACGAGTTGGTCAAGACCATCGCCATCTGGAACGACGGATGCGCCAAGGGCGAAGACGACCGGTTCTATAGGCCTGCCGACACGCTGGTGCCCATCGACACGCCGCCGTACTACGCGGTCAAGTGCCTGCCCGAAGTGCTCAACACCGACGGCGGCCCGCGCCGCAACGAGAAGGGGCAGATAGTCGATTTGGACGGCGAGCCCATTCCGCGGCTGTACTCGGCTGGCGAGTTCGGGTCGGTCTGGTGCGACAAGTATCAGGGCGCCGGCAACATCAGCGAGTGCCTGGCGTTCGGCCGGATCGCCGCCCGCAACGTGCTGGGAGAGAGCGCGCAGTGAAAAAGGCCTTCCTTTGCCCCTCTGCGCCTTTCCGGTGAGAGGCCATTGGCGCAAACAAAAGACGGCGAATGCGCGGCGGAGGCGGTTTCGGCCGTTTCCGCCGCTTTGCCTATTCGTGCGCATGCCGGCAACGATGCCGTCTCGGATCTCCGGCATGTGCCCGAGCGTTGCGCTTCGAGGCGGCCGCCTGCCGAAGGGGGCGGCCCCGTGGACGGCGGAATGTTGCCTCGGTCGCGGGCCGCGATTCCCGAAGGGATTCCGTGGTATCATACGTTCGCACGATACTTTGGAAGGTGGGAGTTGCGCGGGTGTTCGACGATCTGCACATAAACGAGAAGTCCGGCGTGCCTGTATGGGTGCAGATACGCAACCATCTATTGTTCCTCATCAAATCGGAGCGTATAAAACCGGGCGACGTGTTGCCCACGGTGCGCGAACTTGCCGCTCGTCTCGGCGTCAACTACAACACCGTGCACAAGGTGTATCAAGACTTGGAGGCCGACGGCCTCATCTGCTCCAGCCGAGGAAAGCGATCGTTCGTGGCCGATGTCGACAGCAAGAAACTGGAACTCCCCGAATCACCGGTTGATCTGGTCATCGAGGAATTGGTTCGGGTGGCGCAAGAGGCCAGCATCGCGCCGCAGGACGTGCTTCTGCGTGTGGAAGCACGCTTCGAGCAGATGGGATGACGAGCTGCGGCTGGGCAGAAGCGACGATCGGTTGCAGGGCTGCGCAGCGCCCGTGCAAGGGCGGCATTGGTCAGGGGAACTTCTGGCTAACGGCAGAATGGAGAGGACATGGGCAAGGACAAGGGCAAATCCGAAGATGAAAAACTGAACGAAGAGCCGGAGATCACCGAGATCGATGAAGTCTTCGAAGATGCGGCGACCAGCCGTTTCGGCGCCGGGTTTCTGCGCTGGATCATCACGTTTGCGGTGGCGGCTGCATTCGCGGCCATTGCCTTCCTTACGCAGCAGCCTGCATGGGGCATCGTAGGCGTGCTGGGCGCTGCCGTCCTCTTCAGCTGCATGCACGTGGTGCTCGAGTGGGAACGCACCGTGGTGCTGCGCTTCGGCAAGTTCAACCGCGTGGCAGGTCCCGGCCTCATCTTCATGATTCCTTTCGTGGAATATTCTGCAGCCACGGTTGACCTGCGCATGCGTTCCACCGCATTCAAGGCCGAGCACGTGCTCACAAGCGACCTGGTGCCTGTGGACGTAGATGCCGTGCTCTTCTGGATGGTATGGGACGCGGGCAAGGCGTGTTCGGAGATTCGCAACTACGAGCGCCTGGTGTACTGGGTGGCTCAGACCACGCTGCGCGACGTGATGGGCGGCGTCGGCATTGCCCAGATGGGCGTGAGGCGCACGCAGATCGACAAAGAAGTGGCGAGCATTCTGGAACGCAAGACCAGCGAATGGGGCATTACCATCGTGTCGGTGGAAATACGCGACATAGAGATCCCCGCCGACCTGCAGGAAGCCCTTTCCGCCGAAGCGCGTGCCGAACGCGAGTACAATGCCCGCATCATTCTCGCCGAGGTGGAGAAGGAAGTCTCGGAAATGTTCGTGGATGCCGCACGCACGTACAAGAAGGAAGACGCCGCATTGCAGTTGCGAGCCATGAGCTTCGTGGCAGACAGCGTGAAGGAGAAGGGCGGTCTGGTAGTGGTTCCCAGCGCGCTGTCAGAAGCCTTCGAGGGATTGGAAAAGATCGCGAAAGGGTAGGGCCTTCGCGTATGTGATGAGCGGATCGCCTGCTTGCCGATACCCCCTTCCCTCGATCGTTCTTGGTCTGAGGGAAGTTCCGTCGAAGGGGTAGGTCTTTCGACCACCATCGCAGGCAATGACGCCCGCATGGGCTATTCGCCAGCATAGACATCGGTGGCTTGCAAGCCCGGCGTTTACTATTCTCGAAAAAGAATCACACGACTCTAAGATAAGTATCATAAATTAGTATGATTTATGATAAGATACGCGCCATGAGGTATTGACAAGGGGCGGCACGTCCGCTCGATACCGAAGGAGGTGCGGAAAACGAGCCGTTTTTCGTATGCAGCAAAAGGTTGGGGAAAGGAGAGACATGGGATTCGCTAAGAACCGCAAAATGGTGATTTCCGTCGTGACGGTAGCGCTGGCCGCCGCCGCCCTGGCGGGCTGCGCGCAGAACGCGGTGACGGAGGAGCCCGCAGATGAGAGCACCGTCGGCCAGGCTACGGTGAACTACCAATCGGAAGGACGCTACAAGGACAATGTGGCGGCGTTCCCCGATGGCATTGACGCTGACCTGGGGACGAAGAACGCCGAGATCAACGCGCCTTTCAGCTACGTTGACCGCAACGGCTTCACCGTGCAGCCGGTGCCGAGCGACGACATCGGGTGGAACATCAGCTACCTGAACGCCGACCAGCGCGGATGCACGTCGTGCCATACGTTGGAAGACGCGTTGATGATGCTGGACACGTACCACGGCACCATCTTCATGGGATATCCCACCGAGCAGACGCTGTCCACGTGCGTGGCCTGCCACATTTGGGCGAACCCGCTGCGCGATTCCATCCACGCAACGCATCTGGGCAACGAGCTGTTCGAGAACAAGAACGGCACTTGCGAGTCGTGCCACTACATCGACGAGAACGGCGACTTCAAGCGCTGGGATTACGAGAAGTACAATCTGTACCAGGGCATCACCGATGTCGCGGCGAGCGATGCCGATCTGAGCGTGACCTACGATCAGGAAACGCTTACCTCGAACGACGACTTCTTCTACAAGAGCATCAAGGAGTACGGCGACTTCGACGCGAGCGACTGGCGTACCGACGACAGCAACATGGATCCCGAACTGTACAACAACTGGGTGTTCTCCGTTGGCGGTGCCGTGGAGAATCCCCTCGAGATGACGCTGCCCGAACTGGTTGAAAAGTTCGGCACCGTGACCACCGTCATGAAGCAGCAGTGCACCATCAACGGAGCGGGCAATGCGGCCATCGCGCAGGTTGAGGTCACCGGCGTTCCCATGCAGGCGATCATCGACTACGTGAAGCCGCAAGGCGACGTGAACGCCGTGGAATTCATGACCGAGGATCCGTATCCCAATGTGGGCAAAACGTACAACATCCCCTTCACGGCCATGACCGAGAACGATTCCCTCCTGGTCATCGAAATGAACGGCGAGACGCTGCCCAACACGCAGGGCTACCCGTGCTCGGTATGGACGGCGGGCGGTTCCGCTGCCGGCGGCATCTTCAAGGTGTGCACGGGCGTGAACTTCAACGTGGTGGACGAAGCCGACGCCGCTTCTGGCTATTTCATGGGAGGCTTCGAAGACGCGGGCCTTGATGGCGCGCCGGCCGACAAGCCCAACAGCGCCGTGCTGAACTACCCCTCTGGCGTGGTGCTTGAAGGCGTGGCTGGCACGGAAGTGCAGATCGAAGGCTTTGCCGACGCGTTCGACGAGCCTATCCAGAAGATCGAATTCTCCTGGGATCACGGTCAGACGTGGACCACGCTGGAAACGCCGGACAACGACCCGCAGTACTGGACGTACTGGCGCATGGGCTTCACGCCTCCTTCGGAGGGCGCATACCTGCTTGACATTCGCACGACCAGCTTGCAGGCCGATGGCACGGAGCGCGTCAACGGCGTCAACACCCAGTTCCTGCTGAACGTGAAATAGCGGAGGTGACATTCATGGCTGACAAAAAACAACTTGCCGTAAGCGCAGTGGCTGCTACCTCTCTGTTGCTGGCCGGCGCGACCCCTGCCTTGGCGGCGACGAGCGAGTCTTCGGATGCTGCGCAGCTTGCAACCGAGAGCGCAGTGCAGTCGAACCAGAGCGCGGGCGCCTTCGTGAAGGCCGATGCGTCGGAGGGCCAATTCGCCTGGGATCAAACCACGATCACGCCGAACTCGGTCATCAAGGAAGTGTTCCGAGCGGCTACGAGCGCGCTATGCAACGCGACGAACGATCTGGCGGTCGACAACCCCTTGCAGTGGCGTCTGGCGGTTTCGGGAGACGTGGACAACGCCTTCACGGCGACGGTCGACGAACTGTCTCAGGAACAGGCCGTGCAGCAGACGATGACGTGCTCCTGTGGCGGCAACCCCTCTGACGGCAAGGCCATCATCACGGCCGAGGTCAAGGGCATTCCGGTGAACTATCTGGCAGGGCGAGCAGGTGCGCACAGCGACGCCAACACCATCACGTTCGTTTCGTCCGACGGCACGGAAGTGGCCATGCCGCTGGCCTATGTCATTGGCCATCACGGCGTGATTTCCTTCGAGATAAACGGAGAGGACCTGTCGGCGTCGGTCGGCGGCAACAACCAGCTGTGGCTGGCTGGTGCTCCGGCGAACTACTTCGTGCGCGATATCGCCGAGATTCGCATCACTGCAGAAGACGTGGTTCCGGCGAACCCCGGCGAGGGCATGGAATATCCCAACAGTCCCAATGTCGGCTTGCTTTCGGCGGAGGCCGAGTAGGGCGGAACGTGTGCGGCCGTCGATCAGGCTTCCACGTGAAGTTCGGCGACGGCCGCAAGGGGGCTCGTCCGGCCGTCTTCCGTGACCGACCGCACTTTCAGCTGGTAGATGCCTTCCTGCTGAGGTGTGTAGGCATAGGTCCAGTGGACCATGAGGTCGGGATCGGAGGCGCTCACGTCCTGGCGAGCCCAGGTGGTTCCGCCGTCAAGAGAGAACTCGAGGGCGACGATGTGGCTGCCGTAGTCGTCAGCGTATCCCTCGAAGGTTACCGGCTGGCCGACCTTTCCTTGGACAGGGGCGATCATAAGGGCTCCTTTCAGAGGTTGGCAGGGGAAGTTCGATGAGCGGTTGCTGCACAGTATACCGCTCTGGGCAAAGGATTGGAGAGAACATGCGAGACGATACGGGCATCCCACGGCGCACTCTGCTGCAAGGGGCTGCCGTGTTGGGCGCGACGGCGCTCGCTGGAGGTGCGGTTGGCGCCACGCGCAAGGCCGCCTTCGCCGAAGACGGCAAAGCGGGCGCGGCGCCGCAGGATGCAGAGGCCGCAACCTCGCAGGGCGGCATGCAGTACGGGTTTCTGGTGCGCATGTCGAACTGCGTGAACTGCCAGCAATGCGTCGAGGCCTGCCGCAAGGCGAACGGCACGCCGGAGGACGTGCCTGCCCGCCGTGCAGTGACGCCGTACACGACGGCGAATGGCCAGAAGGTGTACGTTTCCACCTCGTGCATGCACTGCGAGGATCCCGCCTGCGCGACGGTGTGCCCTGCACGGGCCATCACGAAAGGCGAAGGCGGCGTGGTGACGGTGGACCACGACCGGTGCATCGGCTGCAAGTACTGCTATCAGGCATGTCCGTTCGGCGTGCCGCACTACACGTCTGCCGGCATGGACAAATGCGACCTGTGCCTCGAGGCTGGCGTTGCTCTGGGGGAGGCGCCCAACTGCGTGCAGGCGTGCAAGTTCCGTGCGCTGCACTTCGGCACGATCGACGAGTTGGTAGCAGGGTCGGGCGGACGTGCCAAGAAGATAGAAGCATCGACCGGCCCCTCGTATGTGCTGCTATAGGCGGGCGCGGATTGTGAACGACTATGTGCCTGCAAGTCAGGTAAGGAGGTAATCGATGGCCGAATTGCAATCGGTATGGGGTTGGCAACCGGCCCTGTACTTGTTCTTGGGAGGCATGGGCGCTGGCGCCTTCGTCGTGGCTGCGCTCTTGTACTTCCTCGACAGGCAAAGCAATCGCAAGACCATCTGCATCGCTTCATGGGCTGCAACGGCCTGCCTCGTCGCGGGCCTGCTTCTGCTGCTGTCCGAGCTGACGAACCCGTTGCGCGGCATGCTATTGTGGCAAAGCTTCAGCAACGGGACGTCGTGGATGACGTTCGGTGCGTGGGTGGTGTTCGCGGCGGTGATCGTGTTCGGCCTCATGGCCGTGCTGTCGACCGAGCAGTGGGTGAAGCCCGTTTCCAAGAAATGGAAGGGCTATCCCAAGGCGAGGAATCGCATGCGCAGCGTGCTTGCCGTCGTGGGTATCGCCCTGGGCTTGTGCGTGGCCGTGTACACCGGCATTCTGCTCATGTCCGTTCCGGGCGTGCCGCTGTGGAACACGCTGCTTTTGCCCTGCCTGTTCACCGTTTCTGCACTGGACACGGGTGCAGCGTTGGTGGAGATCGTGGCGGTGGCGCCCAAGCGGGCGGTGCTTTCCAACAAGACGCATCGTCTGCTTGAAGCTTCGGTAATGGTTCTGGTGGTGCTGGAAGTGGTCGTGCTCGCCGCGTTTCTGGCGACCATGCAGGGGAGCGACCTGACCACGGCAACGGGTGCAACGGCGGCAGCTTCGGCTCGGCTGCTGGCCCAAGGCATGCTCGCGCCGTTCTTCTGGCTTCTGGTGGGGGCATGCGGCCTGGCGCTTCCTTTGGCCATGGCCATTGCAGGCATGGTGCTGCGCAAAAGGAGGAAAAGCGGGCGTACGGCCATGCTTGTGGGGGCGGCTGGCGCGCTGGTGGGAGGATGCGCCCTGCGTTTCCTCGTGCTCATGGCTGGTTTGCACGCCGATGTGGTGGCCCAGGCGGTTTCAAAGATAGTGTCTTAGACACCGGTCGCTTGACTTTGCCCCAAGGGCAGGCGATACCATGGCGAGCGTTCGGAAGGCGCTCGCCATGGCGGCGTTTTCCGGCAGGGTGGGACGTGTTGTGCTCGGCCGGACAAGGCTGCTGGTGCGGGGAGGGGCGCAAGGCGTCAGGGGCCGAGAGAAGGAGGACCTGTCATGGAGGGACCTGCAACGTCTCGAAGGACGTTTCTGAAGGCGAGCGCGGCCTGTGGCATAGGAGCGCTGGGAGCCGGGTTCTTGGCGGGCTGCGGGGGCGGCGGGCAGCAGGCCGACTCCGGCGGTGCGACGGGCGCGGCCATGCTGGAGGACATCGCGTGGGACGGTGCGTTCGACGTGGTGGTCGTGGGGTTGGGGGCGGCGGGCGCATCGGCGGCCATCGCAGCGGCCGAAAGCGGCGCGAGCGTGCTTGTTGTCGACAAGGCCCCCGAAGGCAGCGAAGGTGGCAACAGCCGCTACAGCTCGCAGCTGTTCGCGTCTGCCACCAACAAGGACGAGGCACTTGCCTACGTAGGTGCGCTTGCGGGAGGCTACTACGTGCCCGCCGACGTGCTGGACGCCTACGCACAGGGTCTGTGCGACGTGCGTGACACGTTGGTGGCCTGGGGCTTGGACGAAGGCGAACTGTTGGACGTCACCGACGTGACCGAGGCCGACATAGACGCGCTGTCCGCGCAGGGAGGTGAGTAGCATGTGCTTCAGGCCTTCCAATTCGGAAGCGAAGAGCGTGGTCGTATGTCCTAGCTGTGGCAAGACGACGCCTCTCGATTCCGAAAGATGCGAGAAATGCGGCGCCAGCCTGGATGGGTCGGATGCTCCCGCCATCGCGCCGCCCCAAGCGCCCGCCATCGCGCCGTCCGCCATTCCGGGGCGTTACAACCTGCCGCCGCTTTCCGTGTCGCATCCGGAACTGCCAGGCGCTTCCTCCATCCGCACGAACCTGGTGGGTTCGTCCATCAACGACGGGGCCTTGTGGCGCTTCCTGAAGAAGGGCGTGGTGGCGCGCAAGAGCCAGATAGACTGCTGGTACTCGTCGCCGGTGACGGCGCTCATCCAGGACCCCGTGACGAAGGCGGTCGTGGGCGTGGAGATCGAGCGCAACGGACAGAAGCTCAACATTGCCGCACGCAACGGCGTGGTGCTGGCGCTGGGTGGCTACGAGAACGATCCGAATGCGGCGCAACAGTTCCTCGACCAGCCGAAAACCCTTGTCACCGGCACACTGTACAACGAAGGCGACGGCATGCGCATGGCCCAGGCAGCCGGTGCGCGCCTGTGGCACACGAACGCATGGGAGAGCGGCGGCGTGGGCCTGGTTCCCGAGGCGGACCGCATGCGCAGTCTGGGAGCCGACATCGCGTTCTTCAGGGCAGGATCGGTGGTGCTGGTGGGCGGCGACGCGCGGCGCTACCTTGCAGAAGACGCCGAGCAGCGGGGCGGTCGGGTGAAGGTGGGCGGTTCGTGGGTGGTGCCCGCCCGCCCCGATGCGAACTTCTTCGTGTTCGACGAGGCCCAGCGTGCCGATATGGAAAACGGCGTGGCGCCGCGCCCCTTTCCCAACTGGAGCGTGGACCTGTCTGCGGAAGTGGAATCCGGCAAGGTGGCGCGTGCCGACGACGTGCCCGGCCTGGCTGCTGTGCTGGGGTTGGACGGAGAGGCCCTGCAGGCCACCATCGACGCGTACAACGCCGCCGCTGCCTCCGGCTTCGACGCGCTGGGCCGCCAATCACAGAACATGCGCGCCTTCGGCAACGGCCCCTACTACGGCGTAGCCGTGTATCCGGCGGTGCTCGCCACGCAGGGTGGTCCGGAGCGAGCGGCGAATGCCCAGGTGATGGGCGCTTCTGGCGAACCCATCCCGCACTTGTACGCGGCGGGCGAATGTGGCAGCGTGACGGCGCGCAATGCGCAAAGCGGCGGGAACCTGGCGGAATGCATCGTGTTCGGAAAGATTGCCGGGGAGGAAGCGGCAACGGCGAAAGACGATGCGGTGGCGCTGCCCGAGGGCCTGACGCACGGGCCGGGCTCGGGCGACGTTTCCGTATACGACGAGGCTCCCGACGAGTCGGGCCTTTCATCGGGGGAGGCCGTAGGCGTTGGGGAAGGTTTGGGCGGCCCCCTCTGGGTGAAGGTCGCCGCCACAGGCGGCGCGATAGACGCGGTGGAGGTCCTGCGCCACACCGAGCATGCCGAAGTGGGCGCCCCTGCGCTGGACGAGCTGAGGGCGCGCATGGTCCAGGCTGGCACGCCGGACGTGGACGCGGTGGCCGGTGCCACGGTCACCAGCATGGGCTTGAAGGAAGCCGTGCGCAACGCGCTGGGACATGGCGCGTAAGGGATTCGGCCACCGCTTGCGAGGCTCGGTGCGGGATGGCCTTGCGTGGTGGCGGGCGCGCGATAAGGGCGGCGCAAGCCGCGAAAGGGGAAGCGTGATGGAATGCATGAAGGCTGCCGCAGACGGAGGTAGCAGCGACAGCGGCGCAGACACGTTCGGCGCGGGCGCGGGTTTCCCGCTTGCCGGAGACGATCCATGCGATGCGGGCGTGGACCTGCAGGCCTCGCGTGCGGAAGGTCGCGCTGGTCACGGCGATCTCATGGGACGGCGCCAGTTCGTCGCGGGTGCAGCGCTTGCGGGTTTCGCTGTGGCGGGAAGCCTGGTCGCAACGGGGTGTTCTGCAGGGAAGGACGCCCAGCAAGCGTCTTCCGACCAACAACCCATCGACGGGGAGGGCGGCCCGGCCGCAGAGGGAGGCGCGGGAGGCGCAGGGGCGCCTGCCGTGCCTGGCGACGCTTCAGGCCACAAACCCCTTCCCGCGCCCGAGGCCGACCCGGAAAGCCCCTTCGGCGTGGACGCGAACGTCAACGTGGGCACCATCGACCAGTGGCTTGGCCGCGAAGACGTGGCCTACCGCGACATGCGCCTGTTCTTCGACCCTGCCGACTACGCCTCCATCGGCGGTGACCCCAACCTGACGGCCACCGTGGAGGGCTTCAAGGTGGTGCCGTTTCCCTATTTGGCCACCCTGCCGCCCCTTCCCGTGGCGAACGCCTACGATGGGCAGACGGCATGGACGGTGGAATGGGCGGACGACGGCTCCATCGTGTCGGCCACGCCGAACTTCCGCGAGTCGGGGCCGCTTCTGGACGAGCTTTTCCCCAAGGACAAGGCCATCTTCCTGATGTGCGGGGCGGGCGGCTACGCGGGGCAGGCGAAGACGCTGCTCGTGCATTTGGGCTGGAATGCCGACAAGCTGTACAACATCGGCGGCTTCTGGAACTACACGGGCGACCGCGCCGTGCAGCTCATTACCACGGACGCTTCAGGCCAGCCTCTCCATTGCATGTGGCGTGCCGACACGGCCCCTCTCGACTTCGCCTGGATGCACGCGCGCTGACTCACGCCGTGGCGGAGGCGGCGGCTTCGGTTTCGGCGGGCGCGGGGCTGGTTGGCGCGGCGTCGGCCGACGGGGCGTCGCTGCGGACGAGGTCGATGATGTCTTGCTTGGAATGGACGTCCAGCTTCTTGTAGAGGCGCTTGATGTGGGTCTTGGCCGTGTTCTCGGAAACGTCGAGCGCGGTGGCCACGTCGGTGGTGGAACGGCCCTGCGCCAACAGCTCGAACACCTGCTGCTCTCGCTTCGTGAGGCGGTGCTGCTCCGCCAGCTGCTTGCAGGCGGGCGGTAGCGCCTCGGGAGGCTCCTGCCCGGCGACCAGGGGCTGCCGCATGAGGGCCGTCAGCTCGGCGCGCGTGTGCACGTCGCAGGCGCGGTAGATCTTCTGAGCGTGGTACTTCACGGCGCTTTGCGACAAATACAGGTCCTGCGCGATGCGCGCGATGGTGCGCCCTTCCACCAGCTGCTTGAATATCCTCGTTTCCTGCTCGTTCAGCCGGTACGCCTGGGCCACCTGGTCGAGCGGCGCGACGGGTTCCAGCGCGGCCGCGCCGCTTGTGGCCTCGGCCGTCTGGCCGTCGTCCCCGCGCGGTTGGCGCAGGCGCTCGTCGGCGTGAAAAGAGCCGGTTGACGTGGTGCGCAGGCGCGGCACCCGGTCACGGCCGACAAGCCAGGAGGCGCCGATGGTGAGCAGGTACAGGCAGCCCATCCCGATGACCGCGAACGCGGTGTTGGTGCCGGGCAGGTACACCGCGCAGGCGGTTCCCAGCCCCGTGCCCACGAAAAGGCAGAACAGCGACACCACTTCGCTTGCCGCATAGAGGGGCACCGAAGCGATGCGCGCCGCCTTGCACACTTCGGCAATGGTGCAGGAAAGAATGATGCCGCACATCATGTAGCCCGTCGTGGCCAAGGTGCCGGCTATGGCGGGCGGGACGGCGTCGAACAGCCCCGGCAGCACCAGGAAGCCGAGCGCGGAAAGCGGCAGCGCCACGCGATAGCTGCTTTCCAGCTTGAGCGGCTGGCGATACGCCAAGGCGGGCACCGACATGATCACAAGCACGCCCGCCGACACGGCCAGCACCAGGTATTGCTGGAACGTCGGGTCGCCCACGCTCTGTTCCGACATGCGCGACACGAAGCCCGACACCAGGGCGAACAGGCCGACGGCCAGCACTCCTTTCCCGATGAGCGGCACGACGTCGGCGGCCTGGTCGGACAGGGCGTGCTCGAGGGTGCGTTCGGGCTTCAGGAAGGCGACGCACGTGCTCGATCCCAGAAACGCCGCCATGGTCACCGGGAGGTACCACGCCACGGGCAGCGTCAGCACGAGCGCGCACAGCGCGGTGGCCCCCGCGTGGCTTCCCAGGATGTACAGATAACTCTGCCGGTACGTGAGCTGCGGAAGCACCGAGAGCCACATGAGGCTGAGCAGCGCCTGCGCGCAGCCGATGCAGGCTGCTCCCAGAAACGCCACGGGCGCGAGCGTGAGACCCCACGGGTCGGCCACCAGGGCGAACCCTGCCAGACCCAAAACGGCGGCGGCGATTCCCGTGGGACGCGGCGAAAGCGGTTCGCTGGTACGGCGCCAGAACAGCACGGCCACGCCTACGTACATGGCGACGCGCACGGCCATGGTCGCGGTGGAATACGCGGTGCCGTCGAACGTGGGCAGCGCGGCGAACGCCGTCGTGGCGTGCAGGCTCAGTATGTTGGAAAGCAGGAGCAGCGCGAATCCTGCCAAAGGCGCGCGAGCGCGCAATCTCATAGGTAACCTCTTCTTCGGGCGACCGCTTTCCCCTGCCACTATGGTACTCGACGTTCGCCGTTTTGCGTGGAGTTCTCCATGAGAGATAGCGCATTGCGCTTCGCAATCAGGCGATTTTGGCCGTTTCGGGTGACAAATTCGGTGGTTGGTCGTGTTTGGGTGATGGCTCTTTTTCGGACGGGACCCTATGCTGGCGTTCGCCGGCGGCCCTGAAGAGGAAGTCCCGAAGGGGGACGGTCGCGCGGCACGTTTCGTCAATCTAGGGAAGGGGACGAACATGGAAGACATGAAGATCACCCGCAGGTCGTTTCTGGGCCTGGGCGCCACCGCCGCCGTGGTGGCAGGCGCCGGGCTGGCCGGATGCGCTCCGGCCGCGAAGGACGACCCGGCCAAGGGCGCGTCGGCGGGTGGCGACGCCGCGGCTCCGGCAGCAAACGGCAATCCGACGGAATTCACCCCGTCGTGGATGAACCCGCCCGAGCCCATCGACGACTCCACGGTGGCGGAGACCATCGACGTCGACGTGTGCGTGGTGGGCCTCGGCTTGGCCGGCGTGTGCGCGCTGCGCGAGGCTGCCGATTCCGGTGCGAAGGTCATCGGCATCGAG
>CAJFVW010000163.1 GCA_904420575.1 uncultured Gordonibacter sp.
GCAGTCCGGCGGCGTGGTGAAGGCCATCAACGCGAAGGGCGCGGGCGACTGGAGCCGCGGCGACGTGGAGAAGCTGGCCGACATCGCAGCCGAGAACGGCGCGAAGGGCATGGCCTGGATCGCGTTCACGACCGACGGCAAGGAGAAGAGCCCCATCATCAAGTTCTTCTCGGACGAGGAATTCGCCGCGCTCAAGGAAGCCATGGACGTGGAACCTGGCGACTTGCTGCTGTTCGCGGCAGATGCGCCGGCGGTGGCGAACGCCGTGCTCTCCGCGCTGCGCCTGCACATGGCCGACGTGCTCGACGTGCCGCGCGAGGGCCATCAGCTGCTTTGGGTGGTGAACTTCCCCATGTTCAAGTACGACGAGGACGAGAAGAAGTACGCCGCCGAGCACCATCCGTTCACGCACGTGCTGGACGAGGACGTGGACAAGATCGAAAGCGACCCGCTGGCCTGCGGCAGCTACAGCTACGACCTGGTCATGGACGGCTTCGAAGTGGGCGGCGGCACCATCCGTATCCACAACGCCGAAGAGCAGCGCCGCGTGCTGCGCGTGTGCGGCCTCACGGACGATGAAATCGACGAGAAGTTCGGCCACCTCATCCACGCGCTCGAACTGGGGGCGCCGCCGCACGGCGGCATCGCGCTCGGCCTCGACCGCCTGGTCATGCTGCTTGCGGGCAAGGCGTCCATCCGCGACGTCATCGCCTTCCCGAAGACGAGCTCCGCGAGCGACCCGATGACCGGCGCCCCCAGCGCCGTCACCGGCCGCCAGCTCAAGGAAGTGAACCTGCGCACGCTCTAACGTTCCGGCGGTCTGCCGACCGCCGGAACTGCTCGACGCTGCGAAGCGCTCTCGCACCGAATCTTGCCGCTCCAAGGATTGCTCACGTACCAAAGTACGCTTCGCAATCCTTTCACGGCAATCTTCGGCACGAGAGCGCTTCTCGCTGACTTTGGGCGGACCTGTACTCGCGAACAACAAGCAGAACAACAGAAGCCCGCCGATCCCGGCGGGCTTCTGCGTCAGGTGGTCGCAACGCGGCCTTTCGCTGAGTTGACTTACGGCTGCGTCGGGGCGAGTGGCTGGTGTCCGCGGCCCAGCCTCTCGAGCTTCGACTTGTCGGCGTCGCCCAGTCCCTGGCCAGGGTCTTGCCGCTTCTGGTACAGCGGGTCGTCGGGGTTGGTCCACAGCCGCTCGGCAACGGGCGCCCATTCTGCGGCGGCGGGAGCGCACTTGGCGCACAGGTCGTGCGCGTCCTCGGCATGCTGGAGATCGGTCGAGTGCGCGCCGGCGCGGTCCACCATGTCGGCCAGGATCCCGGCATTGTCCAACGTGGGGCAGGGCCGCAGGTAGTTGTCGTTGAACGGCTGCTGCTCGTAGTAGGCCATGAAGATGGGCGAGCGCAACGCGTCCAAAAGCGACACGTCGCGGATGTTCGCGTTCGCGTAGTGGGCGAACACACAGGGCTCCACGTCGCCGGCCGCATTGATGTGCAGGTAGCGCCGCCCTCCGGCGATGCAGCCGCCCACGAACTCGCCATCGTTCCAGAAGTCGAGCGTGAACAGCGGCTTCTTGTCGCGCATGCCGCGCACGAAATGGTACAGCGCCTCGCGCTGCTCGGCCGAGGCCATGAGGTCGGTGGGAGCGTCGACGCCGATGGGCATGTAGGTGAAGATCCAGCAGAACAGCGCGCCCTGCTCGATCATCCAGTCGAAGTATTCTTCGGATGCGATCGACGAGGCATTTTGGCTCGTGTAGCAGCACGAAACGCCAAAGGGCAGGCCATGTCGCTTGAGCAGGCGCATGGCGGCGACCACCTTCCCGTACGTTCCGTCGCCGCGCCGCGCGTCCGTTGCCTCTTCGAACCCTTCCACGCTGATGGCGGGGATGAAGTTCTTCACGCGCAGCATGTCCTGGCAGAAGTCCTCGTCGATGAGGGTCGCGTTGGTGAACGAGAGGAAGGCGCAGTCGGGATGCTGTTCGCACAGCGCGATGACGTCGCGCTTGCGTACGAGCGGCTCGCCGCCCGTGTAGATGAACACGTGCGTTCCCAACTCCTTGGCCTGCCGGATGACGGAGTCCATCTCGTCCAGGGTCAGGTTCTGCTTGCTCCCATATTCTGCCGCCCAGCAGCCTGTGCAGTGGAGGTTGCAGGCGCTCGTCGGGTCCATCAGCAGGGCCCAGGGAATGTTGCACTGGTACTTCTCGCGGTTGGCTTCCTGTTCGGGCCATGCCATCAGGTTGGCATCCACCAAGAACATCCTGATGAGGTCGTTGCGCACGGTGGGATTCAGGTCGAGTACGCGCATGAGCAGTTCGTACCAGTTGTTCTTCCGTTCGATCGCGTTGCGGAAAGCGATGCGCTGGCTTGGGAACAGGTCGGTCGGCGCCACCTTGTCCAGCATGTCCATGATCTTCGTGATGTTGCGTTCGGGGTCTTCCAGAAGGTAGTTCACCGTCTTGTTGAGCGCGGCACGCTTGACCTGGTCGGAAGCTTTCATGAGATAGTCCTTCCGCTCATTTATTCAACATATGTTGAATAATCCCTTTTTGGTGATTATAGTGAGCGTGTCTGGGAATGCAATTGCCAGATTATGCACCGTTGAGGCATATGCCACATATTCGGAAAGATTGGGGATGAACGTCATGGGGAACGGAACCGCGTCGTCTCGCACACAGGATCGCCGTTTCGCCCGCACGGAGAAGGCCATCGTGGAAGCGTTTCTCAAGTTGGCCGAAGAACAGGACCCGCAGAAGATCACGGTGACCGCCCTTGCCCGCGAGGCAGACATCGACCGCAAAACGTTTTACCTGCATTACGACACCGTGGACGCCGTGGCCGACGCGTTGTTGAAGCAGGGGGCGGAACGCATCGTCGAAGTGTTGCGCGAGGAGTCGTTCTTCGAGAGAGGAACCGTCGACACCACGGAGTTCTTTTCCCGGCTGAGCGTGACCATAGCGCCCGATCTGGCCCGCACGCGGCGCATGGTCAAGCACGTGTCCGCCGACACCGTCCTGAGCAAGATCGAAGGGCCGCTGACCGAGGCGCTCATCGAAGACGATTGGCTGGGGCTGGCTCATATGGGACCTTACCTGGGCTATTGCGTATCGTTCTACACGGCAGGGCTGCTGGCGATCTATCGGCGCTGGCTGCTGGCGGATTCCGAGATCCCGTTGGAAGACATTTCGTCCGTGGCGAACGTGGCGGCGTTCTACGGCATCAAGGGCATTCTGGGGGAAGGCCAGGCAGCGGCGCGGGAGGCCGTAGGCGGGTCTGCGCAAGAAGGGCAGTAGGGCGAGCGAGTGGGCGGGGCGCCCGCCGAGCGAGCGCACGCGGCGTGGGCAGCCGGCGGTTCGCAGGCGTTGGTGGCGGCGAGCGCGCTGCGGGCGCGGCGGCGTGTGAAGATGTCAAAGCCACGCGCTGTCTATGTGCTTTTGATCGCTTCGCGCGATCCCGCCAAAAGCGGTTTTCGCCGATAGACTATACTGTATGTTCACATGCATGCGTGCATGGTCGAGTATCTCGGATGGGCCAGGGCGGCGCCATGTTCCGAACCTGGTCAGGTCCGGGAGGAAGCAGCCATAAGGGACCGCTGGCGAGCGCCCTTGCCTATCCGGGATACTTGCGGAAACGCCGACCAGGCCCCGAATTGCCCTTCTGGGCGGAGGCGCGAAGCGCTGAAGCCGAAGGATCCCCGTACGGGAGCGAAGGAGATCCCCCGGCTTGCTGTGCCCGTTAGGGACGGCATTCCAAGAGGCGTTTCCTTCCATTCGAAGCGAAAGGCTTTCATGGAGGTCATCCAGTTCTTCATAGACTTACTGCAAGACCCACGCGGCTTCATTGCCGAATGGATTGCAGCTTTCGGCATGGGTGCCTACATTCCCATCTTCTTCATCATCTTCATCGAGACCGGCGTGGTCATCATGCCGTTTTTGCCGGGTGACTCGTTGCTGTTTACCGCAGGCATCTTTGCGGCTGACGGAGGCGGGCTGAGTCTTTTCGTGCTGCTGCCCGTGGTGTGGGTAGCAGCCGTGCTGGGCGATTCCTGCAACTACTGGATCGGGCGCGAGTTCGGCAAGCACATCATTGATTCCGGCAAGGTGAAGTCGATGACGCCAGAGCGTGTCGAAAAGACGGAGGGCCTGATCAACAAGTACGGGCCGCTCGCCATTTTCCTCGGGCGCTTCTTCCCCTTCATCCGCACGTTCGTGCCGTTCTTTGCCGGCTTGGGGCACATGCACTACCGCAAGTTCCTGCTCTTCAACGTCATTGGCGGCGTGGTCTGGTCTACGCTGTTCGTGCTGCTGGGCTACTTCTTCGGCGGCATCCCCTTCGTGCAGGATCACTTCGAGTTGGTCATCGTTGGCATTGTGGTCGTCTCGCTCATTCCGGCTATCGCTGGGGCAGTGAAGGCCAAGCTGGGCCTTTCGAAGGCGAAAAAGACGCGGCAGGAGAATTGATTTCTCGCAGCGCATGTGCGGCTCGGACGGAGGGGTTTTGGGAAGCGGATCTCAAAAAGCGCAGGTGTCCCGACCGGTTTGGTTCAATGAGCGCTTGGTTTTTTTGTTGCGCGTGGGAATGTATGCCGGATCGGTATGCTTCGTGGCAACGCTTCTGCCCATCTTCCTGCGTCTGACCATTGCCGATGTGCCCGTGGCGGCTTTTGTGAGCGAAGACGGGCAGTTGGGCGTTCTCGTGGGGTGTGCGCTCGGGTCGCTCATCCTGATGGTTGTGCCCCAGCGCCGATTCGAGCATGCGGTGGCGCTTCTGGGCTTTGCCTCCGTTTGCGTGGGGCATTCTGTCTCGTGGTTCGTGTCCGACTCCGTGTTTCAAGTCCTCAGCGGCATTTTGTTCGGCATGGGCCTGGCGTTTTTGAGCATATCGTGGTTCTTGTTGTTGCGTGACACCCCTTTTGTGCGCATTTTGACGCATGCGGCACTCGTGGTTCTCGGCGCATTGCTTGTCAATGGGGTGGCGTTTTTCCTGCAAGCGGAAGCCGCCACGGCTTTGCGGGAGTTGCTGCTTTTCGTGGGGGTTGTTGCCGTTCTTGCGTGCGTGCTGGTTGAGCCGCCGGAAGGCGGGGTCGCCCGTGTTGCTGCAAGGGAAAGCGGCGGGTGGGACGAGACGCCACGCGAGGAATTGCGGGGTCTGGCGTCGTCTTTGCTGGCGTTGGTGGTGTTCGCGGTGTATTCCAATTCCCTTGACAACACATTCGACATCCCGCATGTTTCACAAAGCTTCCTGGGGCTGTTGCTGGCGGCCGTTCTTGTTTTGGCGATGGCGCGTCTGGTGCCGAAAAAGGCGCTGGTTCCCTTCTCCTACTGGATGGCGTTTCCTTGCGCAGCCGCCCTGTTAGTGTTTTTGGGGAGCTTTTTGCGTCAGACCGTGCTTTTCCGGGTGGGTTCGCTGGGCGCGGCGGTGCTCTTTTCCGCCCTGGGCATATTCGCCATTGCCTTTCTGGCGAGCGTGTGCTTTCGCGACGGCTTTCCCGTTTTAAGAACCATGGGGTTGTCTTTGGCGCTGCTTTCGGGGGCGAGCATCGTGGGCCGCATGTTGGGTTTGGCCGACCTCGCTCAGGACGAACGCGGCTCCATCGTGTTCGTGGTTTCAATGGCATTCATGGTGTACGTGATGCTGTCTCCCGCATTCCAATTATGGAAAACGAGGAAGGACGCAGAAAGCGAGGAAGCGGCACCGGTCGAACGGCAAAGCGGGAACAAAGCGCTTGTGCATGAAGGGTTTGCGCGGGAATGGGGCCTTACGCCGCGCGAGGAAGAGGTGCTGATGTACGTCAACGACGGCTACAATGCACCCTACATCGCCAAAGCGCTTTTCGTGTCCGATTCCACGGTCCGCACGCATTTGAAAAGCATTTACCGCAAAACGCAGACTTCGTCGCGCATGGAACTGATCGACCTCATGAGAGGGGAGCGCGGGGAAGGCGGTGGGAAAAGGAAGTGAAGGAAGCAGGGCGGGGCGGCAAACGCGGGGTGGCAAGATGTATTGCCGCCCCGCGTGCAGTCGCTTGATCACATGATGCCAACAAGACCGAAGACTGCCTGATGCTTGCCGGCGCGCCAGCTGCTTCGACTAGAGCGACGCCACGTATTCCCCGGTCATCTTGCCTAACGTGTGTGCCAGGGTGAGGCTTTGGCCGGCAATGGACGTGAAGTACTGCCATCCGAACCGCGAACCCGAAGCGTTGCCCGCCGCGAACAGCCCCTTGATGGGACGGTAGTCGTTGCCGAGCACCTGGCCGTTTTCATCGATGAGCAGGCCTGCCACCGTGACCATGAGGACGCCGAGGGCTTTCGTTCCGCCATAGGCGTAATACGGCGGGTTGCTGACGGGGATCATGAGCGACGGGTCTTTGCCGAAGTCCTCGTCAACGCCTTGCGCACATAGGTCGTTGTAGCGTTCGATGGACGCGACGAAATTGTCGAGCGCCTCTCCTTCGTAGCCAAGGTAGGTGCCCAGCGTCTCGAGGTCGTCTGCCGCATACACGCGCGCTCCGCCGCCTTCGGCTTTGTTGGTTCCCGCTTCTGCGCCGGTGGATTCGCCTTCTTCCGCAGAACCCTGCGCACCGCCCGCATAGGCTTTCTCCATAGTAGTGCGAAGGGCGTCGAAGCCGCCTGTCACGTCGAAGCTCATGTGCCCGAAAGGCTGCGCGTTCAGCAGTTCCTCGACGTTGCTGTCGAACACCGTTACAATCTGCCCATCAGGCTGGCGCGCGCCTGGCATGGCCATAAGCTCGGTAGACCCAAAGCCTTCGTTGCAGTAGCGCTTTCCGTCGGCATTGAGCCACAGGGCCGCCGTTGCGCCCAGCGGGTCGGTGGGCGAATCGCACGGATACCAATAAGCTCCGTCCATGGTGCCCATGCATGGGTCAAGGCGTCCGCCGGCCCAATAGCCCATTTGTATGCCCGTGCCATCGCGGTCGAGCATGTTGGTGATCTCGTCGTTGGGGCCAAGCGACTCCTTGATTTCGTACAGGAGGTCCTGGCACATCTCGGCGTTCGTCCCGAAGCCGCCAGTGGCTATGATGACGCCTTTTGCCGTGTTCACCTGAACGTATCCATCGGGCCCTTCGCCAATGGCCCCAACAACCGCCCCGCTTTCGTCGGTGACAAGCTGGCAAGCCTTCGTTTCGAAAAGGACGTCGCCGCCGCTTTGCTGGGCGGCTTCCTTGCAGCGGTGAAGCGATTCGGTCAGAAGGTCGCCGCCGGCCGTTGCGGTGCCCACCCACGACTTCAAACCGGAAAGTTCCTTTTTGAATGGACCTTCGGGCTTGTAGTGCATGATGTTGAAAGTTTCGAAGTCCTTTTCATTCAGGTTGTTGAAAATCCAGTCGAACGTGGAGCCGCAGTTTTTGGCATACTTCATGATGAGGGCGGGATTGGAGCGGTTGTTCGAGCGGACTTGCCAGTCGTTCACGAATTCGATGGGGTCAACTTCGGGTATGCCCTTGCTTTTCAGATAGCTTGAGTTGATGTGACCCATTTGAAAGCCGGTGTAGGACCAGCTTTCCTCGCTATGCTCGTCCATGCCGTAGGCAACGGCGCCTGCTTCGGCCGCCGCGCGCAGTGCACAGCTTCCCGCATGGCCCAGGCCAATGACCAGCACGTCGCAATCGTAGGTTTGGACGATGTCGGTGACAGACTCCGGGGCAGTGCGCCATGCAGATGTGCCGGAGGTCGAGGTGGCCGCAGCGTCATCCCGGGTCTCGTCGGAAGTCGACTGGGGAGAGCAAGCGCCCAAAGCCCCCATGCCTGCCATCCCAAGTGCACCCACCCCGGCGCCTTTCAAAAAACTTCTACGCGAAAACGAACCCATATGCACATCCCTTCCTTTCACAGAGGCCCGCACAGAGTGCACGACGAATGTGCTGCGCACCCTGTGCGATATGATTGGACGGTTTAGGGCAAAGCGCATCTCCCAAACCGTTGAATTTTGCTTTCGCGGAACGGGCGTCTTCCCTCAACGAAATGGGGGAGAGCATTTGTTTTACCTGTTCGCGAGGCATGGTTTCAGGCGCGATGGCAAAGAAGGCGGGTCGGCGCGTTTCATTGCAATAGCGTGCAAAGGCGCCCTGTCGGTGTTTGCGGCGGTGCACCTGCGTGCTGCTGATGTTGTGTGGTTGGCGGCGACCCTCGATGCCGGGTGCGGTTGCCGATATAATGGGGGAAACTGACGATCCGGGCAGGCGGCGTCCCGCCGTCCGGCAGCATGCGCGTGGAGGACGGGTTTCCCATGTCAGAGGCACTTTACCGGAAGTACCGGCCGCAGATCTTCGAGGACGTGGTCGGCCAGGAGCACATCGAGCGCACCATCAAGAACGCCATCGGCCAGGACAAGGTGAGCCACGCCTACCTGTTCACGGGCCCGCGCGGCACGGGCAAGACCACCACGGCGCGCCTTCTGGCCAAGGCCCTGCTATGCGAGAAAGGTCCCACCGCCGAACCTGACGGCACGTGCGACGACTGCGTGGCCATCGCCAACGGGGAGCATCCCGACGTGTACGAGCTGGACGCCGCCAGCCGCACGGGCGTGGAGAACGTGCGCGAGGAGATCATTGGGCGCGTGCAGTTCGCGCCGACGCGCGGCCGCTACAAGGTCTATATCGTCGACGAGGTGCACATGCTCTCCACGGCGGCGTTCAACGCGCTGCTGAAGACGCTGGAGGAACCACCGAGCCACGTGGTGTTCATCCTGTGCACCACCGATCCGCAGAAGGTGCCGGAAACCATCCATTCCCGCTGCCAGCGGTTCGACTTCCGCCGCATTTCGGCCGAAGCCATCGTGTCCCGCCTGGGAGCCGTGTGCGTGGCCGAAGGCGTGGAGTTCGAGGGCGAGGCGCTGGATCTCATCGCGCATCGTGCCGAAGGCGGCATGCGCAACGCCCTGACCTCGCTGGAACAGTTGATCGCGTTCGGCGAAGGCAAGGTGACCATGGAGGTTGCCGAGCGCTTGCTGGGGTCGCTGGACTCGAGCGATCTGGCCGCCATCGTGCGCGCCATCGGGACGCGCGACGTGGCCTCTTGCTTCCGTTGGACGGCGGAATACGTGGAAACCGGCGCCGACCTGGCGCAGTTCGTGCGCGACCTGGCCGAGCACATCCGCAACATGTACGTGTTGGCGTTGGCTGGC
>CAJFVW010000164.1 GCA_904420575.1 uncultured Gordonibacter sp.
GCGGTAGCCGATGCCCCAGACGGTCTGGATGACGCGGGGGTCGGACGGGTCGTCCTCCACCTTCTCGCGCAGCTTCTTGATGAACACCGTGATGCTGGACGTCTCGCCGACGAATTCCTTTCCCCAGGCGGCTTCCACCAGCTGCTCCTTCGAAAGCACGAGGCCGGGATTGCTGGCCAGCGCGTGGAATATCTTGAACTCCTTGGGCGTGAGGGCGAGGCGCGCGTCGCCCTTGGTGACGCGGAACCGGCCCACGTCGAGCGTGAAACGGCCGACGTGGAGCACTTCGTCGGGGGCGGGCGACGCATGGGAGGCCATGTGAGCGCGCCTGAGCTGCGCCTCGATGTGCATGAGTAGCTCACGCGGGTCGAAAGGCTTCACCATGTAATCGTCGCCCCCCGCCGAGAAGCCCACGCCTTTGTCCACGATGTCGCCTTTCGCAGACAGGAAGATCACGGGCGCGTCGAAGCCGCGCGAGCGCATTTCCCGGCAGGTGGTGAAGCCGTCCATCTTGGGCATCATCACGTCCATGATGACCAGGTCGGGCTTCTCGCGCTCGATCGCCGCCAAGGCGTCGAAGCCGTTCTCGGCGTAGGCGAATTCGTACCCCGCGTCGGTGATCATGCGCGACACCAGGCGCTCGATGCTGGCCTCGTCGTCAACGAGCAGTATCTTCATCGTATTCCTCCGTATCCACGGGAACGTAGGGGATGCGCACGGCGAACGTGCTTCCCTGCTTGCGCTCGGACGTCACGGAAACGGCGCCTCCGTGCAGCTCGGTGAGCTCCTTCACCACGGCGAGTCCCAGGCCCGTGCCGCGATAGCGCCGGTTGGGGGACTGGCCTGCCTGACGGTAGCGCTCAAAGATGCCGTCCTGGTCCTCCGCGGCGATGCCGATGCCGTCGTCGGCGACCGTGATGACGACGAAGCCGCCCGCCTCGCCTTCGCCGGGCGCCTGCTCGAACGCGACGCGGACGTCCACCGTGCCGCCGGCGTGGGTGTACTTGATGGCGTTGTCCACCAGGTTCTCCACGATCCTGCGCAGCTTTTCCCAGTCGGCCATGGAAAGCGGCACGTCAGGGTCGGTCTTGGCGCGAAGCGCGACGTCCTTGTTCCTGGCGACCGGCTCCAGCGAGTTCTTGATGAACCCGATGAGGTCCACGAAGTCCACGGGCTCGCGCACCAGCTTGTTTCTGTGCGCCTCCGCCTTCGATATGGTCAGGATGTTGTTCACCATGTTGAGCAGCAGGGTGGCGTTGGCCTCGATCTCCTCCACGGCCCCTTGCGTCTTGACGTCGAGCGTGTCGGTGGCGCGCAGGATGCGTGCGAACGCCAGGATGGAGGTGAGCGGCGTGCGCAGCTCGTGGCTCATGATGGCGAAGAAGTCGTTCTTGTACTCCGTCTCCTCGCTCAGGCGGTCGAGGGCGTTCTTCAGCTCGGCCTTCTGGCGCAGCAGCAGGTCGTTCAAGGCGGACAGCTTGTCGGTCTGGCTCTGCACCTCGCTTTCCAGGTCGGTGCACAAACGCTCCAGCCGGCGCGCCATCTTGTCGAAGTCGTGGGCGAACTCGGTGATCTCGTCGGGGTGACGCTCTTCTATGGCCAGGTGGTAGGCGAAGTCGCCTTCGCCGATCTGCTTGGCGGCCCGTCCCAGCCCGTCGATGGGCCGCAGCACCAGCCTGCTCACGGCCGCATAGATGCCGATGGAGGCCATTGCCAGCACGAGCAACACCATGAACACCTGCTGGAACACGCTGGTCTGCATGCCTTGCGCGTAGATGTCCATGGGCTCGATGATGGACATCGCGCCGCCGATCTCGCCGACGCGCATGCCCTCCTTCTCGTAGCCGTACTGGTCCAGTTCCCCCTTCGGGTCGCCATGGCATTCCAGGCAGGTTTCCGTGACGTACAAGGGTTCCAGGTAGCGGAACACCCGTTGGCCGGCCTCGTTCGTCTCCACGTCGTAGTACGCCTCCAGCGTGGGATCGGATGCGAAGGCCTCGAAGGCGCGCTCCTCGAACGCGTCGGCGGCGTTGGCGGCCTGGCGCGGGGTCTGGCTGGTGAAGCGGATGGTGTAGTCGGTCTGCGAGGTGAACAGCATGCTCACTGATTTTGCGGCCACGACGCACACGAGGGTCTTCGTGCGGAACGTGCCGTCCTCGTTGCGGTTGACGATGTTCTGGTTGATGTCGATGAAGTCCCACATGGCATGCATCTGGTCGGCCAGCACCTCGGCCTTCTCGCGCGCTTCGTTCTCGGCCTGCTGCTGTTGCAGGTCGATGTTCCACAGCGCGTCGACCACCATGAGCGCCACGATGAGCGCGCCGATGAGCACCGCGAACTTGAAACGGATGCCGAAACGGCGCGGCTTTTCCCGTCGTGTGAGCACGTTGCCTGCATCCCCCTGTCGAAGAGCCTTGTCCCCTCGCGTTCCCCTTCTCCGCCATTATCCGGAAAAACGGGCCGGATGGAAACTCCCCTCGCGCGATGGTAATACTTTCTTAATGTTTCGCAGGACTTTCTTAATGAAAAGTTTCCTGCGAAAGCATTGAAGGACGCAGATCGTCTGTGGAGAATATGTGGCGAAGGGGCGTCATGGGTGACACGTGTGCTTCACGGCGCGAGCGGCACCGCCCGTCGGACGCAAGCGTCCGGCCAGGCGGTTCCGCAGACCGGGGGAGGAAGCCAGGCGCTCCTGGCGAAGGGACAGGACGAGGAGAGGAGAGCACGATGAAGCAATCTGCACGCCAGACGATGCCGTCGTTGTCGCGCAGGACGTTCGTGACCGCGGCAGCCGCGACGGGCGCTGCCGCCGCCGTGGGGCTTTCGGGCTGTGCGCCGAAGGCGGAGGATAAGCCTGCCGAACAGGGACCGGCGGCGGGAGAGGACCCGTTCGCCGACTGCGAGCTGGTTTACGGCTGCTGCTCGCCCGAATGCCAGCATCACCTGCTGAAAGGCTATGTGCGCGACGGCAAGCTGGTGAAGGTGGAGAGCGGGGAAGTCAACGAGTGCCCTGCCTGCGGCAAGGGCTTTGCGCGCGTGGAGATGTGCAACTCCGACAAGCGCCTCACCAAGCCGCTCAAGCTCGTGGGCGCCAAGGGGTCGGGCGAGTTCGAGGAGATCAGCTGGGACGAGGCGATCGACCTCATCGAAGAGAAGATCAACTATGCGCTGGACAACGGCGGAAGCCAGTCCATCATCGTCCAGGGCGGGTCGGGCAACTTCAGCTCGCTGAACGGCGCCATGGGAACGCTCGGCTCCTGGCTGGGCGGCACCACCCCCACGTCGGGCAACATGTGCTGCGCCGGCATCGACGCAGGCGTGTCCACCATCCTGGGCACCCGCTCGCAGCCGACGCGCAACGAGTTCGAGAACTCCGACTACATCATCGCCTGGGGCAACAACCCGGTCGTGACGCTGTGCGGCTACTTCGGGCGCATCCAGAAGATGATGGACAACGGCGGCACGCTGTGCACCATCGACCCGTTCTATTCCGAGACCGCCGACAAGTCCCAGGAATGGATACAGCCCTGGCCCGGCACCGACTCGGCGCTCGCACTGGCCATGCTGAAGGTCGTCATCGACGAAGGCCTGACCGACGAGGAGTACCTGATCGCACACACGACGGCGCCCTGTCTGGTGGACAACGCCACCGGCGCCCCCGCGTTCGCCGATCCGGCGGACGACACCACCTACCAGGTGTGGGACACCACGACGAACGCCGTGGTCGCCCATGACGCCGCGGGCGCAACCCCGGCGCTCTCCGTCGCGGGGACCGAGGCGGCCGCCCAGTACACGACCATCTACGACCTGATCAAGGCAGAGGCCGACAAATGGGGCAAGGAGGCCGTGGAGGCCGAGACCGGCTGTTCCTTCGACGACGTCGCCCGCATCGCGCGCGATTACGCCACCGCGGAGCATGCCATGATCATCCAGAACATGGGCGGCTACCAGCGTACGGAAAACGGCGCGTACGCCACGGCGACGCAGGTGTACCTGGCCCTGTTCACGGGCAACGTCGGCCATACCGGCGATGGCGTGTACGACGTGGGCGGCGTGTCCAGCCTGACCGAGGTGGGCTCCGCCTACGAATCCAATCCGGACGCCCAGAAGTACCCCTCCATCCCCTTCTCCCAGTTCGGGGAAATGGTCTTGGCCGACCAGCCGACCAAGATCAACTTCATGTGGATCGCCAACGGCAACATCGCCTCGCAGTGGCCCAACTCCAACATGGTGAAGAAGGCCCTCGAGCACATCCCGTTCGTGGTCAAGGTCGACCACTTCATGAACGCGACCGGTCTGTGGGCCGACCTGGTTCTTCCCTGCACGGCGCTGTTCGAGACCCCGAACGTGACGGCAAGTTCGCGTTCGGCCGTCCTCGAGATCAGCGAAGCCGGCGTCACCCCTCCGGGAGAGGCCAAGACCGACCTGGAGATTACGCTCGAAGTGGCCAAACGCTTCGGCTTCGAGCAGTACTTCAACGAAGACCCCGAGGTGTACATCAAGCGCGTGCTGGAACCCACCGGCGTCACGTACGACGAGCTGGTGGAAAAGAAGGGCGTCAACATGTGGGAGCGCAACGAGGGCTGGATCGCCTACAAGGACGGCCAGTTCTTCACGTCCACCGGCAAGGCACATCTGTGGGTGCAGAAATGGGTCGACGAAGGGTTCCCGCCCATCGCCTGCCACCAGCGCCCTGCCGAACACCCGCTCAACGCCGAAGGCCTGGCGGCGAAGTACCCGCTGGCCGCCGTGCAGCGCAAGCTGCGCACGTCGGTGCACACCATCTTCAAGAACCTGGACACGATGCTGGACCTGGACGGCCACGAACCCCACGTCTACCTGCATCCGGCGGACGCCGAGGCGCGCGGCATCAAGCACGGCGACGCGGTGGCGGCCTACAACGACCGCGGCGAGCATGCGGGCACGGCGTTCGTCACCGACCACGTGAAGCAGGGCGTCGTGGTGCTTGAGAACGGCTGGGACGACGCCGTGAACGAGACCGGGTCGTCCAGCCACGTGACCAGCAACGCCTATCCGGTCCTCGGAACCACGCATTGCTGCAACTCCACGCTGGTCGAAGTCAAGAAGGGGGCATAACCATGACTCTGGGATTCCATGTGGCAACCGACCACTGCTACGGCTGCAAGACCTGCACGGTCGCCTGCGCGAACGAGCATCTGCTGAACCCCGGCGTGCTGCTGCGCCGCGTGCGCCAGATCGACGTGTCCGAACCTGTGGGGCATGCCTTCGTCTCGATGGGCTGCAACCACTGCGACGAGCCGGCGTGCGTCGCCAACTGCCCGGTGGGCGCCTACACCAAGCAGGAGGACACGGGCCTGGTCATCCAGGACCACAGCCTGTGCATCGGCTGCAAGACCTGCATCGAGGCGTGCCCGTTCCATGCGCCCGCCTACGACGAGGTCACCTCCACCACCTTCAAGTGCGACGGCTGCATCGACCGCCGCGCGGCGGGGCTGCCTCCCGTGTGCACCGTGGCGTGCCCGAGCGCGAACATCTCCCTGGACGAGTTCGAAACGGTGCTTTCCGGGCATGCCGGCGCCGTTTCGGTCAAGGACGTCTCGGAGACGCATCCGAACCTGGCGGTGACGCTCGACCCCGACATCACGGTGGAGGCGTTCGCCGACATCGACGGCATGGCCGAAACGGTCGACCGCGGCGGGGAGGGCTACTAGCCCGCGGCGAAGCGCTGCGGCGCCGGTTCGCCGGCGTCGCAGCATGCGGCGTTGTGGCGTGCGGGGGAAGGGGAGGTTCGTGCTGTACCTTGCTTGGAGAAACGTCGTGCGGCGCCTGGGACAGTCCACCGTGACGGCCCTCATCATAGCGGTGGTCACGTGCGTGGTGGCCGCGTCGGTGGTGGTCGTCGTCTCGCTCGAGCGCAGCGTGTCCTTGTCGCGGGAGCGCCTGGGCGCCGACGTCATGGTGCTTCCCGTGGGGGCGTCGTCCAGCGCGTCGGAAGTGCTGTTCACTGCGCAGCCAGTCAACGTGTACCTGCCTGACGAGACGGGCTCCGCCGTGGCGGGCGTGGACGGCGTGGCGCAGGCGACGCCGCAGTTCTTCACGCAGACCGTGAACGAGAGCTGCTGCTCGGTGGTGGGCGTCACGCGCATCGTGGGCATCGACGCGGCGACCGACTTCGTGCTGAAGCCGTGGGTTCAGGGCGGCGGTGCCATCGACCTGGGGCCCGACGGCATTCTGGTGGGGGCCAAGGCCCCGGCCATCGAAGGGGACCAGGTGTCCATCCTGGGCTCGGTGTTCCACGTGGCAGGCACGTTGGAAGAGACGGGCACCAGCATGGACGAGACCATCTTCATGGACATGGGGGCCGCGCGCACCATCGCTTCCGGCAGCCCGTACCTTCAAGGCGTATGGGACGGCAAGGACCCGTTCGCGTCCGTGTCGTGCGTCATGGTCAAGGCCGAGCAAGGCTCCGACGCGTCCCAGCTGGCGGAATCCATCATGGCCTTGTGCCCCGGCACGGTGGCCGTGGTGGCGTCCGAAGTGGTGGCCGGCGCGTCGGCGCAGCTTTCGGCCGTGGAGGTCCTTTGCGCCGCGTTGCTGGGAGCCTTGGTGGTGGTGGCGGCGCTTGCCCTGGCCGGCCGGTTCTCGGCGCTGGTCTCCTCCCGCATGACGGAGTGGGGGCTCATGCGCACGCTGGGCGTGGGCGTGCACGGCGTGCTTGCCAGCATGCTGTGCGAAGTGGCCCTCGTGGCGCTTGCGGGCGCGATCGTGGGCGTGGCGTGCGCCTTTGTGGCAGCCACGGCGGCCGTGGGGCTTCTCCACGGCACCTTCGCACTGCCGGGCGCGGCCCCTTCCGCCGGCGCCTACGTTGCTGCGGCGCTGGCTGGCATTGCGTTTTCCCTGGTTCTGAGCGCGCTTGCCGTGGCGTATCCGGTTGCGAAGGTGGTGCGCAGCGACCCGCAGGAGACGCTGGCGAAGGGGGGCCTGTGATGGAGGCGCTCATGGAGCTGTCCGGCGTGACGAAGATGTTCCGGTCCGAGCCACCCGTCCGCCCGCTCGACGGGTTGGACCTGCGCGTCGGCGCAGGCGAGGTGGTGGCGGTCACCGGCGTGTCCGGCAAGGGCAAGTCGACGCTGCTCAACGTCATGGGCGGCCTGTTGCGGCCCGATGAGGGGTCGGTCCTGTTCAAGGGCGAGGACGTGTGCCGCGCCTCGGCCGGCCGCCTGGACGCGCTGCACCGCCAGGGCGTCGGCTTCGTCTTCCAGAGCCCGTATCTGTTCCAGGCGTTGACCGCGCGCGAGAACCTGGTGTTCGCGCGCAAGGCGGCACGCGCCCGCGCCGACGAGGAACGGGTGGACGACATGCTGGAGCGGTTCGGCCTGGCCGACCGCGCCGACCATCTGCCGTGCGAGCTGTCCGTGGGGCAGAAGCGCAGGCTGGTGGTGGTGCGCACCTTGCTGGCCGACCACGAGGTCATCCTGGCCGACGAGCCGACGAACGACCTGGACGAGGCCTGGTCGGACTTCGTGTTCGGGCAGTTCAAGGATTTCGCCGCAACGGGAGGGCGCGCGGTGGTCGTGGTGACGCACGACCAGGGGTACGCGCGCCTGGCCGACACGGTCTACGAACTGGACGGGGGCGTGCTGCACGACGCTGACGCACGGGCGTGAGACGGACGCGGCGCCCGCGCCGAGACGAGGCCCGTCGCGCCGCCTGCGCCAACGCATGCGAAGAAAGAGGAAGGGGTTGCGCATGATCTCGCGCAGGAGGTTCGTGCACCTGGCGGGCACCGCCCTTGCGGGCATGGCCGCAGGCTCGCTTGCGGGCTGCGGCTCCGCCCAAGGCGGCCCGACTGCCAAAGAGAAGCCGCCGAAGGAAGCACAGGCTCCTCAGGAGGCGGCGCCCGCCGCGCCCGCGCAGGCGCGTCCGCTTCGGGCGGGCATGGCATGCGTGGCGGAGTACGCAGGCAACACGCTGGCCGTGGTGGACCTTGCCGCGGGAACCGTGGTGGAGCGCCTGCCCGTGGGGCAGAACCCCGCGTCTTTGGCCTGGGGAGCCGGCACCGTTTTCGTGGGAAGCTCGGGCGGGGGCGAGCTGTGGATGGTTCCGCGTGCCGACGCGACGCAGGCCCGCGCGGTGGCCGCCGGCAACCAGCCGCTGGGACTCTGCTTCGACGCGGCGCGCGGCCGCGTGTATGCGGCCGACTACTTTCTGGGCTGCATCCACGTGATCGATGCTGCGCTCGGATCCGTGGTCGGCGTGATGGGTCTTTCTCCCGTGGGCTTCCACAATCGCACCGATCCCCCCGAATGCTGCCGCATCGAGCCCGGCGCGGGCAGAAGGCCCGTGTCGTTGGCCCTTTCGCCCGAAGGCGACCTGTTGTACTGCGCCAACTACGGGACCTACGACGTGGCCCGCATCGACCTGGCGACGGGAGCGGAGCGGGAGGCCTTCGACGGCGTGGTGGGCCCGCGGACGGCGCTCGTTGCGCATGGCGGCGCGCACCTTCTGCTCGCCGGCGTCGGAGGCGAAGAGGAACAGCGGGTGGAGTGCCTGTACGTCGTGGACCGCCAGAGCGGCGCGCGCGTGCGCGAGGTGCCGGTGGGTCCAGGGGTGGCCGGCGTCTGCCAGACGCCGGACGGAAAGGCCGTGCTTGCGCTTTCCCGCAACGAGGGCGTCCTGGTCGCGCTCGACGCGGTCACGTGGGAGGAACGTGGCCGCTGCACGCTCTCGCTGGGGACGGATTCGCTGGCGCTTGCTCCCGACGGCTCCCATGTCTGCGTGGCGAACAGCGCGACGGGCGTCCTTGCGGTGGTGAACGCGGAAACGCTCGAGGCGGAACAGCGGATCGGAGGGCTGGCCGGTCCGAAGGACGTGCTGGTGGTGCCGGATTGACGAGGTGGTGCCGGATTGACGGATGCGCGCCAAGGCCGGCCCGTAGCCGGTCCGGCAAGGCGGGCCGGCCGGCTGCCGGCGTCCCGGCCTCGCGCTCGGTGCGAAAGGGCGGCAGAGAGTGGAAAGGGAAGAAAGGGGAACGACATGGACCAGAGGCGAAACGCGGCAAGGCTCCTGCTGGTGGGAAACGTGGTCTCGGCGGCGTGCGCCGTGCTGGTGCTGGGAGCGGTGTTCGTCTGGGCGCCGCCTTGCCAAGGGCTGCTCGAGCTCGCGAACGGCAACCTGGTGCCGATGCGCTGCGTCTACACCGGAAAGGCAGCCGCGCTCCTGGCGTTGCTCTTGTTGGTGACCTGCGCCGCGTCTGCGGCCACGAAGCGTCCGTTCACCGCCGTTGTGGTCGGGCTTTCCGTGGCCCTGGCGCTGCTCGGCTTCGAGACGCCCGCGACCATCGGGGTGTGCAAGTCTGCAGGCATGGCGTGCGGTGCGACGGCGGTTTGGCTTGCGGCCTGCGGCGGCGTGTCGACCGTGTCGGCGCTGGCGGTCTTTTTTGCGGGCGGTCAACGCAAGCGGGTGCGACCGTAGAGCCGTCCCATCCTTCTCTCGGGCCCGAAGGGCTTGCACTATGATACAATGACCGTGGTATCGCGAGCGTCTGGCCGCGGAAACGGAAGCCCGTTGCGGCAGGTGCCCGCCTCCGCTCACGTGGGGACCTACGGGTGCCTCGAAAGGAAGGAGCGCGCATGGCGAAGGAGAACAGCGTCATAGATTGGGAGAAGTACGGCGTGCTACTGAAGGCGGCGCGCGTGGCGAACGGCTTCACGCGCGGGCTGTCGCTGTGCAAGGAGGTGGAGGAGAAGACCGGCATGAAGGTGTCGGAGCGCACCATCTATGCGCTCGAGGACGCCAGCCGCGCCCCCTCCGCCGACATCTTCCTGGCCCTTCAGCAGGTGCTGCCCGAGCTGCGCGACCCGGAATACCTGAAGCCGGCGTTTCGCCGCAACGACATCGACGTCATGCTGGTGAGCTTCTAGCATCTTCTCGCCGGTCGCGCCGCATCCGGCCTGAATGCGCGTCCCCTGCGTCCTGCGCGTTCAGGCCGCGCCATGCTCGGGCGCGCTCGGAATCCGGCCCCGGCTCCGTCACCCCCAGCGTCCGCTCCCGCCGTTTCTGGTGATGCTGTCGCCCCAGTGTCCACTGCGCGCGGTGCTTCTGGAAAAAGGTTGCAGTTCGCAGGCGGCTTGCGGGCTTCGGCTACAATGGCGAACCGTTATGATTGAAATCCTCGACGGCATCGACGCGTTCGTGTGGGGCCCGGCCATGATCGGGCTCCTTTTGGGCACGCACGTGTTTCTCACGTTCAAGACCGGCTTCATCCAGCGCAAGCTGCCGGCCGCCATCCGCATGTCCTTCAAGAAGGACCCCCAAGGGGAGGGCGACATATCGAACTTCGGCGCGCTGGCCACGGCGCTGGCGGCCACCATCGGCACGGGTTCCATCGTGGGCGTGGCGACGGCCATCCTGGCGGGAGGGCCAGGCGCGGTGTTCTGGATGTGGATCACCGGCGTGTTCGGCATCGCCACCAAGTACGTGGAGGTGTTCGCGTCGGTGAAGTACCGCGTGCGCGAC
>CAJFVW010000165.1 GCA_904420575.1 uncultured Gordonibacter sp.
GAACCGCCGCGCATGCCGTATGCGCCGCCTGGCGTCATCAGCCTTCGAGGGCGTCCCCCCTTTGCTGAGGATGAAGAACAAATCGGTCACCTGAGACGAACTCATCCAGAGCTCGAACTCGTGCAGGAAACCGAGAACCATGAACTTGCGCGCCGCAGCGTCGAAACCCAGCCTTTCGTCGAGGTAGTCAAGCAGTACATTGGTGTCCACGAACAGCTTCATCGCTCGCCACCCGCTTGCATGAGTCCCTTTTTCACAAGGCGCGCCCGCTTCGCCTCCTTGATGCCCATGTGCCTGAATCCCGTCTCGTCATCGGTCACGGCCATATGCCTGTCGCCTTCGGCCAGCCGGGAAATCCCATCAACCCATTCCATTGCGCGCGCTATTTCTTCGTCGGTGTATTTCCTCCGCTCATCCATTTCGGGAAACGGCAACTCGCGCCTTTCCAAAACGTAGTCGTAGAGACGGTTCACCGCTTGGGAGGCATTGACGCCCAATTGCGCAAGAACGCGGTTGCCTTCGTCCTTTTTTTCTTGTGACATGCGCGCCGTCACCATTGCGTCGGCCACTATGCACCTCCTTTGTTGTACGTACAACCATTATAGCACAAAGGAGGGGTGTCAAACGACTGAGATGTCAAACGACTGGGGCACCGGACGACTGCGGCAACCACATCGAGCACTCCGCCCCGTCAAGCGGCCGCCGCAGCATAGGGGCACGCGAAACGCAGCACGCCCCGCCGCACATCGCGGCCCCCTGCGCCTGCATCGCCTCCGCACCGCACCCGGTGCCCGCCGCGCCGTACGCGCGCCGTGCGCGCGGGACTCACACGCGCCAGTCCGCAGCGGCCCCCTGCAGCTCCACCATGTGGCGGAACAGGCCGCCTTCGCGCCGCACGAGGTCGTCCGGCGCGCCCTGCTCCGCCACCGCGCCGTCCTTCAGCACCACCACCTTGTCCGCACCCATCACGGTGCGCATCCTGTGAGCTATCACCAGCACCGTCTTCCCTGCAAGCAGCCGGGAAAGAGCACGCTGGACTTGGCTTTCGTTCTCCACGTCCAGGCTGGCCGTGGCCTCGTCCAGAAGCACCACGGGCGCATCCTTCAGAAGTGCGCGGGCAATGGAGATGCGCTGCCGCTCGCCGCCGGAAAGGCGCGCGCCGTTCTCCCCGATGTGTGTCCGGTATCCCTCGGGCAGGGCGCAGACGAACTCGTCGCAGTTGGCCGCCCGCGCCGCCGCCAACACCTCTTCGTCGGTGGCGTCCGCGCGGCCGAGGCGGATGTTCTCCATCACCGTCTCGTCGAACAGCACCACGTCCTGGAACACCTCGGCATAGGCCGAAAGCAGCACCTCCGGGTCGATGCCGGAAACGTCCACGCCTCCCAGGCGCACCGTCCCCGCATCCGGGTCCCAGAAACGCGCCGCCAGCTTCGCGCACGTGGACTTGCCGGATCCCGAAGGCCCCACCAGCGCCGTCACCTGCCCCTCGCACGCCGTGAAGCTCACCCGGTCAAGCACGCGCGCGCCTTCCCCGTAGGAAAACGACACGTCCTCGAAGGAAAGGTCGAAGCCGCGCGGGCGAAACTCCGACGAGCCTCCCATGGAGGGCGTGCGGGCCAGGTCGTTGGTGCGCCCAATGGCGTGGCGCATCTCCAGCAACTCGCTGCTGGACTGCAGCACCACGCTCACCGGATCGTACACGCGCGTGACCACCAGCAAGAACCCGAAGTAGGTCAGAAAGCCCACCTGTCCCGACACCATCAGCCCCACGCCCACCAGCACGACCGACGCGATGCCCAGTTTGAGGACCGCCTGCGAAGACGAAATGGACACGCCGGTCAGAAGTTCCGAGGCCACCTCCGACCGCTCGAAGTCGTCCAGCTTGCCGCCCAACGCCCGCAGGAAGGCGCGCTCCTGGTTGGTCGCGCGGATTTCCTGCGCGCAGTCCAGGTACTCTTGGACGCCGTCGGCCATGGCAAGCCGGCGTTCCTCCTTCGCCGCCACCTTGCGGCGCACCGCCCTGCTTGCCGCGGCGAAGATGGCGAACGCCACCGGCACCGGCCAGAACGCCGCGATGCCCAGCCGCCAGTCGAAGGCGACGATGCCCACCGCCATCACCAGCGTGGATATGCCCGTGCCGAACAGCTGCGGCATCACGTGCATGAACATGCGCTCCTGGTCTGCGCAGTCCTTCATGATGGTGCTCGTCAGGTCGGACAGGTCGCGCTTGCCGAAGAAGGAAAGCGGCAGCCGGCGCAGATGCTCGGCGATGGCCTCCCGCTTGCGCGTGCTTTCCTGGTAGACCGGCCCGTAGGTGAAGCGGTACTCCAGCGCCTGCGTCACCGCCACCACCGCCACCACCGCCACGCACCCGGCTGCATACGGCGCCAGATCGGGCAGCGGAGCGCCGGCCACCAGATGGTCGAAGAACGCGGCCACCAGGAGGAACAGGACGCACAAAGGCGCCATCAGCACCAGGTTCGCCAACGCGCAGAAGAACACCCCGCGCTTGAAGTTGCGCATGCCTGCGTCCGTCAGCCCCAACGATTCACGCAGCATCGCCGGCCCCCTTTCCGCCCTCGATGCGCCACGTCGCGCTCGTCCGATAGTCGTCCCACATCCGCGCGTACAGACCGCCTGCCGCAACCAAATCGGCGTGCGTGCCACGCTCGACCAGCCGTCCGCCTTCCAGCACGAGGATGGCGTCGGCGTTCACCACCGTGGACAGCCGATGCGCGATCATGAGGACGGTCTTGCCGCGGGTCAGCTCCGCAAGCGCGCGCTGGATGAGCACCTCGTTTTCCGGGTCGGCGAACGCCGTGGCC